>CAZYWA010000047.1:0-24610 GCA_964650975.1 uncultured bacterium
GCCAGAGACGTAGATGAACGTCATGCTCGGATTTCGCTCCGCGAGCACGCGCGCGGCGGCGAGCGTCAGGTCGTAGGTCACACGGCGATAATCCGCTTCCTTCATGCCGGCGGACGAGACTCCGAGGCAGAAGAAGCACGCGTCGTATCCGGTGAGCTCGGCGGCGACCTTCGAGAAATCGAGGAAGTCGCCGTGGCGGAGCTCGCGGAGCTTGGGATGCCGCTCTTCGAGCGGGCTTCGCGCCACCGCCAGAACGCTCTCGACGTCCGGATCGAGAAGACACTCGCGCAACACGCCTCGGCCCACCATGCCGGTGGCACCGAACAGCACGACTTTCATGGTTCCTCCCGCAGCGGTCGAATGGCCCGTCATTCGTACGCGATCGCGGACAGCACGTCGAGGCGCGAGGCCTGTCGCGCCGGGTAGGC
The DNA here is from genome assembly GCA_964650975.1 of uncultured bacterium. Taxonomy (GTDB): domain Bacteria; phylum JADJOY01; class JADJOY01; order JADJOY01; family JADJOY01; genus CAZYWA01. Next base: position 429 of record CAZYWA010000047.1, read on the forward strand.
CGCGGCCGCCACGGAGATGAGCACCGCGAGCACGCCCGACGCGAGCACCGCGAACGCGTCCACGTGGAAGTCGACGTGCCACCCCACCTGCTCGATCAGCGTTCGCTTGATGAACGGATACGCGATGGAGAGCCCGAGCCCCACCCCGGCGACTGCTCCCATCGTGCCGAGCAGTCCCGCCTCGAGCAGCACCGCGCGCACGATCTGCCCGCGGGTGGCGCCCAGCGCGCGCAAGATACCGATCTCGCGGGTCCGATCGAGGATCGCCGCGAGCAGCGTGTTCACCACACCCAGCGCCGAGATCAGGAGCACCACGACCTCGGTGGCGCGTGTCATCTGGAAGCCCTGGATCACCTGCGAGCGGATCTCGTCCTTCACCTCGTGCGAGGTCATGATCTGCAGGTCGTAGTCGGTGCCGTAACGCTCGCGAATCGCGCTCATCACGCGCGCTTCGTCGTCGGGGCTCGTCAGGTCGACGCTGATGCCGTCGACCATGTCGCTCTTCCAGTCGCGAACGAAGACCGCGCGGTCGACGTGGATCGAGCCGGTGGGACCGGCCCAGTCCGCGAAGGTCCCGAGGATGCGGAACTCGTGCAAGCCGGTCGGTGTCTCGAGCTCGAGCGTGTCGCCCGCGTGCTTCCCGAAGTGGCGCGCGAACGCGTCCGAGACGCCGACACCCTCGCCTCGGTGGAGCGCTTCCTGGAACGCCCACGACTCGGGTCCTTCGATCATGTTGTAGCGAGCGGTGCGGCGCGCCACGCCGAGGTCGAGCGACAGCAGCACCGTGATCTCGCCGCGATACGGGATCTGAAGAGTTCGGAACGGCCGCACGATCCGGACACCGGGAACCTCGCGGATGCCGTCGACCAGCGCACCGGGGATGCGATTCGACGAAGGCCCTGCGACCCTGTTCGACGACGCCACCGAGAGATCGCTCGCGATGTAGTGGTCGAGCCAGTCGCCGAGCGACACCTCGAGGCTGCGCATCAAGGTCGCCACGATCACGTAGGCCGCGATGCCGACCACGATCGCGATCAGCGTCACCGCGGTGCGCCCCGGCGCGCCGCGCAAGTTGTCGCCGGCGAGCTGTCCCTGGATGCCGAAAACGGCGGCGAGCGCGCGGCCCACGGCCGGCACGCCCGCCACGATGAGCGCCGGCAGGAGCAGCGCCGCTCCCACCAGCCGGCAGCCCATCGCGAGCAGATCGCCCGCTCCTTCGGGAAGCACCCGCGAGAGCGCCGCGATCGCGAAACCGATTGCCACCAGGATCGCGCCCGCGACGGCCAGGCGCACGATCGCGCGCGGATCGACGCGCGCGGCCGAATCGCGCCGCAACGCGACCAGCGGCGACACTCGTCCCGCCTGGATGCTGGGAACCAGCGTCGCCACCAGCGACACGCCGATGCCGGCGCCCAGCGCCGCCGCGAGCTCACCGGGGCCCAAGGGCAGCACCTGCACGGAAGCCGGCATCACCCACGCACCCATGAGGCGTCCCACGACCGGCACGATGGTGCGCGCGATCTCGAGCCCGCCCACGAGGCCGAGCGCACTGCCCGCCGTCGAAAGCAAAGCCGCCTCGATCAGGAACAGCGCTCGAATGCTGGGTGCGGACGTGCCGAGCGAGCGGAGCAAGCCGATCTCGCGACGCCGCTGCACCACCGCGATGCTCATCGTGTTGAACACCAGAAACACGCCGACGATGAACGCCAGCGCCTGCGCTTGCGCGAAGCCCAGCCGGGTGGCGCCGAGCAGGCTCGCCATCTGCTCGCCGCGGCTCTCGGGCTTCGCCACCGTGGCACTGCCGGCCACCGCCGCCGCGATGCGCGCGCGCACGGCCTCGACCCCCGCGGCACGGTCGATCTTGGGGTCGAGCACCACGTCGATCTGGTCGAAGCGCCCGGGCTCGCCGGCCACTCCCTTTCCGAACGCGAGCTGCGCCGCGTAGATGTCCATCAGCGCCAGCATCCCGCCGAACGCCTTGGCCGGGCCGGCCTCTTTCAGGATCCCGCGCACCACCAGGTTGCAGGCGCCGCGCGCGGTCTGCAGCTCGAGCGGCGAGCCGAGGTGCAGTCCATGCGAGGTCGCGAAAGTGCCGGTCACGAACACCGAATCGGGCCGCGACAGCACCACGATCGGGTCCTCCATCTCGCTGCCGTCGCCGCTCTTGTCGATCTCGTAGCGCCGCACCTCCGAGTCGGCGAGGTAGTCGACGCCGAACACCTGCAGCCGCTCGCCCTTCGAGGCCGAGCCGACCACCAGTCCCGAGTCGAGGATGAGCGCGGCCGCCGCCTTCACGCCGGGCACCGCACGCACCCGATCGAGCAGCTCCTCCGGGACACCGGCCTGGCCGTTGGTGACCGACAGCACCGCCTTGCCCGCCACCGAGTCGACGGACTCGCGGATCGACGAGAACACCGCCCCGTTCACGAGCCGCATCGCCACGATCACCGCGACGCCGAGCGCCAGCCCGATCGTGGTGAGCACGGTGCGCAGCGCGTGCTGGCGCCATTGCGCGAGCGTCACGTAGCGAAGCAGGTTGAAGAGCTTCATCGGACCGAGACCATGCCCGAGCTTCGCGTCGCATGCGATACTCGATCAACCCGCCGGCGGAGGATTTCTCGATGGCCATGACCAAGACCGCGAGTGGATTGCAGTACGAGGACACGGCTCCCGGCGACGGCGCCGAGGCCAAGTCCGGTCACACCTGTGGCATGCACTACACGGGCTGGCTGTGGGTGAACGGCGCCAAGGGCGCCAAATTCGACAGCTCGCTCGATCGCGGCCAGCCGTTCTCGTTCAAGCTCGGCGCCGGCCAGGTGATCAAGGGCTGGGACGAAGGCGTCGCCGGCATCAAGGTGAACGGCAAGCGCTCGCTGCTCATCCCGCCCGAGCTCGGCTACGGCGCTCGCGGCGCGGGCGGTGTGATCCCACCCAATGCGACCCTGCTCTTCGAGGTGCAGCTCTTGAGCTTGCGCTAGCGCGCCGCGCGGCGGGAGGGACGCGCTCCGTCGCGTCCGCAGGCCTCGATCTGGATCGACAGCTGCGGCGGCGAGGGACCGCAGCCCTCCAAACGGAAGTGCTGGGATCAATGGGTCGGCGTGCTGCAACGTGAGCAGCCGCGCCGTGCTCCCGCAGGAACGCATCGAACGCTACGTTCGAGCGCGTTCGACGGCCTGCTAGCCCGGGTTGTTCATGAAAGTTCGTAGTGAGGGCGATCGGCGGCCGCAGTAGAACGCTTCATGAATAATCCGGGCTAGGCTACGGCTGGGCGGATCGATGCGGACGGCGGCACCGGTCATTGCGCTGATCCTCGGGGTCGCGAGCGCGTGCGGTTCGTCGTCGAGCCCGTCCTCGCCCGCGGCGCCGCTGACTCCCGAGCTGGCGGCGCTCGATCCCGCGGCGTGTCCGGCGAGCGAGCCGTTCGATCCAGCCGGTTTCGACGCCGCCTATTCCGAGCCACACGGTGTCGACGCGATCGGCGACCGTGTGTTCCCGCTGCTCACCATGCTCGCCGCCGATCCCGCGGTGCGCCCGGCTGTCGACGGCGACGTGCTGCTGGCGCAGTTCGCCGATCGCACCCGCTCCGGCGTCGCGAGTGCAGTCGAGTGCGCCGGCGACGCCTCGTGCGTGAGCGCCGCGGTGCGGTTCTCCACCGATGACGTGAGCGCCGCCCGCGCGCGACTGGTGGGCCAGTTCGGAGACGCGAAGAGTGCGCTGGTCGCCGGCGACCTGCTCCCTTCCGGCTCGTTCATGCGCTGGGCCGCCGATCCGCCGGCCGATCTGGTGGGCGCCGCGTGGGACGACGAGAGTGCGCATCTCGACGAGCTGACCCAGTCGTACGTGCTCGACCTCGACGCCTCTCGCCTCGCCTCGCTCGTCTCCGGTGTCGCCGCCGGTCGGACCGAAGGCGATCCGTGGTTCGCGCCGCTCGAAGCGCTGGTGATCGCGGGCATGCGCCTCGACGGCCGCGACGAGGCCGCCCGCTACGAGCCGCTCGACTCGGGCGAGAACGCGGCCGCCGTCGCGCGTATCGGCACGCTCGACTGGTCGTCGTTTCCGTTCGCCGCGATCGTGGTGCCGGGCGAGGGTCCGACCGACCCTCGCACCGTCTTGAGCCCGCTCGGCAAGCTGCGCTGTGACGTCGCCATCGAGCGCTGGAAAGCCGGTCTCGCTCCGTTCCTGATGACCTCGGGTGGCCACGTTCACCCCGACCGCACCAAGTACTCGGAGGCGATCGAGATGAAGCACTACTTCATGAGCACCTACGGCGTGCCCGAAGATGCGATCCTGGTCGATCCGTACGCACGCCACACCACTACCAACATCCGCAACACCACGCGCTCGCTGCTCCACCTCGGCATGCCGCCCGACTCGGCGGTGCTGGTGACATCCGACGTGGGACAGTCCGCGTACATCGCTTACTTGCTGGCGCCACGTTGCGAGCGGGAGCTCGGCTACGTGCCGTGGCGCGGCTTCAAAGTGCTGGGTCCCAACGACAGCTGCCTGCGCTCGTCACGCGAGGTGTTGTTCATGGATGCCAGCGACGAGCTCGATCCATGAAACGCGCGCTTCCCTTGCTGTTGCTGGTGCTGCTCTGCCGCTGCGGCGGATCGGGAGGGGGCGATGCCACGAAGCATCCTCGTCCCACCGCCTGGAATCCCGACGATCCCGGCCTTTCCGCGCGCCTCGACGACGCGTTCGCCCGCTGGGCCGCCGAGCATTCGGCCATCGGCGCCGCAGGCGCCGTCTACACGCCCGGCTGGCTCGACTGGACCGGCGCCACGGGCGTGGTCAGCACCGACACCAACACGCCGTTCACCGTCGACTCCGTGGGCCGCGTCGCGAGCGCCACCAAGCCCTTCACCGCCACGCTCATCTTCAAGCTGCGCGACGAAGGGAAGATCTCGCTCGACACCAAGCTCGCGCAGTTCATCCCGGATTACCCGAACGGCGATCGGATCACCGTCGAGGATTTGCTGCGCCACCGGAGCGGCATTCCCGAGCTGCAACTCGCCGACGGCTTCTTCATCGGCACCGCGATCCTCGAGGATCAGCACTGGTTCACGCCCCTCGAGATCATGGACTGGACTCACTTGCCGATCCCGATGCTCGACGTCCTCGACGGCACGCTGGTGCCGCGGAAGCCGGTCACGGTCCCGGGTGGTGACTTCCACTATGCGCAGCCCAACTTCATCGCGCTCGGGATGATGATCGAGTCGATCACCGGCCAGAAGCTCGCGGACGTCTACGCCGAGCGCATCTTGCGGCCGCTTCGTCTCGAGCACACCCACCTCCCGGTGATGGACGAGCCGCTCGATCCCGACGGTTACAGCAACCTCTTCGGTCTACTGCCGAAGCGCATTCCCACCAGCAGCCTGGTGCAGTCGGGCAACAGCTTGAACAGCTCCGCATGGTCCGCGGGCGGCATGGTGTCGTCGGCGCACGATCTCGTGACGTTCCTCTCGGCGCTTCTCGAAGGGCGGCTCTACTCCGCGGAGGACCTGGCCGATGCGCAGGACTGGCTGCCCACCGACGACAACACGCCGGTGGGTGAGGGTGACGACTACGGCATGGCGCTCGACCGCCAGACCCACGACGGCCTCACCTACATCGGCCACGACGGCGCACTGCCGGGCAGCAGCTCCACGATGAAGTACGTCCCGCAGCTCGACGTCTACATCGGCGACGTCACCAACTGCGATCTGGTGTCGCTCGACGGAGCGCGGGATCTCGAGCTGCGCGTGGCCCACGCCCTCCGCAACGAACCGCAGGATTGAGGCACCATGTACGCGCGATTCATCAACTGGCTCTCCGCGACGCCGTTCGGCTCGTGGATCGTGAAGAACTTCGCATCCAAGATCGATCCGATCCTGTTCCGCGCCACCAACGGCCGCTTCACGTCGACCGGCGTCCCCACGCTGCCGATGCTCACGATGACCGCGGTGGGCCGGAAATCCGGCGAGAAGCGCGCGGTGCAGCTCGCCTACCACGCCGAAGGCGGCGACTACCTGATCGTCGCCAGCGCCATGGGCCAGGAGCGCCACCCGGCGTGGCGCTACAACATCGAAGCCAATCCGAACGTCGAGGTGCAGATGCGAGGCGAGCGCTTCGAGGCCGTCGCCCAACCGCTCGACGACGCCGAGAAAGCGCGTGTCTGGCCGTCGATCAAGCACACCATCCCGCAGATGAACGTCTACGAGAAGCGCACCACCCGCAACATCCGCGTGTTTCGCTTGCGCCGCCGCTCCTCGTAGATGCTCATGACCTGCGATCCACGAAGAGCGGCCGTGGGACGACCCGGGTCAAGATGAGGATCGGCGCCGCCACGTCGACGATGTTGTAGAGGATGAACCACCCGAGATTTCTCGACGGGGGATGGCCGAAGGCGTTGCGAGCGATGAGGGCGACCATGAGTGCCGCCATCGTCGCGCCGACCACGATGGCCGGAACCCTGATGGCTTCTCTCTTCGTCCAGAGCGCGAGAACGAGCACGATCATGAACGGTCCGACGCACGCGAAGTAGAACCCCGTCATTAGCCGGATTTGCATGCCCAGGGAAGCGGACACGGGGTCAACGCCGGTGGCGAAATAGTCCAGCATGTCGACGTGAAGAAGGGCGCGGAGGCGACAGTTGAATTCGCACCACTTGCCGACGCAGGCCGCTTCGCAGCCCGCCAGCCCCATCGGGTACTTGAAGGCCATCGCGACGTCGATGGTGCAGCCCACGACCACGCGGAAGAGCGCAATGGGCACGAGCAGGACGTCGATGACGGTCCTCCAGCGTTGCAGGTTATTTTTTTTGGGCGTCATCGGCGTAGCGCGTTAGAGCTCGTCCATGCCGACCGAGGAAGGAATGGGGGGTGCGCATGTCACTGGCGATGACGAAGGCGGAACGAGAGGGCTTCTTGGCCGGCACGCGCGTGGCCATCATCGGCATCGCGGAGGACGGCCGTGGCCCCCTCGCCGTTCCGGTCTGGTACGAGTTCGTGCCGCCCAACGAGATCCGCATCTTGACCGGCGGTCACTCGAAGAAGGTCGACCTCCTCCGCAAGGCCGGGCGCATGAGCCTCTGTGTGCAAACCGAGACTCCACCCTACCAGCACGTCAGCGTCGAAGGGCCGGTGCGAATCCAGAGCGGCCTCGATACCACGGAGCTCGCGCGCTCCATGGCGATCCGCTACCTCGGCGAGCAGCTCGGCGCAGCTTACATCGAGCTGACCAAGGGCGAGCGCGAGGACAACGTGCTCGTGACACTTTCCATCGAGCGCTGGATCACGGTCGACTACAACCGCATGGTCTAGCGATTCGGCCGGCGGATGCGCGCGTCGACCGTCGAGGCGGATTTCGATCGGAGGCGTTGGAGTGCCGCGCTTCCGCGCGGCCGCGACCCCATCCTCCGGTTCGGCTGCGAGGGACCGCAGCCCTCCGATGGCATCCCTGTCGTTCCTGGGGATGCGCTCCGTCGCGCGCGAGGCCAAACCGAGTCGTGCCTAGCGCTCGGCCGGGTTGACGCCCAGGCATAGATACATGCCCCGAAGTGCGAGCGCGGTGCGGACCTGGACGAACCCTGCGGCGGCGAATGCCGAGTGCTGCTCCGCCTCGGTCGCGTAGAGGGCGGCGGCGGAAGCGCTGGCGTCGAGGGGATTGTGATCGCACACGATCAGCAAGCCGCCGGCGCGAAGCAGCGATCGAGCCTCGCGGTAGAGGCCGGGCACGTGGCGTTTGTGCCGGATCTCGTGAACCGCCTGCATCGCCACCACCGCGTCGAAGGGACGTTGCAGAGGACCGCTCCATCCCGGCGATTTGAAATCTCCCAGCACGAAGCTCGCTGACGGGTAGCCCCCGACGCGCTCGCGGCTCAGCTCGAGCATCGGCATCGAGAAGTCGAAGAGGACATAGCTCTCCGGCTGGCAAGCGCGAAGGATCGTTTCCGCCAGCAAGCCAGGTCCGGCGCCGAGCTCGAGCACCCGTGTGGGCCGCGGAGCCGTGGAGCGCAGCAACTCGGCAAACGCGTCGCGCAACTCCACCCGCCAGGGCGTCCGATCCGCCGCGGCCACCCAGGCGGCCACGTCGCGGGGATCGCGGAGGTCGATCGGGCTCGGAACGTCCTCATCCATCGGCGCGCAGCTCGTCGCGGGCTCGCATCAGCATCCGGCCGATGCTCCGCCCAGCGCTCAGCGCCGTGGGGAGACGAGCGCGAAATTCGCTCCCTGGGGGTCGAGCGCCTGGACGATCCAGCTGCCGCCTGGCACCTCGTGCGGGCCCATCAGCACCTGGCCGCCGTTCGACTTGATGCGCTCGACGGCCGCGTCGATGCCGTCGACGTTGACGTAGAACGCCCACGCCGAGGCCGGCACGTTCTCCGGCTTGTTCATCATGCCGCCCGACTGCACGCCGTCGACGCCGAAGATCCGGTACTTGCCCATCGGGCCCATGTCCATCAGCTCGATGGTCTCCCAGCCGAACTGGCCGGAGTAGAAATCGAACGCGGCCTTTTCGCCCATGCTCGTGTAGAGCTCGTGCCAGCTCACCAGGCCAGGCGTGGTGGGCAGCGCGGGCGGCGGCTCGTCGGCGCGCGGCAGCGGCGTGAACAGCTCGAAGAGCGCACCGCCGGGATCGGCGACCACGGCGAAGCGGCCGACGTTGGGGATGTCGGCCGGCGAGCGGTGGATCGTGCCGCCAGCCTCGGCGACCCGCTTGGCGGCCGCGTCGGTGTCGGGAACGCCGACGTAGCCCAGCCAGCCAGGTCGCGCGCCGGCCTTCGCCGCCTCGGCGGGGATCGTCATCAACCCGCCCATCCCGCGGCTGCCCGCGGAGAGGATCGTGTAGCGCATGTCCGGCTGGCCGGCGTCGGCCATGTTCCACCCCACCACGGCTTTGTAGAACGCTTCCGCGGCGGGCTGGTCGCTGGTCATCAGCTCGTACCACATGAAGCTCGCCTTTCGAGTCGTCATCGCGTCTCCTGTTTTCCCGTTGCAACCCCGCCGCAACCTGCCACGAGCCACTCAGCGTACCCAGTGACCGGGTAGGGTGTGGGTGGGGGGCGGATCACCCTCGAGATCCGTGCCATGACGCAGCCAACCGGCAAAGACCATCGCCACTCCGACCCCAGCGCCGCTCACATTCCGGACGCGATCCTGACCGAGGAGCACGTGTGCCCCGCGTGTGGACACCCCAATCTCGACGAGCAGCCTGGCCCCACCCGCGTCTCCGGCGGGCACTCGACTCAGTTCGTGTTCGACGAGTGCCACCTGTGCGGCTACCGCTCGAGCCTGCGCCCGAGAACGTGACGAGCCGCGAGATCGCAGGCTCGTCGCTTTACGCCGCGTGCCCGACCACCACGGTGTGCGGTCCCGTCGGCACCGGATGTCCAGCGGTGTCTGTGAAGCCGGCCTCGCGATACATCGACTCGATCTCGCGCAGCGTGTACGCGTCACCGGCCTCGGTGGTCGCGAGCATCGTCATGCTGAACGTGGCTGGCATCGGCGGCGAGACCCGGTCCTCGTTGGGCACGAACTCGAGCGCCGCCACGCGGCCGCCCGGTTTGAGCGCGGCGCGCACCTTCTTCAGCAACGCGACGCAGGTGGGCGGATCGAAGTGGTGGAGAAAGTTCGTGAGCAGCACGACGTCGTACGGCCCGCCGAAGTCCACGTCGAAGGCGCTGCCCGGTCTCGTCTCGTAGCGGTCCGCGACTCCGGCCTTGCGCGCGTTGGCGACGGCCACCTCGAGCACCGCGGCCCAGTCGACGGCGACGATCCGAGCCTGGGGATTCTGCTTCGCCACCTCGATGCCGAAGAGCCCGTGACCCGCGGCGATGTCGAGGACCGACACCGGCCCCGACTTGCCCTTCAGCGCGATCGCGCCGAGCGGCCCCGCCATCGGCGCCATCATCGGCGCCATGCTATGAGCGAACTCCACCCACGCGGGATTGTCGGCCTCCACCGAGCCCTGACCGGGAAGCACGGTGCGTCCCGAGCGGATGATCTCGGCGAGATGGTTGAACGGCTCCTGGATCATCGGATTGCCGAGGAATCGCACCGTCGAGCCGATGCAGGCCGGCGAGCGCGAGTCGAGGAAGATCGCGGTGCTCTGGGTGTTCGCGTACCGTCCGTCGGTCTTGCTCAGGAGCCCGGCGACGGTGAGGAAGTCGCACAGGATGCGCGTCCCGCGCTCCGAGGCGGAGCAATGCCGCGCGATCGACGCCACGTCGCCCGGTCCTTCGCCGATCGCCCGGAAGAGATCGAGCTCGATGGCCGCGCGCAGGGCCGCCGTGCGCTGGTAGGCCAGGAGCGTCTCGAACACTACTGCTGGCGAAGGACCTTCGACCGGCTTCGTTTCCACTGACATGGCGTGTCTCCTGGTTTCACGGGGCGGTGCTCGCCCGCGTGATGGTGGCCCGACTATGGCGACCGTTCGGCTCGAAGTTGGTTTGGTGTCGCGTGCGTTCGTGGGAGCGGCGAACGTAGCACGCGAGTCCCGTGCACCCGATGCGGGACCGCGCGGCGCGGCTGAGCCTGGTGGGCAGGTGTGGTCCGGTGGCCCGTCCGGTATCGCGATGGGTGGCCAGAATCGACGGCTACCCGCTCGCCGGGGAGGATCGCGACTCGCGGCGTGGGGTCATCAGAAGCCACGGAATCCATGAGGGTTCCGAGGATCCGATGACGTGGACCGGGGTGCGGGTGGAGTCGGCAGGGCCCTTGCAATCTCGTGGCGCATGGAGACTCAGGATCCAGCTCAGGGCAGTCACGCCGCGGTGGGCGAGCGGCGCGGGTTCATCCGTCACCCGGCGTCGATTCCGATCGAGATCATGGCGGCGTGTGACGCAGCGCCCGCCACGAGGCGGCTTCGCGACGTGGGCCACGGTGGGCTCTCGTTCAAGGCGTCGCGCGGCTTGGAGCCAGGCGAGATGATCGAGGTTCGGATCGCCGTCTCGAATCCGCCCACCGAGCTCGCGGCTCAGGTGGTGTGGTGCCAGCCGACCCACGACGGTTACGACGTGGGCGTCCAGTTCCTGGGCGGAGACGACGCCTTCCGCGCGCGCATGGTCGAGCAGGTCTGTCACATCCGTCACTATCGCCGTCAGGTGTGGCTCGACGAGCGTCGCCTGCTCAGCAATCGCGAAGCGGCGCTCGAGTGGATCTCCAAGCACGCCGCGGCGTTTCCGGGCTCGTCCGCGGCTAGCTGATCGTTCTCACTGGAAGAGGTCGGCCATGTTCGGGGCGTCGACCGATTGGCCGGTGCGCTCGAGGCCGTAGATGTCCTGGATGGTGCCCAGGAAATTGAAGTGCGTGAACGCGTTGGGTGACTGGTAGCCGGGCTTCCCGAGCGGCGACACCGCGATGAAGAGCACCTCGTTCCCCAGGTCTCCCTCGTCGTAGGTGATGAAGATCACGCCGCCGTCCTTCCACTGCTGGGTCGCCTGGATGGCGGGGACCACCGAGCCCAGGAACTCGTCGGCGTCGGCGATCGTGCCGTCGTGCATGTCGAAGATCTTGTCGGGTGTGATCCAGTAGTAGTCGTTGGCGCGCGCGCCGAGGTCGGTGTAGAAGTCGCCGGTTTGGGCGCGGAAGTCGCCGAAGGTGTGCACGCGATTCAGGCACACCGGCGACGGCTCGGTGCCGGTGCCGTAGATGTCCTGGAAGTAGACGAACGGCATGTGCCGCGCGACGTACTCCCCGGTGTTGCCGGGGAAGCAGTCGGTGAGCTGGCTGCCGGCGGTGCTGTCCTGGCCGTAGGCGCGCCACGCGACGCCCGCGGCCTCGAGCTCGCCGCCCAGGTTCGGGTCGGTGAAGAGCTTGTTGGGTGTGCCCTGGATCAAGTCCTCAGCCGGGTTGTCCTGGATGTCGAAGAACGTGTGGTTGTGATCGCAGGCGCAGGTCATGTCGATGTAGTTGGGCAGCGACGGGTGCTTGGTCGCGGAGTAGTTGGCCGCGGTGGCGTAGGTGCTCACCAGGTCGCGGAAGTGGACCGCGGCGGGATCGTCGAGGAGGCTGGTGCGCCCCTCGTTCTCCATGATGATGACCCACACTCCCGTGAACGCGGGGAGGCCGGCGTTGCCGCTGGGAGGTGGAGTGCTACCTCCGCCACTGCCGCCACCACCACCCCCGCATCCGGCCGCCGCCAGCATCATCCCGAGGAGCAGGACGAGACCGTGAAGACTCCGTTGCGCCGCTCGTTCCGTGCGCATGGTTGTCATCTTCCTTTCACGTAAACGTCACACACGCGGAATCGGTGTAGCAGCCCCGCGCACCGCTTGTCGCGGTGGGGTGCGCGCCGCGCGGTCGAGCGATCAGGGGCCGGCGAAGCCCAGCGCGCCGGTCCACTCGGAGACGTCGCCGGACTCGAATCCGTCGCTGAAGATGGTCCCCGGAGCGGTCGACGAGACATTGAACTGAACGGTGCCGGTGAGCTTGAAGGTGAGCCCGCTGAAGGTGAGCGTGACCGGGCCGAACGGGGACTGTGTGGCGAGGTTCTGCACCGTCATGGCGCCGGTGCCCGCGTCGTACGCGAACGTCCCTTGCAGCACCACGCCGACCGACGCCTGGTAGAGGCTCTCGTCGCCGTTGCAGTTGTTGCCGAGGTAGCCGCTGAACTTGGTGGGCACGAACATCACGAAGTTGCCGCTCTGGTCGGGGTAGGTCTCGCCCGGATAGTCGAAGTCGGTGCGGTCCTCGACGATCTTGTTCTTGATCACGCAGGGGTGGAGCGATGGGCCGAACGAGAAGTGGACGTCACTGCCCAGCAGCGACGCGCGAGTGAGTGTCAGTAGTCCCGAGGTGGTGTCGTAGCTGAAGGCGAACACGCTGCCCGACTGCAGGGTCATCGTGTCGGTCTTGGTCGAGCCATTGGTGGTGAGGCTCAGGCTCGCCTGGTTGGTGGTGGCCGGGATGGCGTCGAACGCCGCGAGCACCACGTTGGCGCGGGCGCGCGACGCACCCAGGAGCGTCGCGAGAGCCACCACGATCGAGAGACGGGGGCCGTGAACCTTCGACGAACGGCGGTGGATCATCATTCCTTCGACCTTGCCTGCACGCGCCTGCCCCCGACTCATCACGGTATCGGCCTGTGCGAAAGGGAGTCAAAGCACGGCCGTCTCGATTCGTCAGGCACTGTCTCGATCCCCGCATCGCGCGCGAGGGACCGCAAACGCTCCAGCCGATCGGGCCTCCAGCGATCGCGTTTCTCCCCGGAGCAGAGCGGGCCCCGGCTTGCGCCGGAGCCCGCTCGCTCGCTTGCTCGTCCGCGCCTGGCGGACGGGGCAGCACTGCCGCTCAGGTCACTGCACGTTCAGGGCGAAATCGTCGACCACGAACGACGTCTGCAGCGAGACGTCCTCTTTGCCGGTCAGGTAGACGCGGATGGTCTGACCCTTGTACGCGGACACGTCGAAGCTCTTCTGCACGTAGCCGGTGTTCTTGTTCAGGTTCGAGTAGGTCGCGAGCGTGGTGAGCACGGTGTTCGACGAGTTGCGGATCGTCACCGCGAGCGTGTCGTACGCCGTGGTGGTGGTGGTCTCCGCGGTGTCGATGTGCAGCCAGAACGAGAGCGTCGCGGTGGTGACGGTCGAGGGGATGGTCACCTGCTGGTAGAGCGTGTCGGTGTGGGTGGAGCCGTAGCCGTCGAGCCAGGCTTTCCACGAGCCCGAGTGCGCGGCCTCGCCGGTCGAGCCGTCGATCACGCCCGCCGTCGCCACCCACGGTGACGCGGTACCGGTCTCGAAGCCGGCGTTGCCGAGCAACTGCTGCGAGCCGCCGCCGCCGCCGCTCGACGTGACGGTGAGCGCCACGGTGGCGGTGTGGGTGATGCTGCTGCCGGTGCCGGTCACGGTGATGGTGTAGCTGCCGGCTGCGGTGGAGGCGCCGACGGCGATGGTCATCGCCGAGCTGCCCGAGCCGGGCGCCGCGATCGAGGTCGGGCTGAACGAAACGGTGGTGCCGGTGGGCGCGCCGCTCGCGGAGAGCGACACCGCCGCGTTGAAGCCGCCCGAAACGGTGGTGGAGACCGTCGACGAGCCGTTGGTGCCCTGAACGACCGAGACCGAAGCAGGCGACGCCGAGATCGCGAAATCAGGAGTCGGCGAGGTGCCGCCCCACGCGTTGATGAGCGCCGCGCCGTCGACGGTGCCGAGACCGGTCACCTGGTCGTAGCCGGTGCCGGCGCTGAAGCCGGTGACGCCCGGGACGCTGTTGTTGCCCGAGGTGACGTCGTGGAACACCGACGGGTTGCTGGCGCGCAGCGGATAGAGAACCGTGTTCGCGTTGCCCTGCCGAGCGCCGGTCTTGCCGACGACCAGCGCCATGAGGCCCGCGAACGATGGCGACGAGGCCGAGGTGCCGCCCACCGCGCCGAGGCCCGACGCGCTCGCGGTGTGTCCTTGGACGATGAGGTAGCCGTCGTGCGACGCCGCGGTCAGCGAGATATCGGGAACGTCGCGCTTGCCGTCCGCCGGGACGCCGGTGCCGGTCTGCCACGAAGGCTTCGCATAGAGCGTGCTGGTGCCGCCGCTCGAGGCCCACAGGCCCGAGCCGCCCGACACGTTGCCGCTCTCGTTCCACGCCACTTCCGGGATGTAGGAAAGCGCCGAGCCGTCGCTCGAGCTGTTGGTCGACGACCAGTAGCTGCCCGAGCCCTCGTTGAACTGCGAACCGCCGATGCAGATGTTGTACGGCGTCGAGCACAGGCCCGACACGGCCTTGCCCGAGCCCGTGGTGTCGCTGCCGCCGTTGCAGCCCGCGGCGCCGCTGTCGCCCGACGACACGAACGCGCTGATGCCCTGGCTCGCGGCCTGCGACCACATGTTGTTGTAGAAGGTGTTCTCGGTCGAGCCCATCGACGACTCGCACTGGCCGAAGCTGGTGCTCATGGTGTCGGCGAGGTTGTTGTTGACGATGTACTGGGCCGAGAGATCGACGCCGTCGGTCGAGGCGGTCGACTTCGAGATCACGAACTTGAGCGCCGCGTTCTTGGCGACGGCGCCCGACCACTCGACGTCGAGGTCGGCCTCGGTCTCCTCACCGCTGCCCAGATCGCCCGGATCCGTGCCGTTGTGCACGAACGTGGGGTCGTTGGCGGGCAGCCCGAAGAGCGTGCGGAAGTACTGCACGTCGGCGAGCTTGATGTCGGTGCGGCCCACGATCGCGACGGTCCGTCCCGCGCCCGTGTAGCCGGCCGAGTAGGCGCTGTTCAGGTCGTAGATGGTCGCGAAGTCGGGCGGCGCCACGTAGTGCGAGCTGCCGCTCGTGTAGTCCGGGTCGTTGTCGAGCGGCTTGAACCCGTTGTTGTGCGCGGGGCGCGGGAAATCGTGCAGCGTCACGACGCCGTTCACGATGTCGGCGAGCGCCCGGGGGATCGACGCGGGCGTCGAGTTGGCGTGATAGATCCGGCCGCCCACTTGGTAGTTGTGGATCGAGGTGGCGAAGGCCTTCTCGACCTGCCGCGCCGTGCCGCTGAAGTTGATCCAGCCGCGGCCCTTGGCGACCTCGTCGATGGTGAAGCCGTGGCTGGTGAGCCAGCCGGTCACCGAGTCGAGGTCGTCGTCGCTGAGACCGAACTGGGCGCCGAACTGCTCGGGCGTCAGCCAGTGGTGGTAGAGCGGCGACTTGGGGTCGTGCAGGCCGGCCAGCAACTTGTCGAGCCGAGCTTGCGCGCGGGGGCGCGTCTTGAGCGAGAGAATCATGCGATCCATGCGCATGTTCAGGTCCGCGGGGCCGGCGTCGGCTTGCGGCGAGGCGAGCGGATGGACGCCGCCGCTCGACGCAGCGCGAACGCTATCGTCGATCTGACGAGTCTTGGCGGCGTGGGCGGTCGACGCGAGGCCGCCTCCCAGCACCATCGCGCACAGTGCCAGTGCGCAGAGAGTGATCCAGCGACGAGTCTTGGAGTGCATAGGCCTCTCTTCTCCTTCGTGTCACCGGCGGACCTCCCGCCGGTGGTAATGCACGTTGTTTTTGGGGGTGAAACCGGGGCCCCGCGGCCCTCAAGGAAGTAGCTTGTTTGTACGCCGGCTCGACGCGGCGTGTCAAGAAAAAACAGGCACTGGGGCGCGGATTTCTACGCGCGATCGTCAACGCCGATCAGGGCACAATCAGGGCGAGCTGGCGGTCCAGGCCGAGGTGTTTCCCGACTCGAGACCGTCGCCGAAGATCGGGATCACCTCGTGGGCCCCGACGTCGCAGATGACCGTACCGTTGAAGTCGCTGTCCGCCGGGCGTGCCAGGCCGCGCGCGTCGGTGGTGGGGCAGCTCGAGTTGAGGGCGGTGTCGATCGCGGTGCTGGTCGAGAGGAGCAAGTAGGTGGCGATGGTCGAGCCGTAGTGGCCGAGCGGCGAGAGCCCGAGCGCCGCGGCCGATAGCGTGTTGTGGTCGTTGCCCAGATGAAACGAGCAACTGTCGCCCGGGCTCTCGATGTTGCCGCCCAGCGACGAGATGGCGCCCCCGCCCTGGGTGTGGCACGAGCCGTCGAGGATCGTGTTCACGGAAGCGAGATCGCCGCTCTCGACCAGCATCGCGGTGCTGGCGTCGGACGCGGTGTTGCCGCTCATGGTCACGTTGCCGAGCCCGGAGGTGCCGGAGGAGGCGAGATGCATGCCGCCGCCCGACGTGGCCGAGTTGCCGCTCAGCGTGACGTCGACGAGGCCCGAGATGCCGTGGTCGTCGAGACCGCCGCCTAACCCGCCGGCTCTGTTCGAATCGAGGGTCGAGGCGGAAAGCACCAGCGAACCCAGATTCTCGATGCCGCCGCCGTCGGCCGGCGTGGTGTTGAGCGCCAGCGTCGTGCTGGTCATCGAGACCGTCGCGTTGAGCGCGATCGAGAGGCCGCCGCCGCCCGCGGTGGCGTCGTTGGCGACGATGGTGGCGTCGCCGATTCCGCCGGCCTGGGACGCGACGTAGATCGCGCCGCCTTTCCCGCCAGCCGAGTTGTGCTCCATGTCGACCTGGCCCGCGGTGAGGCCGCCGTCGACCCACACCGCGCCGCCCGAGCCTCCCGCCTGGTTGTGGTCGAACGATGTGGTGCCCAGCGCCAGACTGGTGTTGGCTCCCACCGACGCGAGCGCGCCGCCGTCCCCGTCGGCCTGGTTGTTCGACATCACCACACTGCCAAGGACGGCGGTTTGCGAGCTGTAGATCCCGCCGCCCGACCCGCCACCGGTGACGGTGTTACCGCTCACCACGCCGCCGACCAGGCTGAGACTCTGGGAATTGAGGATTCCGCCGCCGGTGGCGAGAGCCACTGTGGCCTGATTGCCGGTCACGGTGCAGCCGAACAGCGTCAGGATGCCGGCGTTTCGGATGCCGCCGCCTCCTTCGCCGTCGGTGGAGAGGTAGCCGCCCTGGATGGTGAGCGAGCTCATGTTGACCGTGGCGGACGCGGCGATGTCGAAGACGCGGTCGCCGAGCCCGCTAGGCCCACCCGCGTCGATGGTGACGGGTCCAGGGGAGAGGTTGATGATGTTCAGGTTTTCCTTGATGTCGAGATCGCCGGTGGCGGCGTCGTCCTCGCCACTGCCGGCGATGGTGAGGTGGTAGGTGCCGGGGGTGAGGAACATCACGGCGTCGGTGCCGGCATTGGCGTTGGCCGCGGAGATCGCGCCGCGCAGCGTGCAGTCGCCGGGAGCGGTCGAGCATAGGGACACCACGGCATCGTCGAAGCGATCCACGACGTAATTCGCCGCGCGCACCGGCTCGGGGAGTAAGGCGACGGCCAGACCGACGATCGCGAAAGTGCCCAAATGAAGCCGAAAAATCGCGCTGTTCGTCACCGACCCCTCCTCCCAGGGTGCGAAACGCGCGGATGCTACCACGGGTTTCCCCGCGCGCTGGACGCTGCTTTTGCGGGGCGTTGTCGCAGTTTTCCGATCTTAGGCGTCGGGCGCCGGCCGTCCGCCTCGCACGGCCACCGGACGTCCGTCGCCCAAGCCGGTCCAGGTGGGCAAAGTGAGACACGACCCATGCGCTCGACGAATCGGGATCGAGCGATCGGCGGGACGCGAGAGGAACGGACCGTCACTCGCCCGCGTAGCCGAGGGCGCGCAGGCTTTCGATCGAGGCGTCGTCGAGCTTGGCGGGGGCGGCGTCGACGCGCTCCGCCTGGCGTAGCTCGAGGATGCGGGCGAGCTGGATCGCGAGGCGCTCGGCGCGCACCGGCTGCGTCGCCGAGAGCTCGCGCCACTCGGCGGGGTCGGCAGCCAGATCGTAGAGCTCGACGTGGCCGTCGTGGCCATCGTCGATGTACTTCCAGCGGCCGTCGATGACCGCTTGCCGGTCCCAGGTCTCGTTGCTGCGTGCCGTGAGCAAGCGTGCCGGCGGCTCGCGGGTGCCGAGGATCGAGCCGCTGAGATCGATGCCGTCCACCAGGTAGCCCTCCGGCATCGCGGCCTCGGCCGTCGCGCCCTGCGCGAGCGCGAGCAGCGTGGGTAGCAGGTCGACGGTGGTCACGGGCGTCCGCACCACGTGCGGCGGCACGTGCCACGACGCGGGCGGCTTGACGATGAGCGGCACCCGCACCACCTCCTCGTACACGGTCGACGAGTGCAGCATCATGCCGTGCTCGCCGAATCCCTCGCCGTGGTCCGAGGTCACCACCAGCAAGGTGTCGTCGAGCAGCCCGGCATCGCTGAGCCGGCCGACGAGCCGCTCGAGCCCGTCGTCGGCGTAGCGGAAGTTCTCGTCGTAGCGGTCGCGGGCGAAGCTCTGCTCCCAGGGCTCCAGGGTGCCGGTGAGGCGCGGCGAGATCGCACGCCAGGTGGCGATCAGCTCGCGTCTTTCGCCGGAAGCGAAGATTCCACGGAAGGGCGGCGGCGCCAGGTACGGGTGATGGGGCGGGACCTGGTGCAGATAGACGAACGCCGGGTCCGCCGGATCGCGATTCAAGAAGCCGAGCGCCAGCTCGTTCAAGGTCTCCGGGATGAGCATCCGCGGGCGCGGTACCTCGGGATCCATCACCGTCGAGTGATCGCGGAACACGTCCACGACCTCGTCGAACTCGCGAGTCCCGCCGAAGGTCTCCGAGGCGTTGGGATTCGCGGTGATCACGCAGGTCCGCATGCCCAGCCGATGCAGACCTCCCGCGAGGGTCGGCACCTTGGGGTGCAGCCGGGTGCGGCGCGCGAAGACGCCGTTTCGCTCCGGGTAGAGCCCGGTGAGGATGGCGGCGATCGACGCGATGGTGTACGAGGCCGGCGCGTACGCGCGCTCGAACCGCACTCCCTCGCGCGCGAGCTGCGCGAGAAAGGGCGACGTGGGCCGCGCGTAACCGTAGGCGCTCGCATGCAGCGCCGACGCGGCGTCGATGATCACCAGCACGATGCGCTTGGGCGGCGCCGGCGGGAGCACGGCGTGCACCGAGGAATCGCCGGACGAGAGCACCGGACGGTGAACCAAGAGCTTCGTGACCCGCACCGTGGCGCCGGGCGGACCGGGTGCGCGCACCTCGAGGATCGAGCCCGGTTCGCCGCCGGCGGGAACCCGCGCGGAGAACGTGAGCGATCGCGTGCCCTCGGTCTGCGCTGTCTGTGCGGTTTGCGCCGGTTGCGCGCTCGGCGCCGGTTTCCAAGGCGGTGAGCCGTCGCGCTCGACGGTGACGCCGGCCGCGGCGAGCCCCTCGCCGTCGTCGCTTTCGAGCACCGCCTCGACGCGAGAGCCGGCCGGCAGCTCGAGCGGAAAGCGCACCGCCGCCGGCGCGCGCAGCAGCCAGGCGCCCGCGTCGAGCTCGGCGGTGGCGGCTTCGGTGGGATCGCGCTGACCTCGCGGGGTGTCGCGAAGCTTGAGGTGGATGCGATGGAGCCGCGCGGCGAGCGTCCGCGTGTCGGCGGACGAGGGATCCACGGCCTGCGGCGAGAGCGCGAACGCGAAGCGCAAGGTCAGCTCCGGATGGCCCTTGGGAAGGGCCCACGCGGGAACCGTGATCTCGACCCTGCGCGTGGCCGGCGTCAGCTCGATCGGTCCCGGATCGAGCGCGCGCGCTCCCGCGAGAACGGTGATCGACTGCTGCTGGCCGGCCGCGGAAGGCCCGGGCGAGAGCACCAGCTCGAGGCGGCGCTCGCGCGGCTCGACCACCGTGAAGCGGAGCTTCACCTCGGGCGCGGTCGCCCACGATCCGGCTCCTTCCGCGTCCGAGTCGAGCTCGCTCCAGGGTCCCACCAGATCGATCGCCGTGCGCCGGTCGACCGGGTGGTGGTGGACCGACGGATCCCAGAGCGTGCTCTCGACCACCGTCTGGACCACGGCGTCGGCGCGCGTGAGGTCGAGGGTCTCGCGGGCCGCGCGCTGGCACGACACCGCGCCCGCCAGCAGCACCGCGACTAGAAGGAGGTTACGCACCACGCCGAAGTGTCGCCCTGCTCGAAGCCGTAGCGAAGATCACCGCGACGCTCGAGAAGCACGAGCGAAAGCGGTGAGACGCCTGTTCAAAGCCGCTCGATCTCGCGCTCGCGGCAGGTAGGGCACATGCCGTGGGTGATCGTCGGGCGCCCGGAGAGGTAATGCTCGACCGGCTGCCATTCGCCGTGGTCGTCGAGGATGCGCTTGCACCAGGCGCACATCCTGAGGATCGCGTGCAGGTCACGAATCTCGTTTCGCGCGCGCAAGTAGCTGGCCTCGGACTGTGCCAGGAACGCGAGCAGGTAAATCGCCACCATCGCGAAGGTGGTGATGTTGACGGCCACGTAGGGCGCGTAGAGGAACTCGGCGCCCAGGTTCTTGTTGGCGAGCAACGGAGCGTAAGGGAGCACGCCGTTCGCCTCGAGCAGCACCAGTGCCACGTAACCAGCGAGCGTGGCCGCCAGGTAGCGCCACGCCACCTGCGAGCCGAGCAGCCGCTGCGACACCGTCACGTAAACCAGGAGCAGGAACGCGTTGGGGTTGCTCTGGCTTCCCGCCAGGTGCATGTGGCCCAGCACGAACGGCAGCCCCACGGCGAGCAGCGCGTGGCAGCTCCGGCGGTAGACCGGCGACGCCACCGAGGTCCTGGCCTGGGTGCGCCCGTTGACCGTTCGGAAGAGCGCCAGGCAAGCGATCATCGCCAGATTCATGGCCAGCGAGAACGGCACCGAGCTGGGATCGGTGTGCGCGTCCCTGTGGTGGACCAGAGAAGCGGCGACCGCGATCTCCGCGAGCGAATACACGGTCAGGAACGCCATCATCACGCTGGTGACCTGGATCGCGAACTCGCGACGGCTCAGCACTTCGCCGCCCTCGAGCTCTTCGACGGACGTATCGACACTCAAGGTTTCCATCCGATGAATCCAGGCCGGCTCCCGCCGTGCCGGCCGTCCCGGATCTTGCCGCGCGCGGCCCAGCGTCACAAGTGGCCCCTCGGCCGAGTAGTCCGGAGAAGGGCGGCGGTCCCTCGCCGCCGCAGAGCTTCGTCGCGATGGAACGCTGCGGACGCGACGGAGCGCGTCCTCCCACTGCATCCGAGCGAGGTGGGGCCGCGCGGCGGCGGAACCGCGCCGGGAAACTAGGCTCGCAAACCGGCCAGGCCGAGCTGCTCGATGGCGAGGGCCACGCGCAACAAATCGGTCTCGCTGCCGGGACGGCCGACGAGCATGATCGCGAGCGAGCGGCCGCGATCGTCGAGGCCGCACGGCACCGTCACCGCTGGCACGCCGGTGCAGTTGGCGAGTGGCGTGAAGGCGCCCACCGCGAGCAGGAGCGGCAGCTCCTGGCCGCCGTTCACGATCCCGCGGGTGACGGCCGGCGCTGGAATGGCGGTGGTGGGCATCGCCAGCCACTCCGCCTGGTCGAGCGCGCGCAGCGTCGCGTCGCGAAGCGCGCTGCGGCGCGCTTCGAGCCGCCGCACGTCGTTCGCGCCGAGCGAGCGTCCGATGGCGAGGTTGAGCTCTCCCGCGGGAGAGAGCGGGCGCGACGCCCACTGGCAACGGGCGAGCTCGCTCGCGGCGATCGCGGCGCCCAGTGCGGTGCTGTGCTGCGCGCCCGGCACCTCGATGCGCACCAGCTCGGAGCCCAGGCCGGCGATCGCGCGCTGGAACGCGGCGCGGATCGAACGGCACGCGATCCCGGGACCGAGCTGGCGCACCCAGGCCAGCTTTCCGGGAACGAGTGGCTCGATCGCGCGCACCGGCTCGGCCGCGAGCACCTGCCAGAAGAGCGCGCAGTCGGCGACGCTCCGTGCGATCGGCCCCGGCACGTCCATCGAGGGAGCGGGGCTCGGGTAGCCGTCGCTGGGCAGCCGTCCCTGAGTGGGCTTGAGCCCGACCAGTCCGCAGAACGCCGCGGGAATGCGCACGCTGCCGAGGCCATCTCCGCCGAGCCCGAAACGCGCCAGACCGGATGCCACCGCGACCGCCGTGCCGGTGCTCGATCCGCCCGGCAGGTAGCCCGGGGCGCTCGGGTTGGCCGGCATCCCCGAATGGACCAGGGCGCCGAGACCGTCCATCCCCAGCTCCGTCATCTTCGTCTTGCCGATGATTCGTCCGCCGGCGGCGCGAATGCGCGCCACCAGCGTCGCGTCACGCTCGGCCACGGCGCCGCCGTCGCGCAGTCCGACGCCGGTGTCGACGCCCGCGACGTCGAACGAGTCCTTCACCACCACCGCCGCACCGCCGAGCGGCCCCTCGACGGGATCGCCGCCCGCGAGCGCAGTCACCAGCGGCTCGGCGCTTCCCCACGGTGCCAGCGCGGGGTCGGGCCGCCGCGCGGCGAGCGCTTCGATGCCGAAGAGAGGAACGCGCGTCGCGGCGGTCTGCCGGATCACCCACGCCGCGGGAGCACGGCTCGTCGGCAGCGCCAGCAACCGCGCGAAGACGGCGAGCAAGCTCGGTGGAAGAGCGGCCACGGCCCACCGCGATGCCACACTCATCTTAGGCTTTCAAGCGACGAGAAGATCGGCGAATCGTCGTTCGGCTCGCGGGGATGTGCGTTTGGAGGCGGAGCCCCGTGGTTCGTAAGCGATCACCCACCGTTGACACGTGGGCGGGGCCGATGACTACCCTGGTTTTCGTCCACTCGTACGATCGAAGGGGTCGTGGCCCCGTCGCGCCTGCGGAGGCGCGCGACGGTCGAGGACTGCGGGCGTTCCGGCGCGCGGTCCCGAGTCACGAGATCGCTCGAGTCTCGAGGAATGGGGGGGAGTCTTGCGAAGCGAACACCACGAACGCCGCCCTCGGTGGCGTCGTCCGAGCATTCGAGCCGCGCTGCTGGCCGCTGCACTCTGCGCGGCCACCCCGCTGGCGCGCGCGCAAACCTGCGATCCGGCAACCGGCAGTCCCCCGGGAGACGTGTTCCTGGGGCCGAACGGCGAGCAGTTCTACCCGCAAAACACCTCATGTCCCGATCAATTCACGGCGCCCACCTGCAAGAACGGCACGAAGCTCACCTTCGTCGACCCGCAGGACCCGAACGCGCTGCGCCGCTACGCCTGCGTGTCGTCGCCGGCGGGAGCCACCAATCTGCCCCTGGTGGTGTTCCTCCATCCGTCGCGGATTCGCAACGTCGATTCGAACTTCGGCGGCCAGGGACCGGTGGCGCCCAACACGTTGCTCCAGCTGTACCAGTCGACCGCCGATCTGGGCGGAGCCACGCCGGGCTACGTGCTGCTCATGCCGCAGGGTCGGTGCCTGAAGGCGCCGCCCACCTCGTCGGGTGACGGCAGCCGCTTCGACGTCTTCTACAAGGACAAGGACAACAATCTCGACATCCGCGCCGTGCGCACGTTCATGCAGCAGCTCCAGTCGCGCACCACGTTCGACGAGAGCGGCAACCCCATCGCGCTGCCCACGTCGCTCGCCACCGTCGATACCAAGCGCGTCTATCTCATGGACTGGTCGAACGGCGGCTACATGTCGCACATGCTGGCGCTCTATTACCCGGACGAGTTCGCCGCGGTGGCGAGCTTCGCCAACGCCGATCCGTTCAATCGCGGGCCGTGTCCGGTGCCGATGCCGTCGGTGAGCCGCCGGCCCGGGATCATGGCGGTGCACGCCGACTGCGACCCGGTCGAGCCGTGCAGCAACGTCGAGGACTGGATGACCACGCTCAAGACGGCCGGCTGGTCGTCGAGCGAGACCTTCGACGTGATCACCGACTCGACCAAGGTGCAGGTGCTCGCGACCTGCGCACAGAGCTCGGACAGCGTGCAGAAGGTCTGCCCGTCGTCCGCGCACAGCACCTACGCCAATCCGCAGCTGCCCACGATGTTCGTCTTCCTGAAACAGTTCAAGCTGC
>CAZYWA010000048.1:0-24079 GCA_964650975.1 uncultured bacterium
CTCCGGGCGCGGCACCGGTCTCGACGCGGTTCGCGCCAAGGTCGAGGGGCTGGGTGGATCGCTGGGGCTCTCGTTCACGCCCGGTCTCGGGTCGAGATTCGAGCTGCGCCTGCCGCGCCCGGGAATGCGCGAAGGCATGCTGCGGGTGAACGCGGGAGGCGTGGCGTACGCGATTCCCACCCGCGCGATCGAGTCGGTGCTCCGCCTCAATCCCCGCGAGCTGCGCTGGCTCGAGGAGCGCGCTTACGTCGCGGCCGGCGATCGGCCGCTGCCGGTGACGCCGCTCGACGTCGTCGCTCACCCCGGCGTTCCCGACCGCACGGTGCGGGTCGGCGCCCGGCCGCTGGGCGTGGTGCTCAACACCGGCTCGGCGCGCGCGGTGGTGGCCGTCGAGTCGGTCGGCGCTCTCGACTTCGTGTCGATCGACCGCGCCACGCCGCTTCCCGAGCCGCGCGGGCACCTGCTCGGCGCGACGGTGGATGCGAACGGCAGTGCCGCGTTCGTGATCGATCCGGCGGAGATCGTGGCGCGCGCGCGCCACGCCACCTGGCCCGACGGCGAGCCGGCGGACGTCGAGCTCGCCGAGGGAATCGCGCCGGACACCGCCAAGCACAACGGCGATCGGCACGTGGTGGTCGCGACGGCCGGGCCGTGGACCCGCGAGCTCTTGCGCAAGCTTCTCGAGGCGGCGGAGTACCGGGTGTCGCTCGCCACCACCGCCGCCGAGCTGGAGCAGATTCTCGAGGGCCGCGGCGCCGCACTGCTGGTCTCCGAAGCGGTCGAGGACGACGGTTCCGGCTTCGACGGGACCGGGCTCTTGCGCGCGGCGCGCACCTCGAGCGCCGAGCGCGCCATCCCGGTGGTGCTGCTCGGCGGCCCCCCCTCGGACGAAGCCCTGGACGGCGCGGACGGCACCTACGCCGCGATCTCCGTCAACGCCTTCCGCCCCCGCTTGCTGCTCGACACCGTCGGGCGTTTGCTGGGACGCTCTCGAACTCAAGTAGCGCGAACGTGAAAACCCGGAGGAGTGGATGACTCGCGTGCTGATCGCCGAAGACAGTCCCACCCAGGCCGAGCAACTCCGGTTCATCCTGGAAGCCGAGGGGTTCGTGGTCGAGCACGCTCCCGACGGAGAGCGCGCCTGGCAGATGTTCCAGGCCTCGGCCCAGCCCTACGACATGGTGCTGAGCGACGTGCTCATGCCCGGCCTCACCGGCTACGAGCTCTGCCACGCCATCAAGGACCACCGCACCCGGCGCGCGACTCCGGTGATCCTGCTCACGGTGCTGCACGACGCCGGAGACATCATCCGCGGCCTCGAGTGCGGCGCCGACAACTTCATCACCAAGCCCTACGAGGGCACGTACCTGGTGCGGCGCATCCGCCACATCCTCACCAGCCACGTGATCCGCGACGAGCCGAGCCTCAAGGTGGGCATCGACATCGTGTTCATGGGCCGGCGCTTCACGATCTCGGCGCACAAGGAGCAGATCCTCGACTTCCTGGTGTCGACGTTCGAGGAGTTCGTGCGCGCCAAGCAGCGCGAGATGGAAACGCGGGTCGGCGAGGAGAAGCGCCGGCTCGTCGAGCTCGAGGCGCTCGCCGGGCAGCTTGAGACCGCCAACGCGCGGCTCGAACGGCTCGCCAGCCTCGATCCGCTGACCGAGCTCCTGAACCGGCGCGGGCTCGAGCGGGTGCTGTCGAGCGAGGTGAACCGGGCGCAGCGCAGCGGTGCGCCGCTGGTGGCGGCGCTGCTCGACTGCGACGACTTCAAGCGCGTCAACGACCGCCTCGGCCACGCGGTGGGCGACGTGGTGCTCACCGAGGTCGCGAAGCGGATCGAGGCCTCGCTGCGCCCGTCCGATCACGTCGCGCGGGTGGGCGGCGACGAGTTCCTGATCCTGCTTCCCGAGACCCGCTGGAGCGAGGCGTTGAAGGTCGCCGAGCGCGTGCGCCTGGCCGTGTCCGAGGACCCGCTGGTGGTCTTCTCCGAGCCCATCCGTGTCACCGCGAGCCTGGGGGTCGCGCAGCTCGCCTACGAGACCTGCTCCACCGAGGAAGTGCTGACCCTCACGCGGCTCGCGATTCGCGACAGCAAGGTCTCCGGCAAGAACCGCGTCTCGACCACCGAGGTGTCGCGCGGCAACGGCAACGGCAGCCATTACACAGACGTGCGCGACCTGCTGCGCCAGGAAGACTGCTTCCGCGCCGTGTCGCAGCCGATCTTCAACCTCTCGGACGGCAGCCTCGCCGGTTACGAGTTCCTGACCCGCGGCCCCACCGGCCCGTTCGAGATGCCCACCGATTTCTTCCGGGTGTGCCTCGAGAGCAACATCCTCACGATCGTCGACCTGCGCTGCCTCAAGACCTGCATCGCGGCCACCCGCATGCTCGATCGCAAGCTGCGCTTCCACGTGAATCTCTTTCCCTCGACGCTGCTCGACACGCCTCCCGAACGGCTGCTGACGCTCTTCCCCAAGACCGCCGATCGCTACGCGTTCTGCGTCGAGATCAGCGAGCAGCAGTTCATCAGCGACCCGGCCGTGCTGCGGCACCAGGTTCAGCAGTTCCGCGACGCCGGCATCCGGGTCGCGATGGACGACGTGGGCTTCGGCCGCAGCTCGCTCGAGGCGCTGCTCTTGCTCGAGCCGGACGTGGTCAAGATCGACCCCAAGTACGTGACCGGAATCGCTCAGGACTCCAGCAAGGAGCGCTCGCTGCGCCGGTTGGTGAAAGCCGTCGACGCGCTGGGCGCCGAGCTGGTCGCCGAGGGCATCGAGCGCGAGGACGACCTGACGCTCCTCAAGAGCGTCGGCGTCCAGTTCGGCCAGGGCTTCCTCTGGGGCCGCCCGAGTTGAGCTGAATCTCCCGGGGGGCTTTTCAAGATCTCCCGCCCCGAAAAAAGTGCGATTTTTTCGGGGCCCACCCCCAAGTCGGCTCGCTATGCTCGCCGCGCGCCTGCGGCGCGATGCTTCTGCGTCGACCCACCGCCGCAACGAGCCGGGGTCGCGCGCGCCAGCGGATGGCTTCTGACTACGGCGCGCCGGGGCGGCCGGTCACCATGCCCAGCATCTGCTCGATCAGGAGCGGGTTGAAGTCGGGCAGCTGGAACGACTTGAGCAAGATCAGGATGTGGTAGTTGCCGATGAAGGCCCAGGCTGCGGCACGCTCGTCCACCTCGGGGGGGATCTCGCCGGCTTGCTTGCCGTCGGCGATCAGGGCCGCGATCGCGGCGTGGAGCTGCGAGAAGATCCGCTTGAAGAACTTGAGCGGCTCCTTCAACCCGTCGATCCCCTCGGTGGAGTTGGCGGCGACCTGGTAGAGGATCGCGGCGAACTCCGGGTGCGCGTCGAGGTGCTGGTAGTAGAAATGCGCGATCTTGCGCAGGGTCAGGAGCGGCGAGCCGCCCTCGCCCACGATCTCGGTGATGCGCTCGACGAAGAAAAGCGCCACCCGCTGGAAGACCTCGCGGAAGAGCTCCTCCTTGGTGTCGAAGTGCTTGTAGATGAGCGGCTCGGTCACGCCTAGCTCGGCGGCGATGCCGTTCACGGTGGCGTTGGCGTAGCCGGAACGCGCGAACTGGCGCGTGGCGCATTCGAGGATCGCCTCGCGGCGCTGGTCACGGCTCATGCGCGGCTTGACCGGGACGCGAAGAGTCGTGAGGCCGCCGTTCTTCGGATTCGTCTCTACTTTCATCGTTCCTCCCTCCGTGCCAAACGCTCGACGAGGTCTCGGGCCGACGCGCGCAGCTCCGGATCCTGGATCGAATCGAGCGACGCCGCGAGGTGCCGCGTCGTGGCCGTCGCGATCGGCCGCCGAGGCGCGCGCGCCGCCGGTGGCGCAGGCGCGCGATCCCTCGACGCCACACCCTCGCCCCCCACCGCGAAACGCAGCCGCCGAGCCTGGATTCCGGCCGTCTCGCGAAGCGCCTGCAACACCTGGGCTTCGCGGAGACGCAGGTCCTGGCTGAAGACCGCGTGATCAACCTCGATCACCAGGGACTCGTCGCGGATCGCCACCGGGCGGGCATGCGCCGCGGTCTCGGGTCCCACCGCGGCCGTCCACGCCCGCCGCAGCCTCAACAGCTGGCCGCCCGCCCCGAGCTCGCCTTGGCTCAAGAGCGCGCTCAGCACGTCGCCGATGGGTTGCGGCCGGGCCTTCCGTCGCTCGGACATGATCGGCTCCCGCTTCAGCCCGCGGGTGAGGTGGGCCTCCCTCGCTGCCCTACCTGGAGCGTACCCCCCCGCCCTCCGCGGCTACAAGGCAATCGGGAATCGGTTTAGGATCGCCTCACCACGCGACGGCACACTCTTTCTTGCGTTCGCCCGCGAACCAGGGGGGTTCGATGCCACCGTCTTCGCGCTCTGGCCGCCCGGGCAGCGAATTCCACCGGACGATCGTGATGGTCGTGCTGGCCACTCTCTCGGCTGGCGGCGGGTGCGGCGGAGGCTCGGGAGGCGTGCCCACCGACGATTCGGTTCCTCCGCCGTCCACGGGTCAGCTTCTCTACGGTGGCGAGGGAAACCGCCTGCGCCGCTACGACGTCGACTCGATCGTCCACCCGCCGGTCGTCCAGGACGTGTTCATCGCCAGCTCGGACGACGGCCTGGCCACGCCGCCGGGCGCCATCGTCCGGCCTCACCCCAAGGCCCTCGACATCAACGGCCAGCAGTGCCTCTACCCCGACGGCAGGTCGAGCGCGTGCACCGTCGGGTGCTGCACGGCATGATCTTCACCGGCACCGCGACCCTCGCCGGGCTGCGCGGCTACGCGAGCGACACCGGCGAGCGGTTGCTACGGGTCGACCTCAACAACTTCGGCGCGACGTCGGGAGCGGTGGCTGTCGACGGCCGCCTGGTGCTCGGCTCGGGAGTCGGCGAGCGCAGCGAGGACCCCAGCAATCCGGGAACGATCACGGCAGGGACGGCGTCGCCGATCCGCGCCTTCTGCATCGCCGGGAACGTCGGCTGCGCCGACGGCTGCTCGAGCGCGCAGGACAGCGACGGGGACGCCTGCGACGACTCCTGCCCGGATCTGGGCGTGGCCACGCGGATCGCCTCGATCTCGAGCGACCACGCCGCACCGGGCTCGGCGGTCACGATCCACGGCGGCGGCTTCGGGCCGAAAGCACGCGTGTGGTTCGGACCCGTCGAAGCCAACGTCGAGGCGATCTCACCCACGAGCATCCGGGCCACGGTGCCGCAGATGTTCGGCACCGACGTCGCGTACCTGCGGGTGAGCAATCCGGAGGGATGCGGCTCGACCCAGAACGTGAGCTTTCAGCTCGCCCCGTGACCGGCGCTGGATGTAACGATCCGCCTTCAGAATTCGATATGATCCGATTTCGTTTTTCGATGCAATCGGCCATCAGAAAACGTCACAACACGCCTTCAAGACCGCCGGTCCCACAGCTGTTTTTGCCGTAGTTCAGGCCAAAAACTGCTAAAATCCGGCCGGCGCGGCCGCCTTTCACGGCGCGCGCGCGCCGAGCGCCCTGCGGATCGCCTGCTCCAGGTCGTAAAGCTCGATCGGCTTGGCCAGGCAGGTGACCTCGGCGAAGCGCGGGCTCAAGCGCGTGGCCTCGGCGTTGCCGCTCAGGAACACCACGGTCTTGCCGCGCGCCAAGAGCGCGTCGGCGACCGGCTCGCTCGAGTGGCCGTCGAGGTTGACGTCGAGCACCGCCACGTCGATTCGCTGGTCGCGCACCAGCCGCATCGCCTCGTCGGTGGATTTGGCCGGTCCCACGATGGCGCAACCCAGGCGGCCGAACCAGCGGCCCAGCATGTTCGCCTGCAGCCGGTCGTCCTCCACGATCAGCACGTGCGCCCCCGCCAGCGAGATGCGCGACGCCTCCGGCGCCGGCGCCTCGGGCGCGGGCACCGTGGAGAGCAGCGGCTGCGCCGTGATCGGGATCTCGAGGGCGCAACCGAATCCCTCGCCCGCGAAGCTGAGCGAGGCGGTTCCGTTGAGCTGGCCCTCGATCAGCTCGCGGACCAGCTGCAACCCCATGCCGAAGCGGGACGGAGCGAAGGTTGCCGGGCCGCCTCGTTCTCGCCACGTGAGCTCGAGCCTCTCGGGCGCCAGGATCCGCCACGATACCTGAAGCTCTCCCGAGGGCTGGGTCAGGCAACCGTACTTGACCGAGTTGGTGCCCAGCTCGTGGAGCGTGAGGCACACCGGCAACGCGGCCTTGGCCGCGAGCCGGATCGGCCCGCCCTCGATCCGGATTCCGCCCCGGCTGATGCTCTCGAAGGGCGCCAGCACCAGCTTCACCGCCTCGCGGACGTCGACGCCCTCCCACCGTCCGCGGGCGAGCGCCTCGTGGCTTTTCGCCATGGTGCCGAGCCGGCCGAGGAACGAGACCCGGAACTCCTCGAGCGACGTCGACGTGTCGAGCGTCTGGTCCGCGAGCGCCACCACCGTGGTGAGCGCGTTCTTGACGCGGTGGTCGAGCTCGGTGGTCATGAGCGCCTGGCGGGCCTCGCCGCGGCGCCGCTCCGCGACCTCCGCCTCGAGGCGCCGGTTGATGGTGCTGAGCTCGGCGGTGCGCTCGGCGACGCGCCGCTCGAGCAGCGCATGCGACTCCTCGAGCGCGTGCTGGGCACGCAGCCGGTAGGTGATGTCGGTCGAGATCCCGCACACCGCGTAGACCTCGCCGCTCGAGCGAAACAGCGGAAACTTGACGGATATGTACGAGTGGTCGCCGTCGTCCTGCGGCACGATCTCGTCGAACTCGAGCGCCGTGCGGGCGCGCGCCACCGCCAGATCGTTGAGCCTGATCGGCCCGGCGATCTCGGCGGGGAAGAGCTCGTGATCTGTGCGGCCGCGCACGTCCTCGTTCCTGACGTTGAAGATCTCCTCAAAGCGGCGGTTGACCAGCTGGTAACGCCCGTCGGGTGCCTTCACGTAGACCACCGCGGTGGTGTTGTCGACGATCGCCTGAAGCCTCGTCTCGCTCTCGACGAGCTCGTCGGCCATGCGCCTTTGCGCCGAGATGTCGATGTGATCGCTCAGCCACATCCGACCCCACAGCGGATGGTCGACCCCGACCACTCGCACGTCGCACCAGATCGTCGCGCCGTCCTTGGAGCGGTTGGGGATGTCCCCCGCCCAGTGCCCGTCTCGCTCGAGCTCGGAGAAGATGGCCCGCGCGCGTTCTTCCGGGCTCTGCCCGGAAGCGGCGTTGAGCACGCTCACGTGCCGCCCCACGAGCTCGCCCGGCTCGTAACCCAGCAGCCGGTCGAACGCGGGATTGGTGTAGACGAGCACGCCGTCCGAGCCGCGCACGAGGGTCACGCCGCTCGGCAGATTCGCGAGCACGTGCCGCTTCAGGTCGAGCGCCTCGAGCACCTGCTCCGCCTCCGCCAGATCGCGTCCCACCGCGATGAACCCACGCGGACGGGACGCGGCGTCGAACCACGTGAACGTGGTCCAGTGGGCGCGGACGGTGCCGCCGCCGGCGCGCTCGAAGGCGGCGACCTCCACCCCGAGCGGCGCCTCCGGCGTGAGCGAGTCCGCCAGCCCCGCCAGCTCGGCGAAAAGCGGCTGCGGCAATGCTTCCGCCAGCGCTCGTCCCACGAGCTGGGCGGCGTCGCGTCCCACGGCCGAGGCCAGCGCCGGGCTCACGAAGCCGATGCTGCGGTCTTCGCGCACTTGCAGCACCAGACGGTGCTCGGGATCGAGCAGGCCGGGCAACGGGGGCAGGAAGTCGTGCGGCATGCCGGCGATCTTCCCCCGGAACGCGCGGTGCGGCAACGGACCGAGAGAAAACCGTCGTGCGGACGCCGTGACCTGTGCTATCCGACGCAGCGAAATGGGATCGGCCGGGCTGCGCCACTCCAACGCATGGCTCTACGGCGCCGGGCTCGCGGCGCTGGGAGCGGTCGCGGCCGCCAGCTACCGGGAATGGCTCGGCGCGGCGGCGGCCGCCGCCGGAGCGGGCGCCACGCTCGCGGCGCACACCGTCCTGCGCGAGGCACGGCTCCGGGTGGGCGGACTCGAGGCCGAAGCCGAGCGGCTGCGCATCGAGGCAGCGGGCCGCGAGGCTGCATCGTCCGAGCGAGAGAGCCGCGCGCTCGCCGTCGAGGATCGCGCCCGGGCGGTCGAGGCGCGGAAGGCCGAGGTGGATCGCGCCATCGACGAGGTCTCGCGCATCCAGCGCCAGGTGGTGCAGTCGGAGAAGCTCGCGTCGCTGGGCCGCATGGCCGCGGGCGTGGCGCACGAGTTCAACAACCCGGCGCAGCACCTGATCGTGAACCTGCCCTACCTGCGTCGCGGGATCGATCGCTTGCGTCGCGTGCTCGATGTGGCGCTCGTGTCACCTCCCGCCGACCCGGCGCAGGCGGCCAAACTGCAACGCGCCGTCGACGAGGCCAAGCTCGCCCGCACCAACGCCGACCTCGACGAGATCCTCGAAGGCCTCGAGGAGGGCGCGACCCGGATCGGCGAGCTGGTGCGCGATCTCACCACGTTCTCACGGCTCGATACCGCGGACGTGAAAGAGGTCGACATCCACGAAGGCCTCGACGCCACGCTCCGGCTGCTCGGCTATCGCTTCAAGGACCGGATCGAGATCCATCGCGACTACCAGAAGCTCCCTGCTCTTCGCTGCCACGCGGGGCAGATCAACCACGTGCTCATGAACGTGCTCTCGAACGCCGCCGACGCGATCTCCGGCAAGGGAAACCTGTGGGTCAAGACCGAGCCCGCCGGCCGGGACCGGGTGCGGATCCGCATCACCGACGACGGCAGCGGCATGAGCGCCGAGACCCTCGCGAAGGTCTTCGACCCGTTCTTCACCACCAAGGAACCGGGCCAAGGGACCGGCCTGGGGCTTGCTACGAGCTACGACATCGTGAATCGACACGGAGGAAGCATCTCGGCCAAGAGCGATCCCGGCATCGGCACCGTCTTCACCGTGGAGCTGCCACTCGTCCCGCCGTTTCTCGAAACCGCCGGTAATACCGGGAGTTCCGGTACATGACCGGACCCGCCGCGGGCGCCCCGCAGGGCAAGGTGCTGTTGGTCGACGACGAGCGTCACATCTTGCTGGCGCTGCGCCGGGTGCTCGAGGACGAGTGCGAGTGTCTCACCGCTGGGAGTGCCGATGAGGCACTCGAGACGTTCGGGACACACGGCGACTCGATCGAGGTCGTGGTGGCGGACAACGTCATGCCGGGGAAGCGCGGCGTCGAGCTCTTGGCGGCGGTGCGCGACCGCTGGCCGCGCACCGTGCGCATCCTGCTCACCGGCTATTCGAGCAACGAAGCGGTGATGGATGCGATCAACCAGGGCCACGTCTTCAGCTACATCCGGAAGCCGGTCGAGGCCGACGACTTCCTGGTCTACGTCCGGAACGCGCGCAGCTACCACCAGGCCCTGGTCGAGAAGGAGCGGCTGAGCCAGGCGCTCGAGATGAAGCGCGCCGAGCTCGAAACCCAGGCGGTGCAGCTCAAGCGCCGCACGGCGCCGCTGCGCGCGTCGTTCCCGGAGATCGTGGGGTCGAGCGCCGCGCTCGAATCGGTGCTCGAGGTGATCGAGGAAGTAGCCGCCACCAAGGCCACGGTACTGATCGAAGGCGAGACCGGCACCGGCAAGGAAGTGCTGGCGCGCGCCATTCATCGATTGAGCGGGCGCAACCCGTTCGTGTCGCTCAACTGCGCGGCGATTCCCGAGACGATCCTCGAAAGCGAGCTCTTCGGCCACGAGCGCGGTGCCTTCACCGGTGCCGTGCGCACCCAGATCGGCAAGTTCGAGGCCGCGAACGGCGGCACGCTGTTCCTCGACGAGATCGGCGAGATGCCGCTCAACCTGCAGGCGAAGGTGCTGCGCGTGCTGCAGGACGGCGAGGTGGTGCGGCTCGGCAACATCACCGGCAAGAAGGTCGACGTGCGGATCGTCGCCGCCACCAACCGCGACCTGAAACGCATGACCGACGAGGGAACCTTCCGCCTCGACCTCTTCTACCGGCTCAACGTGATCCGGGTCCGGATTCCCGCGCTGCGCGAGCGCCGCGCCGACATCACACCGCTCATCCAGCACTTCCTGGAGCGCTGCTCGCGCGACCACAACCGCGCGGTCACGAGCGTCGCGCCCGAGGCACTCGAGGTGCTGCTCTCCCATCCCTACCCTGGGAACATTCGCGAGCTCGGCAACTGGATCGAGCGCGGCGTGCTGCTCAGCAAGGGGCCGGTGCTGACGCTCGAGGCGCTGCCGCCCGAGCTGCGCGAGGCACCTGCGGTATCCGGCGGAATGGCCGCCACCGGCTCGGGGACACGCCAGGAAGTAGTCGATCAGGCCGAGAAAACCTACCTCGAGGACGTGCTCCGTCAGACCGGCGGAAGCGTGGTCGAGGCGCTGCGCCGCACCCAGATCCCGCGCGCCACCTTCTACCGGAAGCTCGAGCGCCTGGGCATCGACCCCGCGCGATTCCGCGCGCGGGGTGGGGCTTCGTCTCCCCCGGGAGGCGTGCCGTGACGAGCGCACCCGATCCAGGTCCGCGGCCGCGATTGACACTGCTCGGCCTCTCCCCCGCCTTCGCCGAGCGCATCGAGCGCGACCTGAACGCGGCGCAGGTGCCGGCCGAGGTGCGCGCCATCGCCCATCCGAGCGGCGATTTCGCGGTGCTCGCGGATGCCGATCTGGTGCTGGTCGATCCCAAGAGTGGCAGCCTTCCCACCGCCGACCTGCTGGCGCGCATTCGCGGCAGCGCGCCGGGCGCGGCGCTCGCGGTGCTCACTCGCCACGCCGACGGCGACGACCTCTACCAGGTGGTGCGCGTGGGCGGCATCGAGCGTTACTGGCTCGAGCCATGGTCGCCGGTGCACGCGGTCGAGCTGGCCGGCTTGCTGAGCGAGATCGACGACAGGCGCCAGCGCGGGCGTCGCGAGCGCGAGATCGAGGAAACCTGCGCGCGGCTCGCGGAAGCCAACCAGGCGCTGCGCGCCGCGCGCGACTCGAGGCTCGACTGGTCGTGGTTTCCGCAGTCGAGCACGGCCATGGCGACGTGCGTCGCCGGTGCGCGGCGGCTCGCCGCGAGCGGCGCCGACCTGTGCTTGGTCGGCGAGCCGGGGAGCGGCCGCACCACGCTCGCGAGCGCGATCCACGCCAACGGGCCGTGCGCCGCGGAGCCTCTGGTGAGATTGCCCGCGTCGCTCCTGCCGCGGCGGCCGTCGGGCGCCGCGGACATGCGCGGCTTCGAGCTCGAGAGCGCGCTGCGCATCGCCGCGAAATGGGAAGCGGCCGGCAACGGGACGCTCTTCGTCGGCGACATCGAGGATCTCGACGAGGCGGCACAGGCGGTGCTCGCCGGGCTGGTCGCGGGGAACCTCACTCCGTCGCGTGCCCGGCCGCGGCTCATCGCCAGCGCCTCCGCGGAGCCCGCGGTGCTCGAGGCGGAAGGCTCGCTGCATCCCAAGCTCGCGGAGCGACTGAGCTCGTCGGTGCTCCGCGTGCCGAGCCTGTGCCTCCGCCGCGACGATCTCGCCGCGCTCGCCGCGCAGCTGCTCGGCGATTGGGCCGAACGGCTGGGGCGCCCGGCGCCCGCCCTCGCGGCTGCCGCACTGGACCAGCTCGGGGCGCTTTCGCTCGACGGCAACATCCCGGAGCTTCGCGAGGTTCTCGAGGAGGCCGCGGCCCTGGCGACCACCCCACGGATCGAGCGAATTCCGCGCGCCTCGATTGGGAATTCCCGGTAGATCGGGATCGAGCGCGATCGGAGGGACGCGGTCCCTCGCGTCCGCAGCGATGGATTGCGATGTGACACTTCGGCTGCGAGGGACCGCGGCCCTCCAGGGCGGGAATCGAGAGCAAGGGCCGTGGGGAGGGACGCGTTCCTCCGGTCCGCGGCGCTGGATCGGGTTTGGGCGCAACGACAGCGAGGGATTGCAACCCTCCAGCCGAAGGCCATCCGGGCCAGCTAGGAAAAGCCCGAGTCCGCCGGGCCGTTGACGGTCGGGTTCGAGGCGCTGACGTCCGGGTGGTTTCGCCGGCGCTCACCATCGTCTCGGATCGTCAGCGGGCGCGGCGACCCCCGAATCGCGTCGCGTGGTGAGCTTCGCGGCGCATTGACAATTCCCGGAAAATCTCGGCCCAAGACCGTGGCACGGCGGTTGCTCGACGGATGACCACGTTCCGACACCGACCCGCGATCATGCTCATTTCCCGGCACTTGCCCGCTCTTCTGGTGATGTCCGCGTGTGCGGCCGGCTTGGGTTGCGCCGCCCACCATCTCGAGCCGAGGCTCACCGACGTGGCGTTCTCGGCGCAGCCGGTGCGGCCGCTCGAGGCGCCGCAGGTGCGCGCCACCCGCTTCGCGGTTGGCGACGACGCGGTCTCGTTGTGGCTCGAATTCGCGGACGTGCTCGACACCCACACGCTGCGGGTGCGCTGGCACGATCCGCTGGGCCGCGTGAGCGGCGATACCGGCCCGATCGCCCTCAACACCGAAGGCGGCTACCGCCCACGCGCGGGCGTGGTGGCGCGGCTACCGCTCAGCGGCGCGCCCGCGTCGCTCTTGCCCGGCACCTGGACCGCGGAAGTGTTGTGGGACGATCGGCCGCTGGTGGGACGCAGCTTCGAGATCGAGGCCGCACCATGAGCCCGACCTATCCGTTCGAGGCATGGCTCGCGGACCAGGGACGCGCCACGCCCGCCGAAGCGGCCTCGGTGGTGGCGGCGCTCGCGACCCAGCTCGACGCCGCGCGCTCCGTCGGCCTCGTGCCGGGAACCGCGATTCCTCGCTGGGTGCGCATCGATCCGTCGGGAGCGCCGGTGCTCGACGTGTGGAGCGCGTCGCAGCGCAAGGCACCGGCCGACGATCTGGGCGCAACGCGCGGCCGCTTCGGACCGCCGCCCGGCGAGGCGGCGGACGAGCGCTCGGACGTTTACGCGCTCGGCATCGTGCTCTACCACTTGCTCGCGGGACGCTATCCGTTCGGCGGCTCGAATCCGGTGGAGTGGGCGCTCGCACACCGCCACGAGCAGCCGGCGGCGCCGTCGTGCGTCGCGGCGGGCGTTCCCGAGCCGCTCGATGCGCTCACCATCGCGTGCCTCGCCAAGGATCCGTCGGCGCGGCCGGCGACGCTCGCGATGCTGGCCGATCGCTTGACCGGCAAGCTTCCCGAGGAGCTGATCACACCGAGGCCGCCGGCGCCGCGGGCGGCCGCGTTGCCGTCGGAGCGGGCGCCCGAGGCGCGACCGGTCGAGCGCGCGGCGGGTGAGATCGACGAGCGCGCTCCGCGCGGCGCGCGGCCGCTGTGGGTGGCTCTGGCCGTGGCGGGAATCGCCGGCGCCGGTGTGGTCGGCTGGAAGCTCGCCGCATCGTCTCCGGCGCGGCCCGGCTTCGAGATCCACGCTTCGCCGTCCGCGGCGGTGAACGCAACGCCGCGGATCGCGAGCAACGCGGCGCCGCCGAGCGACGCCGCACCGCGCGATGCGTCGCCGGTGGTGCAGCCGAGCGCATCACCGTCGGCGCCCGTAGCACCTGCGTCAGCCGCGGTGGCCGCGCCGCCGGCACGGCCCGCGACGCGCGGCGCAACCTCCGTCGAGACCGAGCGCCGCAAGCCACGCGAAGTCCGAACGCCGCCGGCGCCGGAAACGGCGCCCGCTCCAGCGCCGGTGCTGGCAAGCGCGAGCCTCGACTCGAGCGCCGACGTGACCCGGTTGCTGGGCGAGGGCGACGTGCTGCTGCGCCAGAAGAAGTACCTGGGCGGCACCGAGCCCGGAGCGCTCGATCGCTATCGCGCGGCGCTCGCTCTCGCGCCCGGCAATCGCGAGGCGCAGCAAAAGGTCGAGCTGATCCGGGGAACGTACCTGGCGCTCTCGCGAGAGCGAGGCGAAAAGGGCGATTTCGACGCCGCCAGCCGTTACCTGAGTGGCCTCGAGCACGCGTTTCCCGGCGACGCCGAGATCGAGCGCGAGCTGCTCGCGGTCGACGCCGAGCGAGCCGCCGCGAGCCGCACCGGCGAGCTCGCGATCGACGTCCACCCGTGGGGCAACGTGTTCATCGACGGCCGGCTGCAGGACCAGACGCCCATGCCGCCGGTCAAGCTCGAAGCGGGTACCCACAAGATCGAGGTCGAGGGCGAGCACGGCTTGCGCCAGGTGCGCCAGGTGGTGGTGCGCGGCGGCGAAAGCCAGCGGCTCTCGATCGACCTGGTTCGAACCGATGGCTGAGACGATGGTGATGGCGAGCGCGCGCTGGCGGCCGCTCGCCGGTATCGCGGCGCTGGCACTTTCGCTCGGTGTGGCGCGCGGCGCCGGTGCCGCGCCGATGCCGGTCGACGATCCGGAGGTGGTGGCCGGAATCGATGCGCTGCGCGCGGGCGACACCGCGCACGCTCGCGACATCCTGGAGCTCGCGGCGCCGCGGCTGGGCTCGGCCTGCGACGCCGCGCGATCGAGCCTCGACGGCGACGATCCGCGCCTGGTGAGCGCTTGCCACACCGCCGCACTGGCGTCGGCTCATCTGGGAGTGGCGCGCGGCCTGGCCGGCGACGGTGCCGCGGCGCACCAGGCTTTCGCGCACGCGGTCGCGGTCGAGCCCGAGGTGCTGCCCGCCGCGGCGGTCACTCCGCCCAAGATCCGCCGGATCTTCGAGGCCGCGCGCCAGGCGGCGCTGGGCCACGATCACGCGAGCGAGCCCGGCACGATCGCTGGGCTCGAGCACCGGCCGCCGCTGGTCGCGGTGCGCGGCGAGAGCGTGCCGCTCGACCTGCGCGCGGGCGGCGAGTGGAGGAACGCCGGCACCGTGGACGTGGTGTACGCGATCGACCGGCTCGATCGAGGCGTGACGCGCGCACCGATGCA
Source organism: uncultured bacterium (assembly GCA_964650975.1). Lineage (GTDB taxonomy): Bacteria > JADJOY01 > JADJOY01 > JADJOY01 > JADJOY01 > CAZYWA01. The sequence goes on from CAZYWA010000048.1 coordinate 14,809, forward strand.
CCGCGATCGCGCGCTCTACTCGGCCGAGATTCCCGCCGGCGCCCTGCTGGGAGCGCAGATCGTCCATTACCGGCTCGACGCCGTCGACGGCGCCGGCCGGGTTCACAAGAGCCGCTGGTATCCGCTGCACGTGCTCGATTCGCTGAGCGAGCTGCCGAAGCACGCGCTCCCCGCGCTCGCCGACGAGATCGACGGCCCGGCGCTCGAGGCCGCGAAACGGCTCGGCGTCACCACCGACCTGGCGGCCGCGACGGCGCTCCCCTCGAGCGCGAGCACGGCGGCGGCACGACCGGAATCGCCGGATTCGAGCGTCGCCCGCGACGTCGCCGCGGCGATCTTTCGCTGAACGTCAGCGGGCGATGATCCCGAGGTACCGCGCGTCGGACGCGAGGGACCGCGTCCCTCCGAACGACAGCGACGGCAGTCGGAGGGCTGCGGTCCCTCGCAGCCGCAGCGGATGATCGCGGCCAATCGAGCAGTAACGGATGCCGCTTGGCTGGCCACCGGTCCTTCGGTGGCCAGCCCTCGACCGGACACACCCGAGCGAGCTACGTAACCGCGCGCGAGCTCACTCCCAGGGACCGCTCTTCGTGCCGTCGCTCGACAGCGTGAGCGGCGGATCCTGCGATGCGGGCGGGCGCACGCCGGACGCGGAGAGCTCGTACTTCTCGCACAGGCCGTCGCCGTCGCCGTCGGCGACCGTGATCGTGTACCAGTAGTCGCCGCCCTCGATCGAGAGCTCGAGGTCGGGGACTCGGGTGCCGTCGTCGCCGTAGGTCTTCGAGCCAGGACAGGTGCCCTGGCCATCGGTGTACGAGAACGTTCCGCCCGAGAAATGGTGGTCGAGCGCCGCGCCGAGGGCGGTGAGATTCTTGCGGGCCTGGGCTCGCGCCGCGTCGAGCGGCAATCCAACCGGTGCGCCGGGAAGCATCGTGCCGTAGCCCATGCGGATCAGGGCCGGCCGCAGAAAGACCTGCCAGCCGAGCCCCGCTCCACCGATTCCCAGCGCCGCGAGCGCCACGATCCACGACCACCGCGACGAGCGCCACCGGCCCGCGCCCGCGGTTGCCGCGTCGGAGCCAGCGCCCGACTTACCGAGCGACGTGGACACGTGCTGGAGCGAGTGCGCCGCGCCCGCGGCCGGTGCGGCGCCGGTGGCGGAGGCTCCGTCGCCGCGACGCACCCGCGACTCGGCGGCCGTCGCGAGCGGCGTCGGCCCCTCGAAGAATCGCGTCTCGCCGCGCAGATCGCTCGCGATCTGGCGCGCGTCGGCGTAGCGGTCGTCGCGATTCTTGGCGAGCGCCTTCAAGATCACCGCTTCCACGTGCGGCGGTAGATCGGGACGCAGCTCGCCGGGCCGCGGCGGGGGCTGGGTCACGTGCAGGAGTGCGGTTTCGAGCGCGGTGGGCCCCTGGAACGGCACCTTCCCGGTGAACATCTGGAACAGCACGATGCCCAGCGAATAGAGGTCGGTGCGGTGGTCGAGCACCAGGCCGGGCTTGGGATTCGCTTGCTCGGGCGACAGGTAGACCGGTGTGCCGAGCACCTGTCCGCTCAAGCTGAGCTGCGTCGAATCGATCGCCTTGGCGAGGCCGAAGTCGAGGATCTTGACCAGCCAGCGGGCGCCCGCCACGTCCGCGTCGAGCACCGCCGAGCCGAAGCGGCTCGCGGGATCGACCAGGAAGAGATTGTGCGGCTTGATGTCGCGGTGGATGACGCCGCTTGCGTGCGCGAGCGCCAGGCCAGCGCACACCTGGCAGGCCACGTCGATGCCGTCGTCGACGGCGAGCGCGCCGTGCTCGGCGAGCTGGGTCTTGAGATCGATCCCCTGGAGGTACTCCATCGACAGGTAGAGCACGTCGCCGATCGAGCCCAGGTCGTAGACCTTGAGGATGTTGGGGTGGGCCAGCCGGCGCGCGACGCGGATCTCGTGCTTGAAGCGGTCGACGATGGTCTCGTCGCTCGAGATCAGGTGCGGATGGATGACCTTGAGCGCGACGGTCTCGTCGAGGTCACGGTCGTGCGCCTTGTAGACGGCGCCCATCCCGCCGCGACCGATCTTCTCGATCACCTCGTAGCGCCGCGCGACCGTGGCGCCAGGGCGGAAGAGCGCCTCCACGTTCTCCGGCGCCGTGCCCTCCGCGTGGCTGCCGAACGTGACCGCGGACGAACCCGCCCCGCGCGCCGACGAGCCGTGGAGATCGAGCCCGCACGACGAGCAACGCTCGGCCGAGTCGTCGAGGACCGCGTTGCAGTGAGGGCATTCCATGGACGTGGCACCGGCGGCCGAACCGGGGGAGCGTGATACACCGCATCCCCTTCTCCAAGGCGAACCGCGGCGACGCGGGCCGGCTGAGAGACGTTCAGTCCGAGTCGTCCGGGCTTTCGAGCAGCGCTACGTCGACCAGATCCTTGGGCATCCCGTTGCTCGCTTGTTGGTGAGCCGTGCGTCGCGGCCGATCACGTGCACGCGGTGACCCTCGACCTGGACCTCCAGGCGAAGCGGCCAAGCCTCGTCGAACGTGACGCCACTGGTAGCTCGACCGATCCATGGCGCTCTCGCCGAGGAATCGTACGGGCCCGGGCGGGCTCGGGAAAGGGCCGCACGCACGGCTCGGCCTGCCTTTACGGTGCTTCGGCCCAGGTGGTAGATCCGGGGCGCGTTTCCTGCGTGCGTATTTCCCGGACTCTCCCCAATCTCGATGGACATCGCACCGCGCGCCGTCGCCACGATCGATCTCGATCGGCTGGCGCGAAATCTGGCGCTCCTGCGCGCCAAGGTGGGACCCGAGGTCCGCGTCCTGGGCGTCGTGAAGGCCGACGCTTACGGTCATGGGATGGAGGCCGTGGCGCGTAGGCTGGTGGCCGAAGGTGCCTGGGGGCTCGGGGTTTCGTCGCCGAGCGAAGGCCAGTTCCTCCGTGGGCTCGGGCTCGCGTGCCCGATCCTGGTGCTCTCGGGGGCGCGCCCCAGCGAGGCGCGCGCGGTGGTCGAGGAGCGCCTCACCGCGATGGTCGACGACGCCGAAGAGGCGAAGGCACTCTCCGAGGCGGCGCGCGCTGCGGGACGGATCGTCCGCATCCACGTCAAGATCGACACCGGCATGGGCCGTCTCGGTCTGGCGCCGGATCAGCTCGTTCCGTTCCTGCGCTTCGCCCGTGGGCTCGGCGGGCTCGAGATCGAAGGCCTGATGTCGCATCTGTCGGTGGCCGACGATCCGAGCGACGACGCCCGCGACTTCACCGCCCGCCAGATGACGCTCTTCTCGCGCAACATCGACGAGGCCGCGGACGCCGGCTTCCGCGTGCCCATGACGCACCTCGCGAACAGCGGCGGGCTGCTCTGCCATCCGATCGGGCGCCACAACCTGGTGCGTCCGGGGCTCGCGCTCTATGGAGTGCGGCCTCATGCCGCGGCGTCTCCCGAGCTGCGGCTCGAGCCGGTCATGGAGCTGCGCGGCACCGTGCTGCGGGTGCGCGAGCTGCCGGCGGGCACCTCGCTCAGCTACCGGCGGCTCTTCGTCACGACGCGGCCGAGCAGGGTCGCGGTGCTCGCCTTCGGCTACGCGGACGGTGTCCCGGTCGCGATCTCCAACGCCGGCGAGGTCGCGATCCGCGGCAAGCGAGCGCCGATCCGCGGCGCCGTGACCATGGACATGACGCTGGTCGACGTGACCGACGAGCCCGACGTGCAGCCCGGCGACGACGGCGTGCTCTTCGGCCATTCGCCGGGCGCGCCGTCGGTGGCGGAGGTGGCACGTCTCGCCGGCACGATTCCCTACGAGATGCTGTGCTCGGTGGGGCCGCGCGTGAAGCGCCGCGTGATCGCGGCCGCGCGCGCGGCCGCGTGATCGAGAGCCACCGATGGCCGGCGACGAGCTCCCACGGATCCTGAAGCCGGCCCAGGCGCTCGGCGAGGCCGTCATCGGCTTCGTCACCGCTATCGGCAGCGTGGTGCTGCTGCTCGGCCGCACGCTGATGTGGATCCCGCGCCGCCCGCTCGGGGTGCGCGACTTCATGCAGCAGATGCAGGTGGTGGGCGTGCAGTCGCTGCCGGTGGTGCTGCTCACCGCGATCTTCACCGGCATGGTGCTCGCGTATCAGAGCTTTCAGGGCTTCCAGCGCTTCGGCGCCGAGAGCCTGGTCGGCACCGTCGTGGCCCTCTCGGTCACTCGCGAGCTGGCACCGGTCTTCTGCGGGCTCATGGTGTCGGGCCGCGTGGGCGCCGCGATGGCCGCGGAGCTCGGCACAATGCGCGTCACCGAGCAGATCGACGCGCTCGAGACGCTCGCCACCAACCCCATCAAGTACCTGGTGGTGCCGCGGGTGCTGGCGTGCACCATCGCCATGCCGCTCTTGGTGGTGTTCGCCGATCTGATCGGGATCATCGGCGGCTACTTCGTCAGCACCAAGCTCCTGGGCGTCGACGAAGGCGTCTACGTCCAGCGCACCTGGCAATACCTCGAGTGGCCCGATCTCCGCATGGGGCTCATCAAATCGGTGGTGTTCGGGCTCACCGTGGCGCTGATCGGCTGCTACAACGGGTTCTACGCCAAGGGCGGCGCCGAGGGCGTCGGCAACGCGACCACCCGTGCCGTGGTGACGAGCTCGATCCTGGTGTTCGTGTTCGACTACTTCATCACGGTGCTGCTCTTGTGAGCGGGGAAGCTGCTGGGAGCAGCGACGCCGGCGAGGGCTACGTGGTCCTCAAGGATCTCAAGAAGAGCTTCGGCCGCAAGAAGGTGCTCGACGGGGTCGATCTCACGGTGCGCCAGGGCGAGAGCATGGTGGTGATCGGCGGCAGCGGCACCGGCAAGAGCGTGCTGATCAAGTGCATCCAGGGCCTCCTGGCTCCCGACGACGGCGAGATCTGGATCAAGGGACGCGAGCAACGTACGATACCGGCCCGCGAGCTCGACGAGCTTCGCAAGCACTGGGGCATGCTCTTCCAGTACGCGGCGCTCTTCGATTCGATGCCCGTGTGGCTCAACGTGGGCTTCGGGCTCAGGCGCCACACCAAGCTCTCGAACGACGAGATCCGCAAGGTCGCCACGGAGAAGCTGCACTTGGTGGGGCTCAGCAAGGTCGAGGACGTGATGCCCGCCGAACTCTCGGGCGGCATGAAGAAGCGCGTGGGACTGGCGCGCGCGATCGCGATGGACCCCGAGTTCCTGTTCTACGACGAGCCCACCACCGGGCTCGACCCGATCAACGCGGACGTGATCAACGACCTCATCGTGAGCCTCAACAGCCACCTCAAGGTCACCTCGATCGCGATCACCCACGACATGGCGAGCGCTTACAAGATCGCGGACCGCATCGCGATGCTCTACCTGGGCAAGATCCACTTCGTCGGCACGCCCGACGAGATGCGCTCCACCCAGGACCCGATCGTCCAGCAGTTCATCCAGGGCCGCGCCGAGGGCCCGATCACCGACGCGCTCAAGCGTGAATGGGGGGCGGCGTGAAACGCGGCCCGATCGAGCTCTATGTCGGCATCTTCGCCATGGCGGCGGTTGCGATCCTGATCTTCTTCACGATCAAGGTCGGCTCCTCGTCGCTCAGTTCCCAGTACAGCGTGCCGATGACCGTGTCGTTCGTGCAGGCCACCGGCGTCGAGGTGCGGACGCCGGTGCGGCTGGCCGGCGTCAAGGTCGGCGAGGTGAGCGACGTGCGCATCGAGGACCGCCGCGCCAAGCTCACGCTGATGATCTCACCGGGCGTTTTCGTGCCGAGCGACACCCGCGCCGAGATCCGCACCCAGGGACTGATCGGCGAGACCTACATCCAGCTCAAGGCCGGCTCGAGCAACATTCCGCTCGCGTCGGGCGGCAATTTCACCAACGTCGGCGAGCCCACCGACCTCGACGCGCTGGTCAACAACCTCTCGGGGGTCGGCGACAACCTGAAGGCGATCACCGACAGCCTCAGGAACGTGATCGCGCGCGACCAGACCGAGAGCGATCTGCGCGAGATCGTGTCCAACGTGCGGGCGCTCACCGAAGGCTTGAAGGAAGTGGTCGACCGGAGCGGCGGCAAGATCGACAGCGTGCTCGGCAACCTCGACCAGATGACCGGCGGCGCCCGCGACATGATCGCGCAGAACCGCGAGGACCTGCACGAGCTGATCGCCAACTTCCGCAACGTCTCGGCGCAGCTCGATCAGATCCTGGCGCAGAACCGCGGCAAGGTGGACGACACCCTGGCGAGCGTCCGCGACGCCACCCAGAAGCTCGACACCACGCTGGCCTCGGCCTCGTCGGTGATGGACAAGATCGACAAGGGCCAGGGCACCATCGGCAAGCTCATCAACGACGACGCGATGGGCAACAAGGTGAACGACAGCCTCGACTCGCTGGGCGATCTCCTGGGCACGCCGCGGCGCCTGCAGACCACCTTCGGCTATCGCGCCGAGTACTACACCAACGCGGCCGAGACCAAGAACACCTTCGGCCTCACCATCCAGCCGCGCCGCGACCGCTTCTACCTGCTCGAGATCACCTCGAACCCGCTGGTGCGGGTCAAGGACAAGACCACGGTCGAAACGGTGAACGTCGAGGGCAACCCGCCGTTCGTGACCGGACCGCCGCCCTACAACTACACGACCACCACGACGCGCCTGAACGCCACCGACGACAACCTGGAATTCACGGCGCAGATCGCGCAGCGCATCGAGAACCTGGTGATCCGTGGCGGCATCATCGAAACCACCGGCGGCATCGGCGCCGACTATCACCTGTTCGACGACCACCTGCTGCTCTCGGTCGACGCCTACGACTTCAGCCCCGACGAGAAGGCACGGGTGAACCCCAACCTCCGTTTCACGGCCAAGATCGAGCCCTACCCGCACCTGCTGCTGATGGGCGGTGTCGACGACACGTTCAACGACCCGACCCAGTACAAGACCGGTCGCAACGCGTTCTTCGGCGGCGGCTTCACGTTCACGGACGAAGACCTGAAGACCCTGCTGCTCAAAGCTCCGATGCCGAATTTCTGAGCGGTCCCTCTCCCACCCCCGCGAGGTCCGGATCCGATGAAGGTGTCACGTGCGCTGGTGAGCGTTTCCAACAAGGAAGGCGTGGTCGAGTTCGCGCGCGGGCTGGCGGCGCTCGGCATCGAGATCCTTTCGACCGGCGGAACCGCGAAGACGCTCGCGGAGGCCGGCGTGCCGGTCACCAAGGTGTCGGCCGCCACCGGATTCCCCGAGATCCTGGGCGGGCGTGTGAAGACGCTCCACCCCAAGATCCACGGCGGGATCCTCGGCCGTCCGGGTCTCGACAGCGATCGCGCCGAGATGGAGCGCGAGGGCATCACGGCCATCGGTGTGGTGGCGGTGAACCTCTACCCGTTCGAGGCCACCATCGCGAAAGCGGGAGTGACTCGCGACGAGGCGATCGAGCAGATCGACATCGGCGGCCCGGCGATGGTGCGCGCCTCGGCGAAGAACCACGCGTGGGTGTCGATCGTAGTCGACCCGGCGGACTACGGCGCGGTGCTCGAGGAGCTGCGCGGGGGCGCGGTGAGCGAGGCGACCCGCAAGCGGCTCGCCGGCAAGGCGTTCGCGCACACCGCCGCCTACGACACCGCCATCGCGAGCTACCTGGCGCGCGTCGACGGCGCCGCCGATCCCAAGGCGATGCCGGATCGCGCGTTCATCGGCCTCACCAAGGTGCAGGACCTCCGTTACGGCGAGAACCCGCACCAGCGCGCGGCGCTCTACCGCACCGGGCCCGCGAAGGCGGGCACGCTGGTGTCCGCGAAGCAGCTCCAGGGGAAGGAGCTGTCGTTCAACAACCTGCTCGATCTGGAAGCGGCGCTGCGCATCGCGCGCGACCTCTCCGACCCCGGTGCCGTGGTCATCAAGCACAACAATCCGTGCGGCGTCGCGCACCACGTGTCGTCGCTCGCCGACGCCTACCGGAACGCACGCGCCACCGATCCCGACTCGGCGTTCGGCGGCGTCGTGGGGCTCAACCGTCCGGTCGACGCCGAGACCGCGGCCGAGATCGCCTCGACCTTCATCGAGGCCGTGATCGCGCCCGCGTTCTCGCGGGAGGCGCGCGAGGCGCTCGCCAAGAAGACCAACCTGCGGCTCCTGGAGCTGCCGTTCGACGCGGCGGTCGAGGCCGCATTCGACCTCAAGCCGGTCTCGGGCGGCGTGCTGCTGCAGGACGCGGATCACGGCACCCTCGCGCACTGCACTCCCAAGGTGGTCACCGAGCGCGAGCCCACCGACCTCGAATGGAAAGCGCTGCGCTTCGCGTGGGTGATCGTGAAGCACGTGAAATCGAACGCGATCGTGTACGCGAACCCGAGCCAGACCGTGGGCATCGGCGCCGGCCAGATGAGCCGCGTCGACTCGTCGCGGATCGCGGTCTCGAAGGCGCGCCTGCCGCTCGCCGGCACGGTGATGGCGTCGGACGCGTTCTTCCCGTTCCGCGACGGTGTCGACGCCGCGGCACAGGCGGGCGCGGTTGCGGTGATCCAGCCCGGCGGCTCGATGCGCGACGAGGAAGTGATCGCCGCCGCCAACGAGCACGGCATGGCGATGGTCTTCACGGGCATGCGCCATTTCAAACACTGAGGGGACGGCGAGAATGCCGCTGGCATGCCCGTCGATGCTTTCTCGGGGGGCTTTTCAAGCCCCCCGCCCCGTTCGAAGTGAATTCGAACGGGGCCCCACCCCCGAGGCGGCTCGCTGCGCGCTCGCCGGCGCGCCTTTCGGGCGCGCTGGCAGATTTGGGCTCACCACGCCGGGGAGCTCGGTTGCGGGGGTAGTGCAGAGCGGCTCGAACGGAGTCGACTCGTGAACCACGCATCGACTCGTAGTACGCGCGGTTCGGCTGGAGGCCGCCGGTCTCCGGCGGCCGGCGATCGATCGCTGCGCGCCGGGGACCGGCGCGCTCCAGAGGGCCCGCGATGAAAGTCCTGGTGATCGGCGGCGGGGGGCGCGAACACGCGCTGGTGTGGAAGATCCGCCAGAGTCCGCTGGTGCGCAGTGTGTTTTGCGCCCCCGGAAACGCGGGGATCGCCCGCGACGCGACGTGTGTCCCGATCGCAGCCGACGACGTGGAGGGGCTCGCGAAGTTCGTGGCCGAGACCAAGATCGATCTCACGGTGGTCGGCCCCGAGCTGCCGCTGACCCTCGGCATCGTCGATCGGTTCCGGGCGCTCGGCCTCAAGATCGCCGGTCCCGTCGCGGATCTCGCGCGCCTGGAAGGCTCGAAGGCGCACACCAAGGCGGTGCGCACCCAGGCCGGCGGGCCCCCCGCCG
>CAZYWA010000049.1:0-23864 GCA_964650975.1 uncultured bacterium
TCTGCATCGGACCCTCTCTTCTCGTGCTCGCGACCGCGGGCTTGCGACCCGCGCCGGCTAGATGTCGAGCTTGAACTTGATCTTGATGTTTCGGTACACCGCGATCGGGACGCCGTTCATGGTGGCCGGCTCGTAGCGCCACTTCTTCACGGCGGTGATCGCCTCGGTCACGAACGGCTCGTCACCGTCGAGCGTCTGGATGTCCGTGACGTTGCCGTTGGCGTCGACGATGATTCGCAACGTGACGTAGCCGATCCGCCCTTCCTTGCGCATCTCGCGCGGGTACTCGGGCGGTCTGTTCGAAGCCTTGGCCTTGGGTGGTACCGCGCCATCGGGCAGCTCGATGACGCCCTTCATGCCGCCAGCCTTGCCGCCGTCCATGCCGCCTTCGAGGCCGGCCGGATCGCCTTCGCCCTGCTTGCCGTAGATCGCGACGCCCTTGTCCTTGTCCGGATCTTCCTCGGGCGGCTTTTCCTGCGGCATCTCGACGGGGGCCACCAGCTCCTTGGGCGGCGGCGGCTTCTCGAGGATGCGGACCTTCATGTCCTTGGGAATGATCGGGGCCGCAGCGGGAGGTGGCTTGGGTTTGTCTTCCTTCGGCGGAGGCGGTGGCGGGGGAGGCTCCTCCTTCTTGACCACCGTCTCGACGAACTTGATTTCGTGCGTCTTTTCGACGACTTGCTGGGCACCGACGCCGAGCATCGCGGCGCCGATCACCGCACCCCACAGGGCCGACGAGGGCAGCATCGCCGCGAGCCACGAGCGTGGCATCGGCTCAGTGCCGCCGTAGTGGCCGAAGGTGGAAGACCCAGACATTCGCAGGTTCTCGCAGATTCTCCGAGCGTCCGTTCATCGTATCGCACCACGCCTCGTGGTGCTAGAACGAAGCTAGAACCAAGCACGTGTCCACAGCGCACCGCGCGCGTATCTTTGGCGCGCGCTTCGCACGTTACGATGATGGCTGGCCGGCGCCGGGGCAGCCTCGGCTTGCGAGGTTGGTCGGGCGCGGTTGCTCGAGAGGAGGTACGCGGCATGAACCGAACCGGATGGTGTTGGTTGCTGACGGTCGGGTTGGGTTTGGCGGCACCGGTCGTGGCGTCGGCGGCCCAGGTCGATGTCGTACTGGGGCCGAGCCTGGCGGGAACCGTGAGCCGGATCGACCAGGTGGAGCGGCGGAACGAGCAGGAATTCCGCGAGCATCGAGCCTACGAGGGCCTCGACAAGCGCAGCGAGCGGGCGGTCTCGGCCGACTCGGTTCTGAGCCAGGTCGAGTGGGCCAACGAGGCGCTGATCCCCGATGCCGGTCAGTATGGGCTCGAGAGCCTGATCCGGGCGCTCGTGACCGAGAGCCTGGCGCGGGCTGGAATGCAGAGCTACGACAAGACCTTGCGTGTCACGCTGAACGAGCTCGGTGTCACGAACCATTCCGTGGCGCCGCTACGCAGCGCCAGCAACTTTGCCACCGGCCGGGTCGAGGAAATCGATCCGGCCACCGGCAAGTCGCTGCGCGCGGTCGACGTGGTCTCGAACCTCGTGGTGAACTCCACCGCGGACCGTAGCTACGCCGGCAGGGACTTCGCGTTCGACGACACCGATCCGAGCCGCCGGGTCGGTCCCTCGGTCGCCTATTTCGTGACCAGCGGGCTCAGACAGCTGTTCCCCGATCAGACGTTTCCCAAGGTGGTCACGGTGCTGTTCGGGGACCGGGATCCGGACGATTTCCCGCGCCCACGCCTGGTGCGGGTCCGGTAGCCGTCCCCGGTGCGGACGGGCTCGCGATCTGCGCCTGAGCGCGGTCGAGCATCGTCCTCGCGCGCGGAAAATCCGGCTCCAGCGCCACGGCGCGAGCGAAGGCGGTCGCGGCTTCCGCCGGGCGGTCGAGCCTGAGCAGCGCGACTCCTCGGTGGTAATGGGCCCGAGCGTTCTTGGGCTCGGCGCGCACGGCGTCGTCGAAGCGCGCGAGCGCGGTCTCGACCCGCCCGTCGCGTAGCGCCAGCACGCCGAGGTTGGTGCGCGGCGCGGCGAAGCTCGGCTCGATCGAGATCGCGCGGGCGTAGTCCCGCTCGGCCTCCTCCCGATTGCCGAGGCGGGCATTCGCGATCCCGAGATTGTTCCAGCCGCGCGAGAAGTCCGGCATGACCTCGGTCGCCACCGTGAAATCCCGCCCCGCGGAGGTCCAATCCAGCGCTTGGCCGCGGCGCATCGCGTCGTCGAGACGCTCGAAGCCGCGGTTGTTGTAGAAGTGCGCCACCGCCTCGACGTCGTCGATGCGCCGGTAATAGTTGCCGCGCGGCAGGTCCCAGCCGAAATCCATCGCGAGGGTTCCCCGTTCGGTGTCCACCGCGGCGGTGATGTGCCCCATGTTGACGATGACTTCGTCGTCGGTCTCGACCTCGCCGATGCGCCGCGATGCGTCCATGTAGTACGCGTCGAGCCCGACACCGCGAGCGAGCCCCACGAAGACCGACGCGAGGGTCAGGCAGTTGCCCTCGTGGTGGTCGAGCGCGTCTCGCGCGGAGGCGGTGACCACCGGCACGTAACGCAATCCAAAGCCCGATTCCGCGAACAAGGCGTCGAAGAGGGCACTGGTGCGGTCCGAGGTCGTGGCGTGACCGCCGACCGCCTCTTGCGCCCGCGCGACGTCGCCCTCCGACACCTCGAACGGAATCACCAGGGTGTCCGCGGTCCCCGGAAGCACCCGTGCGGCGAGCGCCGCGCGCAGCTCCGCGGGAGTCTGCGGACGGAGCAACGCGCCGCAGCCGGCGGCCAGGATGCCGAGGGCGCCAGCGACGCAGATGCGAAGCAGCCGGCGAGTCACGACCGACAGGGTACGAGAGCCAGCGGGGCCAAAAAAGCGAGCGGGGCGGGTGCTCTCGGCACCCGCCCCGCTCGATGGGTCTCGGTCGCGAACGTCAGCTCACTCGGATCAGATCTTCACGCTGATGCGGCCGAACAGGAACCGGCCGAGGAAGTCGTAGCCTTCCGTTCCCGCGTTCTGCCCACCTTCCAGGAAGAACGGGGGATCCTTGTCGAGCAGGTTGTCGATACCGCCGGAGAGCGTGTACTTGTCCCACGTGTAGGCGGCGGAAATGTCCCAGTATGACACCGCCTTGACGCGCCGGTACGGATCGGTCGTGGGATCGACTTCCATCGATCGCACCGAGCCGATGTAACGAACCACGTTGGTGAACGAGAACCCGCCGTGGGTCCAGGTCGAGCTCTGGTAGAAGCGCCACGCGGGCTCGGGACCGAAGAGTCCGAAGAGCCGGCGATCCTCGATGCTCTTGACGCCCTTGCCATCGAATTCGTCGTCGTTCAGCAGGTAGTTGGCGTCGATCTTGAAATCCAACCGGCCCGCGTTCGCGGCGCCCATCTTGTCCATGTCGAAGTTGTAGTCGGCGGTGATGTCGAGGCCATCGGTGCGGCGCTTGCCGATGTTCTCCTCGACGGCCTCGACCTGCGTGATGGCGCCCGTCGGCTCGCGGCGGATGCGCGCGCAGTCCGAGCTCGAAAGGCCCGGCGAGTTGTAGCAGTTGTCGAGGATCGTCTGCTCGTCCGGGTTGGTGATCGAGTGATTGACCTCTACCCAGTAGTAGTCGGTGGTGAACGAGAAGCCTTCGAGGACCGACGGCGTGAGCACCGTTCCGAAGCTGTAGGTCTTGCCGTCCTCGGCGCGCAGGTTCGGGTTTCCGCCGATGTCGGTCGGCACCTGATCGTTGCCGATCGCGGTCTGGCTGTAGCCGTGGGGCACGCCGGCCGCCTGGCAGTTGGCCTTGACGGTGGCGCTCACGTTCGGGTCGGTATCCCAGTTGTTGCAAGGATCCTGGGCGGTGTTGAACGAACGAACCGAGCCGCCGTAGAGGTCGTTGATGCTGGGGGCGCGGAACGAGGTGCCGTAGATCGCGCGGAAGCGGAGGTCGCTGGCCGGCGCGTAGCTCGCGCCACCGCGGTAGACGAACTTGTCGCCGAACGTGTTGTAGCTCGTGTAGCGGCCGGCGGCGTCGAGCGTGAGCTCCTTGGCTAGCGGGGCGTTCTTGAGCAGTGGGATGCTGCCTTCGGCGAAGCCTTCCGCGAGGTCGTAACCGCCCTTGGTGATTCCCTGCGAGTCGTTGGCCGCGTCACCGGCGACCACGACCGAGTCGGGGATGTTGAATCCCTCTTCCTGACGGTATTCCGCGCCGAGGGCCAACTTCACGGGGCCCGCGGGGAGTGGAACGGTCGGGCCGGTGAAGGAGATGCCGGTGTCGCGGATCTCGTGCCGCTTTTCCTGGGTTGCGGTGAAGCCGATGTACTTCATGACCTCGGGCGACATCGAGTCGGCGCCGAAGAAATTGCCCACGACGCAGCCTTCGTCCGCGTGCTCGGCACAAAGCGCCGGGTCCGAAGCCTGGATCATGCGGGTGAAGTTGGTCTGGTTGGTCTCACGCTGCGTGTCCATGTTCTCGCCGTAGAGCACGTAGCCGTCGTACTTCCAGCCGGCGGCGATGTCGCCGCGCAGACCGCTGACCAACCGATAGGTATCGGTGTCGTTGTTGTAGGTACGCGGGCCGAGCTGCTCCATGCGCTTGGTGAACGAGAACTCGGTGGTCCCGGGGGCCTCGGACTCGAGCAAGTCGAGGAACGACTGCGGCAGATACGGGTTCGTGACGGGGATCAGCCATCCATTCGGATGGGTGTTGGTGGCTTGTCCGTCCGGCTCGCCGGCCAGCTGCTCTTGGCTCGTGCGGTGGGTGAACATGCCTTCGCCGTAGGCCTCGATGTGGTCGGCGAGGCTGATGTGTCCGGTGCCGCCGATCGAATAGCGGTTCTGCTTTCCGACCAGCCACTGATCGTCGGCGTAGTTGAAGCGCTGGCCGCCCTCTCCGGTGGTCGTGGTGGTGGTGACGTCCTGGAACGGCAACCCGGTGGTCGGATCCGGGCGGAACATCACGCCCGTGACGCCGACGTCGCGGCCCTCGGGGAAGAAGCCCGAGCCGGTGATTTTCCCGATCGTCCCGTCGTCGTTGTAGAACGCGGCCACGACCGGATAGCGGGACCAGTTGCGGTCCTTCTGCTTGACCTCGTCGGCCTGCACCCACGACGTCATGATGGTCACGTTGCCGCGGTCCGAGTTGGCGCCGTAGACGCCCGAGAGCTGCACGGTCTGGCCGTCACCCTTGTCGGTGACGCCGCCGTACGAGTCGAACTGGAACCCGTCGAAGTTGTCCTTGAGGATGATGTTGATGACGCCGGCGACGGCGTCCGAGCCGTACACCGCCGAGCCCGAGTCGAGGGACACCTCGACACGGTCGATCATCGACACCGGGATGTTGTTCAAGTCGACCGCTTCAGCCACGTCGCTGTTGCTGGTCGGGAACCGCTTGCCGTTCACCAGAACCAGGGTCTCCTGGACGCCCAGGTTGCGAAGGTCGACGAATGCGAGACCGTCACCGCCGTTGTTGTCGTTGCGGCTCAAGCCCTGCAGCGTGACCGAGGGGAGCTGGGTGAGAAGCTCGTGGATGGACGAGACACCCGACGACTCGATCTGACTCGAGTTCACCACAGCGATCGGTGCGTATTCCTCGAGGTTGTCCCGTCCGATACGCGTACCGGTGACGGTCACCTCCTCGGATTCTTCGGCCGCGGCTGCGGCGGACGAAGGCTTTGCCGGGGCAGTCCCCGAGGTTTGCGCGAATGCCGCGCGCGGCACCGCCGTGAAAAGGACCGCAAAGCCCGCAACCAGCGCAAGGCTCGCGACCCACCAGCTCAACCTACCCCGCCTTCTCATGAGACCCCCTCAGTTGGATGGAATGGCGACCGGCTACCCGGCGCCGATCTTCCTAAAAAGCGGCCATAAAAACAAGCGGTTCGTCACGGGGCCGTCATGTTCTTGCGATCACGAGGCGCCGAACGTGGTAGGCCTTCCGGGCGCGGCCCCCCGTCCGCTGCCCCTCGATGGCCTCGCTCGACGACGTCTCGGCTCGCCTCGCGGCACGCCGTCCGCGGCGGATCCGGTTGGGCCGCGTGGTGGCGCAATCGGCGGTCGCGGTCGTGCTACGCGATCGGGGCAGGCGTGGCCTCGAAGCCCTGCTGGTGCGCCGCGCTCAGCGGCAGGGCGACCCCTGGTCGGGACACATGGCCTTCCCCGGGGGCCGCCGGCAGACCGAGGACCGCGATCTGCGAGCGACCGCCTGCCGCGAGCTCCTCGAGGAGACCGGGCTCGACATCGGCTCGGCCGGCGCGACGCTTCCGACCGGGCTCGGCGACCTGATGACACGCGCCCACGAAAAGCCGGTCCCGATGCTGGTCCGGCCGTTCCCGTTCCGCCTCGTCGCTTCGCCGCCGATCCTGAGCCTCAGCGCCGAGCTGACCGAGGCTCTTTGGGCGCCGCTCGATTTCTTCGCGGACCCCGCCAATCTGGTGCCGATGAGCTGGCGTTTCGCGGGAACCGATTGGACTCTACCGTCCTATGAGCTCGAGGGCCGCCGGGTGTGGGGCCTGACGCTGATGATCCTGAGCGAGCTGCTGCTGGTGAGCCACGGGATCCAGCCTCCGCCTTTTCCCGGGCTCGAGCCGCTCGAGCGGCTGTGGCGGCGCCGCCCCGGGAGGGCCGCCGGCATCGCGAAGGACTGACCGCCCGCGGTTTCCGTGCGCCATGCGCCTCAGCCTTGCCCGCAAGCTCACGTACGGCGCCGTCGTCGTGACGTTGGTGGGCGGGGGGTTGCTCCCACTGGCTGGGGCATGGCGCAGAGCACGAATCGATGCCGCGTTCCGGCCCAGCTACGGGGTCGGCGAGCCGGGGCTCGCGAAGGAGTGGACGGCAGAACCGGCTGGCGCCGCGAAATCGAGCGATGCCGCCACATCGGTGCCGCCGCCACCCCCGCGGCGGGACCCGCAGACCGCGGGGAGCGAGCCTCCGTGGCGCCGTACCGGTGACCCATGCCAGTGGCTCGCGACGCGGGCGGGCGCGGCCTATCCCTTCGATGTGTGCCTGGCCCGCGAGTACGTGAAGGACCGGGTGGAGATCCACGATGGAATCTGGGGACCCCGGATTCCGGTACCGAAAGCAGCGAACGAGCTGCGGATCGGCTGCTTCGGCGGGAGCACCGTGGAAGGGTTCGTCAACTTGCCGACGCAGCAAAGCTGGCCAGACCGCCTGCAGAGGCAGCTCGCTCGGCGACGGGGCGCCAAGGGGAATGTGCGCGTCATCAACTTCGGTATCGCGGGAGCGCGAAGCGCGGTGGCTCGGTGGCGGCTCGAGCACGAGACGGCGGACCTGGATCTCGATGCCGTGGTGCTCTACGTCGGGGAGAACGATGTCTTCCAGTGCAATCTGTTCCCCGATCCGGAGACCGCGGCGCTGAGCCATTTCGTGTTCTCGGGAGATCCGGCCGACCTGGCGAGGGCCCATCCCTGGCTGAGCGCCGAGCTTCCGACGTGGCGCGAGCTGCGACAGCGGCATCGGGCCGACCTCGACGAGCTCGTGGCGAGGCGCGGTCTGCCCCCGGCCCCGCGAGAGGATCAGCGCTGGTTTTCCTACTTGACCCACGAGATCTACGCCGAGCGCAGGGCGGCGGCGTACGCGGGCCGCTACACGCGCCTCGACCCGGAGACGATCCGCACCAGCGCGCTCGGTGCCGTGCCGCCAGACCTGGTCGAGGAATCGGATCTCGGTAAGAACCTCGGCGCCATGGTGGAGAGCGCGCAGGCTCGTGGTATCGCGGTGGTGGTCGCGATCCCACCCGTCGAGACCTCGTGCCGCGGCTTCTCGCCCTTCGCGTGCCTCGGCTTGCCGTTTCGAGGCGAGGACCTGGCTGCTTACCTGACGGGCTCGATCCCTGCCTGGTTGCGAACCCTGGCCGCGCGCTACGGAGTACCGCTGGTCGACGTGCAGGGCGCGCTCGCGTCCGACGATCGCCGCTGCGACGATTTCGTCGACGTCGTGCATCTCTCCGAGCGCGGCATGGATTCGGTCGCGAGCTTGATCGCCCCCGCGGTCGAGACGGCCCTGGCGAAGCGCTCGCCGGTCACGGCTGGCGTCGCTCGTCCGCACTGAGCGAGCGCTTCACTCCGGACCGGGCTCACGACGGCTGCCGTGTGTCGTCCGTCGTGGCGCGATCGAGATCCGGGTTCGCCCACACGCTCCAGTCCCAGCGCGGATCGCCCAGATCCAGCACTTCGAGCACCAGCACTCGGTGGCCTGAGATGTCCACGTCGTAGCTCGCCGCGGGACTGTCCCAGCGCATCGGCGGCGAGGTCCAGCCGGCCCGGCCGTCCACGAGAATCCGGAACTGGACCAGGCCCTCGTGGCCGGCGTGATCCCCGTGCGCCTCACGATCGGCGCTCCCGGAATCCCAGAGCCCAGCCTCTCCGCGCAGCCGAGCGAAGCCGGAGCCGAGCAGATAGGCGACGCACGACGGCGCGTGCGCGTCGAGCCCGGCCGCGAATGTCCGCCCGTCGAGACGGATCGGCAGGTCACCGCGGAAGCTGTCTCGGCCGAGGTGTCCGTGGCCGACCGTCGCCACCAGCGGCGTCAGGCTCGAGAGCGGTACGGACCCTGGACCGAGATCGCGCGCTGGGGCGGCGGGGCGCGAGATCGACGCGAGCACCTCCTCGGAATTCGGCACCAGACGGCGCGTGGCGGCGATCCGCGTCACTTCCACGAGATCGGCGGGGTCGTCGCCAGCGCCGCGGCACGGGTCGGATGGCTCCGCCTCGAAGCGAGCTCGCACGACGTCCCCGCCGCCGCTCTCGCGCGCGTCCTGGCTCGCGCCCGGCCGATGCGCGTCCCAGACGAGCAGCACCTCTGGTGCGGTCCGGCCCCGGATCCTGGCGAATCGCTGCTCGATCCACGCCAGCGAAACGATGCGATCGAGATAGCTGCGGAGCGCGCCGCGCGGGCCACTCGGCGAGCCTGTGATCTCGAGCGCCTCGTCGAGACCGATCTCCATCACGACGATCGCCGAGTGAGTGCCGGGCGAGACGCGCCGCCGCCCGCCGACGTCATCTGGATCCTCGGGCTCGCGATCGACAGCCACGCTGGTGCCGCTTTCCTCGGGATTGAGGAGGAGCTCCGCGACACGGCTGGCGATCGGGCCGAGCGCGTGGAATCCCTCGGCATCGAGCCGCAGCCACGCGACATCGACGACCTCGCGCGATCCTCGGCCGCCGCCGCGTCGCTCCGGTGCGGACCGAGGCAGATCGGTTCGATCGAGCGGGTCGTCGGTGCTGGCTTCCTCGGTGAAGAGCGCGAGCCGGCCCTCTCGAATCGCGGCGCTCACCCGTTCGCGAAGGCGCTCGCGGCTCACCCCTTCGACCACCTCGGGCCGCGCGGTCCAGAGCCAGCACTCGATCGCGCCGATCCAGAACGGGATCGAAGCCATGACCAGCGACGACACCAGGAGCGCCGATCGGAATCGGTTCGCATTGCCGGGGCCGCGCGCGCTTCGCACCTCAGTGCGTCCTCGCCTGAGCCTCGACCGCCCGCGGCCAGAGCAGGGCGGCGTAGGCGCCGGCCATCACCGCGTAGCCGCGCGGCTGCGGATGCATCCACTCGTTGAAGAGGGGCTTCTTGCCGAGCGCGCCGTGCGCGAACCGTTCCGCGAGGGCCGCCGTCACGTCGGACGACGCACCCGGATCGGCCGCCAGGACCCGCTCCAGCGACGCGGGTGTTTCGTTGCGTCCGGCGGCGAATTCGTCCACCGCTCGCTCCAGATCGGCGAGCAGCAACCGGTGCTCGGACGCATAGCGCCGGAGCTCCGGATTGTGGACGCGTGCGATGTAGCTGCGCCAGTCGTGAAGCGACGGAATCGCGAAGCAGGTGGGAGTGGGGCAGCGCCAGTCGTCGAAGTCGTGGGCGATGGTCGAGACCACGAGGTCGGAGACGCGGTCGGCCGCCGCCTCGGACCGCAGCACCTCGTAGCGTTGCCTGGTGTAGTCCCAGCCTTCGTGAAAGTCGTCGAAGATCGATGGTGCGTCGTCGGAGGGGTCAGGCCCGATTCGTTCGCACGCCGCGGTGAGCGCCTGACCCGTGGGTGCCGGTTGCGCCTGGCGGAGAGGCGACACGGCTTCGCGCACCGCGTCGCCGGCCGCGTCGACGGTCAGGCGCAGCCGTTCGCGCTCGAAGGCACCCTGGTGACGGGCGAACCAGCTCGAGAGCGACGCGAGAGGCCGCGGGTCGCCGTGGTCGTGCAGGAACGAGTAGAGCAGCAGGAACGCCGACTCGCCGGTCGACGGATCGACGGTCATGCGAAACGGCGCGCAGTTGGCGAGGTCGTTCACTTCCTCGCCGAGAATGACCACGTCCGCGTGGTAGCGGCGGCCGATAACGCGGTAGAGCTCGACGAGCTCCGAGGATCCCGCCGTGGGAACCCCCAGGTTGAGCACCTCGAAGCGGAGGTCGACGTGCTCGCGTGCGGCGCGGTCGGTGAGCATCGCTTCCAGTTGCCCGGGCCACCCTTGCGCCCAGGCGGCTCCGCCCGTGGTGGAGCCGCCGAGCGCCAGGATCCGAAACACGCCCGCCGGCCTGGCTTCGTCGACGACCCGATCCCCGGGGCCGATGAATCCTTGCGGTGTCGTCGTCACGATGCCGTTCTCGCAGCTGGGCCGGTGACAGAGCGAAAGCGGCTGGTGGAACGCGGCCTCGCACTCGCCGGCTCCCGCCACGCACTGCGCGAGCAGTCCGTCGTCGATCCCGGCGTGTGGTGAAGGCGGCGGCTGGCGCGACGCGGATGCCGGCGGCGCGGGGCTGGCGGCGGGAGTCGAGAACCGGAGGGCGTCGTAGATTCGCGCCACCGCAACCAGCGCCGCGAGGGCCAGCGCCGCGACGACCGACGCGAATGCCGCCTTTCGCGATCGGGAGAGGCGCGACTTCGTCACGGGGACCTGGCGCACGCTCGAAGCGCGAAGCTCACTCGGCGTCGAGCGGCGCTTCGTCGAAGATCTGGACGTCGTACCATTTGTCCCGCACCACGACGTCGAGCGCCAGCGAATGCTCGCCCGCGCCGAGCTCGGGCGGCGCGATCGGGATGCGCGTCACGTCTCGCTCGACCTCCACCTCGCGACGTTCCCGGGGACAGCTCGCGGATCGAACCGGGGCGCCGTCGAGCCACGCTTTCTCGACGCACCCGCGGGATGCCAGGACCACCGCGGCCGCGGCGGCGGGACCGTCGAGGGAGAGCGGCACGCGCACCGCCAGCTCGCGCTGCGCCGCGACGCCGGTCCAGAGCGGCGTCCAGCGCTCCCACTCGGAGTCGTCGAAGGAAGGTGCGATCCAGCCGTCGCCCTCGGGGTGCGGGCGGAGGCGGATTCGCGAGGCGACCACGCGCGGTGGATAGGCGAGGATTTCGAGCGGCGGGAGACGTCGCCGTGCCCAGGCTTGGTTCGCGACGATCCCCGGATCGGGTGGGGCGCCGCTCCGGTCGAGCTCGATCCGGATCGCCCAGCTCGACGGCACGGGATCGGCGTGCGCCACGGCGCCGCCGCGAGCGCGCGACACCGCGGCGCTGTCGATCAACGGAAGGAGTCCCCACGGATCGCCCGAAAACGTGGTGACGCGTGCCACGGCGTCGCTAGCGTTTCTCACTCCAAAGTCCTCGACCAGCGAGCGCGCCAGCGCGTCTTGTCGTTCGAGGCTCGGCCGGTCGCCGAGGATCAAGCCGTTTCGGTGCACCGATTCGAGCAGCGTTCCGCCACCCCAGGTGAGCACGCCGCCGATCCCGAGCGCCAGCCCGACCCCGGCGGCACGCACCGTCCGAGCGGTCGCCGCGTTGCTCAGCCGGCGCGCGGCCAGCTCCGGCCCGGCGCCCGCCGCGAGCATCAGCAGCGGATAAACGGCATGCAGGTAACGATCGTAGAAGCTGCTCCGGATCGTCAGCAGCGCCGCGCATTCGACCGCTATCGAGATGAGCAGGAACGCGGCGCCGCGTGGAACCTCGCGATTCGGCTGCCGGGCCTTCGGGCGGAGCGCCTCGATCGTCAGCGCGGCGACGCCGGCGACGGCAAGCGCCGCCAGGATCCGCGAGGCGAGATGACAAGCGTCCGCCTGCACTCCCCCCAGGCGTGCCGGCGCGAACGCGAAGTACGAGTGCCCCCAGGTGAGCGCCGAGAAGGGAGTCAGCGCACGCGCTGGATCGAGGGCGCCGCCGCCCACCCGCCCCGACGAGAGAATGTCCTTCCATCCCAGCACCACGTCCCAGTCGTGGGTGAGGACCCCGTAGATCGGAATGGGGAGATACACGAGCTCCGCGCCCAGCAAGCCGAGGCCGAGCGAGCGCCAGGAGATGGACGGGCGAAACGCCAGAGCCACGAAGAGCGTCGCGGGCAGAATGTTGAGGACCAGCAGGTGGAACTGGCTCGCGACGGCCAGCGTCGCGACGAACGCGCCGATCCACGGGCTGCGCGGGCGGCTCACCGAGCGCCACAGGAAGAGATAGAGCACCGGAAACCAGAGCGGCAGGTAGCTCGCGTTGTTGAGGATGCGCGTCCAGTAGGCGAAGAACGGATGGGTCGCGACCAGCAGCGCGCCGATCAGGCCGCAGGCCGGGCCGATGGTCTCGCGACCCAGCCTCCAGGTCGCCCACACGCCAACCAGGTGGCAGAGCGCCGTGAACCACGCAATCGCACGCGGCGAGTCGCTGACCAGAAACGGGATCGCGTCCCAGTAGCTCATCGCGGGGCCGTGGCGCCCGCGGTCGACCAGACCCGAGAGCTCGCGTCCGACCAGCGGCCGCTCGTCGCCCCGTGCGACGGCGCGTGCGTGGGTGACGCGGCCGGCGAGATCGCCGTCGAAATCGACCACTCCCGGGCGAGCGAGGCGGATCGCCGCCGCGGCCAGCAGCACCACCGCAAGCGCCCAAGACCAGGATCGGCTCGCCACGGGAACCTTCTCGACCTCGGGGAGCCCGGCGGCTACTGCCGGCCCGGGCGCGCGTCCACCGTAGCTCGACGGCCGTCTTCGGTCTCGCGGCTCGCGAGGATCGACGCGACCTGCGGGGCGATCGCCTCGCCCAGCACCGCATGACCGAGGGCGGTCGGGTGGATCGAGTCGAAGAAGAGCCGCGAAGTCTCGAGCTGGTGGGCGTGCGCGAAGTCGCGGATCGCCCCCTGGCCGTCGACGACGGGTACGCCGCTCTCCTGGGCCGCCTCGATCGCCACCCGGCGCAAGGCCTCGGGCGTCGGGAACGAAGCCCAGCCGAGCTCGTACGATGCGTCGCCTGCGTCGCCCAGTGGGGCGACGTCCTGTCTCGCTTGCGCGACCAGTAGCACGGCGGTGCCGTGGGTCGCGGCGCGCCTCGCGATGCGTCGCAGGTTCGCGATCGGGCGGCCTTTCCCGATCCACTCGAAGAGCGCTCGATAGCGCTCCGGTGTCATACCGAACACGCCACGTAAGAGCGGCGGCCCGACCGACGGCGCCGCGACCGCGTCCGGCGGGAGCACCGAGTCGTGCCGCGTCTTGCCCCAGGAGGCCACGTAAGCTTCATGGAGCAGCGCGGGAATCCGGAATCCTCCGAGGATCCGCTCGATCAGCAAGCGAACCACTCCGCGCGACGGGTCGGAGGCCGCTTGCACCGCGTACGAGAAATCGTTGAAGCCGAAGTAGAGAATCAGCAGGTCGGGCTGGTAGGCGAGCACCTGATCGGCATAGCTCGAGATGTCGTCGCTCAACGCGCCGCTCACGCCGGCGTTCACGACCTCGAGTGCGTGCTCGGGCCTGAGCGCGCGCAGCCGGTTGGCGAGCACCCCGGTGAACGCCTGCTCGCTGGGATAGCCCTCGCCGCGGGTCGACGATTCGCCGAGCGAGAACACTCGCCAGGTGGCCGCGGGCTTCGGGACCTGAAATGCGGATTCCCGCAAGCCATCGCTGAAGTCGGGATTCGACGCCGCGAAGGGACGGCCGTCGAGCAACCGATCGACGAACATCGGTGGGCCGCGATCCGGCCTCTCACCCAGTCGGCGGGACCGCGCCTCGTCGAGCGGTGCAACGCCCGCCAGTCCGAGGGCCGTCTCGCAAGACGCGAGCATCGTGACCGCGATCAGGACCCCGGTCATCGCGCGCGCGGGTCTGCCTCTCGACCTCCCGGCTCGGGCCACGAAGGCCCACGCCAGCCATGCACTGGCGAGCGCCGTCGGTCCCGCCAGGCGTGCCGAGGAAAGACGGCGCTCGCGCATCGCCCCATCGCTGGCCAGCTCGGACGGGGATGCCGGTGGAACCGCGAGCTCGGGCGGGCGTGGCGTTGGGGATCGGCTCAGATCCCGCCGATAGGCGGCGGGAGCTTCGGCCGGAGCCGTGCCCGGCGCGCCGCCGGCGGCACACTGGTCGCGCGCGATCGACCCGAGGACGCGCGCCAGTCGGCTCGCTTCGTTCCCGGAGTCGTCCCGCAGGCGCACGAGACCGTCGGGAAGCGTGCTCGCGATCTCCGCCGCCCAGGCGCGGACGGCGGCCTCCGCCGCGCCGCGATGCGCCCCGTCGAGACGAAAGGTGGGCCGCGCCGGCTCGGGCGCGTCAGCGGGCAGCAGGTTGCGCCTCCAGAACGCCAGCGCGGCGGTGTCGACGATTTCCTCGACCGGCAGCCCCTCGAACGCGGCGCGCACGCTCTGCTCGGGCAGCGCCGCCAGCGCCTCGAGCAGACTTCCGTAGATGTCCTCGTTTTCGCGAAGCCGTCCGAGCTTCGAATCGAGAAAGGCCCGCGGCGCGAGCGGCGCCAGGTCGGGATCGTGGGCGCAGCGCGCGATCCGGGCGCCGTCGATCGGAGGCGTGCGCTGGCGCCATCCGGCGTGGAAGAGCGGCTCGATCTCGCCGGAGCCGATCGAGTCGGGCGCGGCGCAGACCTGCTCGACCAGACGATCGCGAGTGGCTGGGCTCGCGTCGCCGCGAGCGAGCTCGGCGAGCGCGTCGGCCGGCCCGCCCGCAGTCGCCGTGGAAGCAGTCGACACCGCCGAGGCCGCGAGCAACGCGGCGATCAGCAGCGTGTCCGCGGTACGCAGGGCCTCACGAAGTGGGGCGAGCCCGTGCCGCTGCCGGATGGACGACTCGCGCGACCATCGGCGTGTCATTTGCCGAGCGCGATCGCGGCGTGCTCGATCTCGTCTTCGGAGAGCAGCACCAGGTTGGCGGCGTCGGCGAGCGGGATGTACGAATCGGCGGAGCTCACGCGCGCGTAGCGCTTGCCGCGGAAGCTCGGGTCCTCGAGCAGCGCGGCGGCGATGGCTTCGGCGACGTTCCCCGAGCGGCGGCATTCGTCGACCACCAGCACCGCGTCGCAGGCGAGCGCATGCGCGCGGATCGAATCGACCGGCAGCGGCGCGATCCAGCGCAGGTCCACCACGCGCGCATCGATGCCGCGGACCTCGAGCCGCCGCTTCACGCGCAGGCTCATCGGCACGCCGTTGCCGTAGGTGAGGATGCAGAGATCGGTGGCGCGCTCGTCGTAAACGCCGACTTCCCCGAGGAGTATGGCCTCGTGCTGCGCGGGGAACGGGAACGACCAGAGGCCGTCGCCCGGCTCGTGGAGGTCCTTGACCGGATAGAGCGCGATCGGCTCGACGATCACGCTCACCCGCCCGTCCACCCGCGCGTGCGCGAGCAGCGTGCGCAGCATGCGCACCGCGTCGTCGCCGCGGCTCGGCACCGCCACGATCACGCCGGGGAGGTCGCGCAAGACCGCCAGCGAGTCGTCGTTGTGGAAGTGGCCGCCGAATCCCTTCTGGTAACCGAGCCCGGCGACCCGCACCACCATCGGATTGTGGAGCTGGCCCCTCGAGAAAAAGCTCAGCGTCGCGGCCTCGCCGCGCAGCTGATCCTCCGCGTTGTGCAGGTAAGCGAGGAACTGGATCTCGGGCACCGGGAGCAAGCCCATCTGACCGGCGCCGATTGCCAGGCCGAGGATGGTCTGCTCGTCGAGCAGCGTGTTGAAGACGCGGGCGGCGCCGAAGGTCTTCCAGAGCCCCGCCGTGACTCCGTAAACACCGCCTTTTTGCGCCACGTCCTCGCCGAACACCAGCATCGAATCGTGCTTGCGCATCAGATCGTGCAAGCCCTCGCGAATCGCGAGTCCCATGGGTTTGGGCCGATCGGCGTTCTCGGGCGGCGGGGCGTAGCCGCTTCGTCTCGCCTCGCTCCTGACCAGCTCCGGGCGAGAGGGTGCGATGGAGGCGATCACCTCTTCGCGCGTGCGCAGCTTGGGCCGAGCGACGGCCCGTCGCGACGCGGCGAGCACGCGCTCCTGCGCCCGGTCGATCCGCGCCGCGAGCTCGCCTCGGGTGACGATCCCAGCGTCCAGCAGCGCCTGCGCCGCGAGCGCGACCGGATCGCGCTCCTCCGCTGCGGCAAGCTCGGCGGCGTTGCGGTACTCGGTGTCGAGGTCGGAGCCGGCGTGACCCCACAGCCGCTCGGTCCGCAGATGGAGGAACGCGGGCGACCGGGTGGCGCGCACGTGAGCAACGGCGGCCGAGCTCACATCGAGCGCCGCGCTCAGGTCGGAACCGTCGGCCGCGAAGTAGCGGAGCTGCGGGAACGCTTGCATGCGACCGGCCACCCAGCCCGCGGGTGTGCGCACCGAGATCCCGAGGCCGTTGTCCTCGCACACGAACAGCACCGGAGCGGGCACACGCTGGAACCCGGTCCACGACGCGGCGTTGAGCGCGCCCTGCGACGTCGAATGGTTGAGCGACGCATCGCCGAACGAGCACAGCACGATGGCGTCGGCGGGTGCCTGCTCGCGTCCCAGCCGCCGTGCGCGATCGAGCGCCACCGCCATGCCCACCGCTTTCGGCAGATGCGAGGCGATGGTCGAGGTCTGCGGTGGAATCCCCAGCGGCACCGAGCCGAACACCTTGTGTCGGCCGCCGCTGATCGGGTCGTCGGCGCTCGCCGCGAGCGACAGCAAGAGATCGTAGACCGGGTCGATCGACGGGTACTGGCGTGCCCGCTCCACGAAGAAGGCGGCCGAGCGGTAGTGCAGGAGCGCCGGATCGGTAGTGCGGGTGAGGCGACCGAGGACCGCGTTCCCTTCGTGGCCGGCCGAGCAGATCGTGTAGAAGCCCTGACCGCGCGCGCGCAGCTCGTGGGACTCGACGTCGACGAGCCGCGCCAGGAGCTGCGAGTCGAAGAGCTCGAGCGCCGCCCCACGGTCGAGGCCGAGCGCCGGCGCGGCGACGCGCGCTCGGCCCGAGACGATGCCGCGCAACCGCTCGATCGAGGCGCGCGCGCGATCGAGGGACATGGTTTACGGGGCGTCCACGCTCATTCGCGGAAGGCGCGGCCGAGCAGATTCTCGGGGGCCGCGCGCCGTCCCTGCGCGACGCACGCGATGAGCCGTGCCGGTCCGCCCTCGAGCGCATGCAGCGTGTGCGGCAGCCGCGAGTCGTAATAGATCGCATCACCCGGTCCCAGCCGGTACACCTCGCCTCCCACTCCCACCTCGAGCCGGCCCGAGAGCACGAACAGGAACTCCTCGCCGTCGTGCGCCGAGTGCGGGAAGGCGCCGTCGCCGAGCGGCGGCACCTCGACCAGGAACGGCTCCATCAGCTTCTCGGTGAGGCGGTGCGAGAGCGCCTGGTAGCGGTAGTTGAGGCTCTCGCCGGCCTCGGTCCGCGGCTGGACCGCCCAGCGCTCGCTGGCGCGCACCACCTCGATCCGCGCCTCGGCGTCGCTCTCGGTCTGGAAGAAACGGCTGATCGACACGTCGAGCGCCGTCGCGATCCGCAGCAGCTCGCCGATGGGCGGTTCGGCGATCGAGGTCTCGTACGCATGCAGGCGGCTCTCCGCGAGGCCCGCGGCGACCGCGAGCTCGTGCATGGAGCGCGCGCGCTCCTCGCGCAAGCGCTGGATCTTCGCGCCCACGGCCAGCTTCAGGAAGTCTTCGTCGAGCATGGTCAGGATCCTCCCTCGAGCACATCGGGGAAGTCGGCGTTCTCGAGGATTCGCCGCAGATCCTCGACGAAACGCGCGCAGTGATAGCCGTCGGCGATCCGGTGGTCGACGCTCATCGACAGGTTCATCACCTGGCGCGGCACCAGCGCGTCGCCGACGTAGCGTGGCAGCCGCCGGATCGCGTTGACGCCCAGGATCGCGGCTTCCGGATGGTTCACGATGGGCGTCGACACGATTCCGCCCAGCTTGCCGAGCGAGGTGACGGTGAACGTGCCTCCGCGCACCTCCTCGGGCTTGAGCCGTCCGTCGCGGGCCCGAGTGGCGAGGTCGGCGATTCGCGCCGCGAGTGCCGCGGTGTCGAGCGCCGTTGCATCGTGGATCACGGGCACGATCAGGCCGTCGTCGGTCGCCACCGCGACGCCGAGATGGATCGGCGTCTTGAGCACCAGCTCGCCGCGCTCGTCGTCGAGGCTGGCGTTGAGCGTCGGATGCGCGGGAAGGGCGCGCACCACGGCGCGGGCGATGAACGCGAGAGGAGAGAGCGCGGGCTCGCCGCCGGACGCGCCGAGCCGTTCGCGCCGCGCCATCAGCTCGGTCAGGTCGATCTCCTCGACGTAGCTGAAGTGAGCCGTGCGCCGCCGCGCCTCGATCAGGTGCCGGGCGATGCTGCGCCGCACTCCGCGCAGCGGCACGCGCTTCCAGCCGTCGGGGTCGCGCGGTGGCTCGCCGGTGCCGGTGGGCGCTGGCTCCGCGTCGGGTTGGGAATCGAACGGGGCCGAGCGCGCCGGGCGGGCGGCGGCGCCTTCGGCGGTCGCCCGCTCGACGTCGCGTCGCATGATGCGCCCACCCGGTCCGGTGCCGGCGACCCGCTCCAGATCGACGCCGAGGCGCTGTGCCAGATCTCGCACGGCGGGCACCGATTGCACCCCTCCGCGGGCCATGGCCGCGCTCGCACGCTGGCCGGACACGGGTCGCGCCGGCATCGCCGGAGGATGGTTCTCGGCGCCCGGTGGAGCAGGAGCAGCGGGCTCCTTGCTCGCGCGCGCTTTCGTTTGCCGCGGCGGTGCTGCGACTGCGTTCGTGGCGGGTGCCGGGTCCGAGGATGGCGCTGGAGCCGTCGTCTTGGCCTTCGAGGTCGTCGCCTCGCTGGCCTTCGGCGGCGTCGCATCGGCCGCCCCGTCGTCGATCTCGATGAGCACCTCGCCCACCTTGACGACTTCGCCCTCCCGGAAAAAGCGCCGGTGCACCCGGCCCGCCACCGGCGACGGGATCTCGAACGAGGCCTTGTCGGTCATGAGCTCGACCAGCGGCTGGTCGAGCGCCACCGACTCGCCGTCCGCGACCTTCCATTCCACGACCTCGGCCTCGACGACACCTTCGCCGATGTCGGGCAGCTTGAACCGGTACATGCGGGCGGTGACTCCGTCGACGATCGGGTGATTGGTCAGTACTCGATGGTCTCGACGACCGCGCGCGCGATCCGGTCGGCGCTCGGCAAGTAGTGCTCTTCGAGCGTGTAGGGAAACGGCGTGTCGAATCCGGCGACGCGCCTGAGCGGAGCCTCCAGCTTGTCGAACGTCGCGGCCTGCACCGCCGCCACCAGCTCGGCGCCGAACCCACAGGTCTGCGGCGCTTCGTGCGCGACCACCATTCGTCCGGTGTTTCGCACCGAGCGCGCGACGGTGGGCAAGTCGTAAGGAGCAATGCTCTGCAGGTCGATGACCTCGACGTCGTAACCCTCGCCCTCCGCGAGGGCGGCGGCCTCGAGCGCCTGTGTCAGCATCGCGCCCCATGCGACCAGCGTGACGTCGGTGCCGCGCCGCACCACGCGCGCCCGCTCGAGCGGCAGCGTGTAGTAGTCGAGCGGCACCTCACGGCGTCCGGCGCGATAGAGCCGCTTGGGCTCGAAGAAGATCACCGGGTCGTGGGATTCGAGCGCGCCCAGCAGCAATCCCTTGGCTTCGTACGGGCCCGACGGGATCACCACGCGTAATCCGGGCGTGTGCGCGAAGTACGCCTCTGGGCTTTGCGAGTGATAGTGACCGCCGTGGATTCCCCCGCCGTAAGGCGCACGGATCAGCACCCGCGGTGCGTACTGGCCGCCCGAGCGGTAGCGGTACTTGGCGAGCTCGTTCACGATCTGATCGAAGGCCGGGAAGATGAAATCGGCGAACTGCACCTCGGCGATGGGATGGAGTCCCGCGAGCGCCATGCCGATCGCCATCCCCACGATCCCGGCCTCGGCGAGCGGCGCGTCGAACACGCGCTCGGAGCCGTACTTCTGCTGGAGTCCCTGGGTCACGCGGAAGACGCCGCCGAAGAGCCCGACGTCTTCTCCGGTGATCACGGCCGTGTCGTCTCGCTCCAGGTAGAGATCGAGCGCCTGGTTGAGCGCCTGGATCATGTTCATCTGCTGCGTTTCGGGCATGGCGGCGCTCAGGGGACTTCGTGGCCCGGCTCCGCGGACCGTGTCCGCCAGTAACGCAGGTATTCCTCGCGTTGCTCCGCGAGCTGGGGACCGACCGCTTCGAGCACGTCGTCGAAGAGCGTCTCGACCGGCGGCGGTGGGTGGCGCTCGCACTCGGCCAGCGTGTCGGTGACGCGTTTCTCCCACAGGCTCGTGGCCTGCTGCTCCTGTTCGTCGGGCCAGAGCCCGCGCCAGCGCGCGTGGCGTCGCAGGCGCTCGAGGGGATCGACGCGGTTCCACTCCTCCGCCTCGGCGTCCGAGCGGTAGGCACTCGGATCGTCGGCGGTCGAATGTGGCCCCATGCGATACGTGAGCGCCTCGATCAGCACCGGCCCGCCGCCGGCGCGCGCGCGGTCGACGGACTGTCGGAGCACGTTCACCACCGCGAGCAGGTCGTTGCCGTCCACCTGGTAGCCGGGGAATCCGTATCCGGTGGCGCGCTCGGCCAAGCTTTCCGCGGCGGTTTGCACCGATTCCGGCGTCGAGATCGCGTAGCCGTTGTTGCGGATCACGTAGATCGCCGGCACCCAGAACGCACCGCTGAAGTTGAGTGCCGTGTGGAAGTCGCCCTGCGATGCGGTGCCCTCGCCCAGAAAGGCGAGCGCCACGTTGCCGGTCTTCTTGAGCTTCGCCGCGTACGCGAATCCGCATGCGTGAGGCAGCTGCGTGCCGACCGGGCTCGAGATCGACGGGATGCCCCAGTCGCGGAAGCAGTAGTGCACCGGCATCTGGCGCCCCAGGCAGAGGTCGCGACTGTTGCCGATCAGCTGGTTGAAGATCAGCGTCAGCGGCACGCGGCGCCACAAGAGGCAGCCGAGCTCGCGGTAGCTCATGAAGATCGGGTCGAGGGGCCTGAGGCACGCCGAGGCGCCGATGATGGTTGCTTCCTCGCCGCGGCTCGTCATGTAAAAGCCGAGCCGCCCTTGCCGCTGCAGCATCTGCAGCCGGCGGTCGAGCACCCGGTTGAGCACCATGGTGTCGAGCACCGCGGCGAGCTCGTCGTCCGAGAGCACCGCGCGGAGCGGGTCCGGACAGCTGCCGTCCTCGTTGAGGATCGAGAACGGGATCTCGCTCGGCGGAATCGCCGACGAACGGCTCACGGGTCCGGTCACGCGCGCTCCTCGTCGGCGGGCTACCGCGGCCGCCTCTCCTGAGTTTACGCGGTTTCGCGGCGCGTGCGCCGGATGGACGGAGCGACCGCGCGACGCTAGCGTCTCGCGGTCATGAAATCGTGCGCGCCCGAAGCGGGCCGCTTCGACGGCTGGTGGCTCGGCGCGGCCCTGCTCGCATGGGGAGCGTTCCTGGTGAGGCCGATGGGAGGCCCGGTGGTGCATCCGGACGAGGACGTCGGGATCGCCACGGCGCGTCTTCTGTTTCGTGGCGTGCCGTTTCCCGATCTCGGGGTTCCCGCTTCACTCGGTCACGCACTGCTCCTGGCGCCCTTTCGGGCCTGGCTCGATCCGCCGGCGCGCGCGCTGCAGGTCGCGCGCGCTCTCAACGTGGTGCTCTACGCGGCGCTCGGTCCGCTCGTCTGGGCGCTGGTGCGACGCGCGGCGCCTCCGCTGAACCGCGCCGCCGCGCTTGCGGTGGCCGCGGCCGTCTCGCTCTATCCGCCGCTGGTGCTGCACGCGCACGCCGGCATGACGGAGTCCGCGCTGGCGGTGGGAGTCACCTCGACGGCGTTGCTGCTGGCGCGATCGATCGAGCGGGGCGTCGTCGCCGATGCGGTCGGGCTGGGGCTAGTCATCGGATTCCTGCCGCTCATCCACGTGCGCGGCAACGTGCCCGCGCTGGCGGCCGCGCTGGTGCTCCTGGCCTGGGCGCCGCGCGTGCCCGGCCGGAGCCGGGTGCTCGCGTTCGTGGCCGTGACGGCGGCGCTGGTCCTGGTCCCCGGTTGGTGGGGCAACGAATGGCTCGCTCGGCACCGTCCGGCGCTCGCGCCGCGCGTCGAGATGGGTCACGACCCGAGTCGAGTGCTGGCCGGCAATTCGACGCTGCGATTGATCGTGGATCTCGCCGGAGCGCTCGCCGCGCAAGCGCTCTACTCGATGACGTCGACGCTCGGGCTCGTGGCCTTGGGTACGGCCGCCGGTTGCCGGGAGATCTGGACGCGCGTGGTGCGGGGGGCCGGTGATTCGAGCGCCGCGGTGCGAGCCTTCGCGGTGCTCACGCTGCTCGGCACCTGGCTCGTGGTCGGCCTGTTCGCGAACCACTTCAGTCCGCGCGGCGCCAGCCACGCACAGTTCCTGATGCTCGGCCGCATGACCGACGCGGTGATGGTGCCGGTGCTGATCACGGCGTGGACCGCGGGTGTGGCGCACGCGAAAACGCGATGGACGTGGGTGTGGGCCGCTGCGCTCCCGCTCGCGGCCACGGCGTGCGTGGGGCTGATGCACTCGCGAACCTCCCCCGAGGGCGGACCGTCGGGGATGAACTGGATCGACGTCCTGGGTCTCTATCCGCTGCTCGCGCGCGTCGAGCGGATCGAGATGGCGTGGCTGGTGATGGTCGTGGCGGTCGGCGGATTCGTGGTGATCGCGGTCGCACGCCGGCCCGCGAAGCTCGCCGGGATTCTCGCCGTGGTCGGAGCGGCCGCGGCGTTCACGACGTCGCGCGGCTACTTCGTGGCCGGCTCGCGCTATCGCGATCAGCGTCGCGCGGTGGCGCACGTCGTGACGTTCCTCGGCGAGCGCTCGCCGGATCCGAGCGCCCGGTGCGTGGCCGTGGACGACGACGGGCTGAACTTCGTCTACCTGGATCTGGGTTTCGCGAGTCCGGAGCTCGAGCTCCACCGGTTCGATTCGTCGGTCCAGGATCTGCCGTGCCCCGCGCTCTTCGTGCTGGGTGGCACGGCAGCGGCCGCGCGCGTCGCGGGTGCACGTCGGGTGCTGATCGAAAACGGCGCCGGCGCGACGCTCTGGGTGCGTCCCGGCCCGCTCGCGAACGACCTGGGCGCGAAGGGGATGCTGCTGCTCGACCCGCCCGGCTCGGTCCTGCCCAGGGCGGCGATGCGATCGACGCTGACGCTTCTCGATGCGCCCACCAGCCAGCTCACGACGTCGCGTTCGCGTCCACGACGCATCCGACTGCGGTTGACGCACACGGGCACGGGCGCACCCTGGCCGTCCGAGGCGAGTCTCGAAGGACCCTCCCACTCGGTGCGCCTCGGCGTCCGCTGGCTCAAGCCCGATCGGAGCCTCGCGGGACAAGGCCGCGTCGCGCTGCCGGAGACGGTGATGCCGGGTGAGACCGTCGATCTCGAGGTGCCGCTCGCGCCCGAGGACGAGGGTCGCGGCCCGCTTCCTCGCGGCGACTACGCGGTGTGGCTAGGGCTGCTCCAGGAGAACGTGTCGTGGTTCGGCGATCGCGGGGACGCGGGCCCGCTGGGACATCAGCAGGTCGAAGAGGCACTCCCAGGAACTCATGGGTCCAATCATAGTCGACTTTCTAGATATTTGACAACCTCAACTATCTGGTGGCACAATACGATGATGGCTAACACACTGCTACTCATCCCACTGGACGACACCGTCGTCTTCCCGAATA
>CAZYWA010000050.1:0-3124 GCA_964650975.1 uncultured bacterium
GGGTGTAGACGAAAGAAATTCAGCCGCTTGGATCAGCGGCATGCGTGGCGGGAAAACGCTCGAGCGTTTGCGCCTGCTCGCCTATGGGCTGCGGTCCCTCGCAGCCGCAGGCGTCCATCTCGGTTCAGACGCTGCGGACGCGAGGGACCGCGTCCCTCCCAACAGCAGGAGATCGTCCACACCTTCAGAGCTTTCTCGGGGGTTGGAACAGCGCGCGGGAGATCAGAGGTCGAGCTGGATCAGGTGCACTCGTAGGCCGCCGTTTCGGAGGGCGGTCGTGCGCACTGGCTCGATCCCCAGGTCGCGGGCCCAGCTCGCGTCCGGGAGCAGCACGCCGCCGTGCCATCCTCGGAAGCGGTCGCGCAGCACGCGGCCGAGCTCGCGCATGCGGGCGCGGGCTTCCCGAGGGTTCTCGATCCGGCGCCCGTACGGCGGGTTGACGAGCACGAGGCCCGTACTTGGCGGCGGGCGCACCTTGGCGAGATCGCCCTGGTGGAGCGACAGGTGCTCGGCGAGACGGGCGCGCTCGGCATTGCGGCGCGCCACGCGCACCGCCGCAGGGTCGCGGTCGTAGCCCGTGATCGGCGAGGCGGGGCTGCTCCGCTCGTGCTCCCGTGCGCCGGCGCGCAGCTCGTCCCAGGCGCGCGCGTCGAATGAGGGCCAGGTCTCGAACGCGAAGGTGCGATCGAGGCCTGGTGCGCGCGCGATCGCCATCGCCGCGGCCTCGACCACGAACGTGCCGGAGCCGCACATCGGGTCGACGAACGGCGTGGTTCCGTCCCAGCCGCAAAGTGCGATCAGACCCGCCGCGAGCGTCTCTCGAAGCGGCGCCCGCGCCGTCTCGGTACGCCAGCCGCGCAGGTGCAGCAAGGCACCCGAGCTGTCGACGCTGAAGGTCCAGCGGTTCTGCGAGCCCCGCACCAGCACCCGGATCGGAGCAGGAGTGCCGGATGGTTGCGGCGACCCGCGGCCGGCGGACGAGAAACGCGCCTTCCGCGCCCAATCGCGGATCGCGTGCTCGACGTTCTCGCGCACCGCGTCGCTGTGAAAGAGCTTGCAGCGGTGAGCGGTGACCTGGACCTCGACCGGTGTCTCCGGCGTCAGGAACGGAGCCCAGTCGAGCTGCGCCGCGCGGCGCCGGAACGAAGCGAAGTCCTCGGCGCGGAAGTTTCCCGCTCGCGCCAGCACCCGGGTGGCCGTGCGCAGCCACAGATTGGCGCTCATCCCGGCAGCCAGCGAGCCGGCGAATCCGACTCCTCCCTCGATCGGCTGGACGTCGCTCACGCCCGAAAGGGCCCGCACCTCGGCTTCCAGCACCGGCTCGAGGCCAGGCGAGGCGATCGCGAACCAGCGCAGCGAAGCGTCGTGGGGCTCGGCCGCGGTCTCCTGAACCTCCGCGGCGGTTCTGTCGCCGGGCGGAGCGGGCGAGGGCTTGGCATCCCAGCCGTCGAAGCGCACGTGCGCGAGGATCTCGATGGTGCCGGAGGCGCCCGGCACCGGCGACTCGATGGCTTCGACGACCGCGAAGCCGAGCTGCTTCGCTTTGGTCCGGAAGCGCTCCAGCGCCTTCACGCGCAGGGCCGCGTCGCCGGGCTGCCCCGGCGCGAGCGAGCCCTCGGGCAGCTCGAACTGCGGCTTCACCAGCACCACGCCCCGCGCGCCGGGCCGCAGCCGGAACGCGAGACCGCGGAGCATGTTGCGCGCGGCGACGAAGCTCACGTCGACCGCGAAGACGTCGAAGGGGCCAGGCTCGATGCTGGGCGGCAGGCGTTTCCAGTCGACCCGCTCCAGGAGCCGCACCCGTGGGTCGTCGCGGAGCTCGGGCTCGAGCTGGCCGCGGCCCACGTCGACCGCCAGCACCTCGAGTGCGCCCTTCTCGAGCAGCACCCGCGTGAAGCCGCCGTGCGAGGCGCCCACGTCCACGGCCCGGGCGCCGAGAATCCGTGGGCCGAGACCGAATCGCTCGACGGCCGCCGCGAGCTTCCGTGCGCCGCGCGTCACCGTCACCGGTTCTTCACCGGTTTCTCGGACGCCTTCGCGTTCGCCACGAACCGGTACCCCACGCCCCGCACGGTGACGAAGTGCATGGGTTGGTCGGGATTGGTCTCGAGCTTGGCGCGCAGCTGCGACACGAAGTTGTCCACGGTGCGGTTCGACTCGAGGTTCGAGAATCCCCACACTTTCTCGAGCAGATCCTCGCGGCCCACCACGCGGTCCTCGCGCGCCAGGAAATAGGCGAGCACGTCGTACTCGCGCGCGGTGAGCACCACCTCGCGGCCGCCCTTGGTCACGCGGCGCCGCTCGCGGTCGACGGCGACGTCGCCGAACGCATGCACCGCCTCGCTGGCGACGGCGGGCGCCGGCGCCGAGCTGCGGCGCCGCAGCACCGCCTTGATCCGCGCCAGCAGCTCGGCGAGGCCGAACGGCTTGGTGAGGTAGTCGTCGGCGCCCAGGTCGAGCCCCACGACCTTGTCGAACTCGGCACCGCGCGCGGAGAGCAGGATCACGCCGGTCTCCTTCTTCGCCGCGCGCACCCGGCGCAGGATCTCGAGCCCGTCGGGTCCCGGCATCATGATGTCGAGGATGATCAGGTCCCACGGGTCTTCGAGGGCTTGCTTGAGGCCGGCCTTGCCGTCGGCGGCGGTGCCCACCTCGTAACCCTCGACGGTCAGATTGAGCTCGAGCCCGCGCAGGATCGAGTGATCGTCCTCGACCAGCAGGATGCGGGTCTTGCGCGGCTCGTGGGCGGGGTCTCGTGCCATGCGACGCTCAGTGGATCGGCAGCACCAGGCTGAAGGTGCTGCCCTTCCCGACCTCGCTTTCGAGGTGGATGACGCCGTGGTGCGCGTCCACGACGTGACGCGCCATCGCGAGCCCGAGACCGGTGCCCTCGATGGCGCGGGTGCTCACGTCGGTGCCGCGGTAGAAGCGCTCGAAGATCCGCAGGTGCTCG
The DNA here is from genome assembly GCA_964650975.1 of uncultured bacterium. Classification (GTDB taxonomy): domain Bacteria; phylum JADJOY01; class JADJOY01; order JADJOY01; family JADJOY01; genus CAZYWA01. The sequence goes on from CAZYWA010000050.1 coordinate 2,954, forward strand.
GAGCGGGGAATGCCCGGGCCGTTGTCCGAGATCGAGATCACCACGTTCTTGCCGTCGCGGTGCGCGCTCACCCGGATGAGCTTCTCCTCGCCGGTGTACTTGTAGGCGTTGTTGAGCAAGTCGAGCAGCACCTCGGAGAGCGCCTCGCGATCGGCCGTGATCGCGGGCAGC
>CAZYWA010000050.1:3134-23791 GCA_964650975.1 uncultured bacterium
CGCGACTTGCACGGTGCCCGCCAGCGTCTGCGGGCGGAAGGCGTTGAGCGCGGTGTCGACGATGTCGCGCACCCCGGTGGGCTCGAACCGGTACTGCTTGCGCCCGGCCTCCATGCGCGCCCAGTCGAGCAGCCGGTCGATCATGGTCGAGAGCCGCTCGGTCTCGGCGGTGAGCACGTTCAGGCACTCGGCGTAGCGTTCCGGATCGTGAACCCGCCCCATCTGCAGGGTCTCGACGAACATGCGGATGCTGGTGAGCGGTGTCCTGAGGTCGTGGGAGACCTTTGAAACGAAGGCGTTCTGCAGCGCGGAGAGCTGGGCGCGGCGCCGGATCGAGCCGAACACCAGCACGATCCCCGCGCCCAGCGCCGCGCAGAACGCCAGGATCAGCACTCCGAACACCACGTCGACGGTGGTGCGCTGGAACACCAGCACCAGGACCCCGACCGCCCCGATCATCACCCCGGGCAGCAGAATCAAGAGCAGGATCAGGAGCGCCGGCCGCCAGAAGTTGGCGGGATCGGGCAGGCGCCCGCGCAGCTTGGTGACGTCGACCGCTTTCACGACGGCAAGGCTATACGAGACGGCGGGATCGGTGGGGCGGTAGGATCGCCGCCCGTTCGCAACATCCACCGACGGAGGGCCTCATGAAGTCAGCATTACCTCTGCTCCGCACCTTGGGCGTCGTGGTGCTCCTGGCGGCGGCGCGCTCCGCCGCCGCGGGCCCGGTCTTCTCCAACGACTTCGAGACCGGCACCGTCTGCCACTGGGACGACGCGTTCCCCACCGTCTACTGCTGGAGTAACCCGGCCGGCGGGCAGTGGACGAACGCTGCGAACTGGAAGCACGGATCGGTCCCACCGAACAGCTCCAACATCGACGTGGGCATCGACGTCGATGGCCTAAGCGGCACCGTGGTCGTGAGTGCGGCCAACCCCGTGGTCCACAACGTGGTCTCCCACGCGTCGATCCAGATGGACGGCCAGCTCTTCGAGGTGGCTGGAAAAGGGATCTTCGACGCCGGCCTGTCGAGCGTGGCGGGCAATCTCGAGGCGCTGTCGAGCGGCGACCTGACCGTGACCGGAGCCACCAACCTCGATGGCGGAAGCTTGGGTGCCAACTCCGGAGGCCACGTGACGCTCGCCAGTCTGACCACGGCGTCGGACCTCTCGGTTTCGGTCGGCGGCCCCGGGGGTGAGGTGGCTCTGCCCGCTCTGACCAGCCTCACCTCGACGGCGGGCCATGCACCGCTGATGATCTTGCAGGGCGACGGCGCGACCTTCAGCGCACCGCTGCTGACGTCGGCGAGCAAGCTGAACGTCGCTCTAACGCAGGGCGCGGTCTTCAGCGCGCCGCTGCTCACCACGCTCGATCACGGACAGATCAGCGTGAGCGGCGCCACATCGAGCTTCGACGCGCCGGATCTCGGCGCCATCGACGATACCCAGATCGCGGCCGCTGCCGGGTCGATCAGCCTGCCGGGCGTTCTCTCCTACAAGGTCGACACGTCTCTTTGCTCGCTCCTCGGCTGCTGGAAAATCGTGGCGAACGGGTCCGGCGCGGCGGTGAGCTTGCCCAACCTCGTGACGCTGACCGCCGACGGGGGCTCGCAGTTCCTGAAGATCGGCGCGATCACGCCCGGCGCTCAGGTCGATCTCTCGGGAGTCACCACGATCGTTACCGAGAACACCGGCACGGCGCTCTTCGAGGCGGACGGCGCCGGCAGCCTGATCGACCTGTCGGCGCTCACCACCTACGACAACGGCAGCGTGTCCTTCGTGACCACCAGCAACGGCGTGATCCAGATGTGAGCGGAAACGCCGCTCACGCGGCGGCGGGCGGCAGCTCGAGGGAGTCGCTCGAGGGAGCCACCCGCGCGTTCGGCTTCATGCTCGCGCGCTGCACCAGCGCAGCCGGGAACACGATCGGCTGCGGATCGAACGACGGTCGCACCGCCGGCCGCGGCTCGGCCACGGGGCGGATCCGGTTCGACGCCAGCACCACCGCGTTGGGCTTCTTCAGGTTCCACACGATGCCGACCGCCGAGAGCGCCTTCAGGATGTAGTAGCTGAAGTCGAACTCGTACCAGAAGAATCCCTGGTTCGCGGAGCCCTGGAAGTAGTGATGGTTGTTGTGCCAGCCCTCGCCCATGGTGATGAAGGCGAGCAGCGGGTTGTTGCGGCTGGTGTCGGTGGTGGCGTAGCGGCGAGTGCCGAACACGTGCGACAGCGAGTTGATGGTGAAGGTGCCGTGCCAGAGCAGCACGGTGCTCAGGAAGAAACCGATGAAGAGCCCCGACCAGCCGAGGGTCGCGAATACCACGATGGCGAGCAGCGTGGGCGGCACCAGGTAGTGCTCGTTGAGCCACACGAGCTCGGGGTACTTGGCGTAGTCGCGGATGTCCTGCATCGGCGTCTCGTCGTAGCGCGACGACAGTATCCAGCCCACGTGCGACCACCAGAAACCGCGCTTGGTGGGCGAGTGGATGTCCTCCTGGGTGTCCGAGAACCGGTGATGGTGGCGATGATGCCCGGCCCACCACAGCACGCCTTTCTGCGCCGACATGGTGCCGATCCACGCCAGCACGAACTGGAAGACGCGGCTGGTCTTGTACGAGCGGTGCGAGAAAAAGCGATGGAATCCGGCGGTGATGCCGAACATGCGGAAGTAGTAGAGACCCACGCACACGATCCAGTCGATGGGGCGCACGCCGGTGAACACGGCGCCCAGCACCGCGAGGTGCATGATGAAAAAGGGCGCGGACTTCGACGAGACTTCCTCGTCGGCGCGCGCGGTGGTGAGTACGGTGTCGGACATGGAACCCCCGTCGGTGCAATTCGACCGCACTAGAAGGTAGGGCCCGATCGTCAGGCTTGTGTCACGGCCGGACCATTTCTTCGCCATGGTCGAGTACGCCAACCCGAGGGGATCACGGCGGTTTCCCCGCGACTGCCGGCGGTCTGGCGCGATGCGTCGGTTCGGATTAGGGTGAGCCGATGACGAAATGGGGCACGCCATGAACGATTCCATGATTCCGCAGTCCCAGAGCGCCGCAACGGCGGCGAGCCTGCTGGTGCTGACGCAGGTCGCCAAGGACAAGATCCGCTCGGTCCAGCAATCGGAGAATCGTACCGAGAGCGCGCTGCGGGTCAGCGTCGAGGAGGAGAGCGCCGCGGCGTGGCGCTACCACCTCTACTTCGTCGAGCAGGGCGAGCGCACCGCCGAGGATCGCACCCTCGACGTCGAGGGGATCCAGATCCTGATCGATCCGGAGAGCGCCGATCGCCTGACCGGCGCCACCCTCGATTACGTCGAGGAGCTCTCGGGCTCGTGGTTCAAGTTCGACAACCCGAACAAGCCGCCGCTCCTCGGCAATCCCATCGCGGCGCGCGTTCAGGAGCTGCTCGACGCGAAGATCAACCCGCAGGTGGCGAGCCACGGCGGGCGGGTGATGCTGGCCGACGTCCAGGACACCCGGGTGTTCCTGCGCTTCGGCGGCGGCTGCCACGGCTGCGGCCAGTCCGAGGCCACGCTTCGCCAGGGGATCGAGGTGATGATCCGCGAGGCCATCCCTGAGGTGACCGAGATCCTCGACACGACCGACCACACGGCCGGCGCCAACCCGTACTACAAGAGCGCGGGCGCCTGAGCTACTCTGGTTTCGCCCTTTCGATGGAACCGAAGGTGAGAGCCGGAGTGGCGCGGATTTCCGACGCGGACCTGGTCTCGATGATCCTCCTCGGCAAGCGCGGCATCTCGTCGCGCTACGTGGCACGGGTGTTCTCGCGGCTGCGCGGGGTCGACCTGACGGCCGCCGACGTCGAGCAGGCCGCTCATCGCAAGGTGGACGAGATCAACGCGGCGCTCGCGGCGCGGCGCGCGAGCCCGTCGCGCCGGTGACTCCGCCGCCCCGCGCCGGAAGCGAGTCCCGCAGCATGCCGTCGGCGCGCGACTCCGCCCTGGCCGGTGCCACCTCGTTCCAGGCTCACGCCGGGCGAACCACGCCCGCGTCCCGCTACTTCGATCGCGAGTTCCAGGAGATCGAGCTGGCGCGGGTGTTCCGCCGCGCGTGGACCGTGGCCGGCCCGGCCAGCAAGGTGAGCGAGCCCGGCGCCCACTTCGTGCTCGACGAGCTCGGCGAGTCCATCCTCGTCATTCGCGACGACCAGGGCCAGGTGCGTGCATTCCACAACACCTGCCGCCATCGCGGCACCCGGCTCGCCTGCAAGCCCGGACGCGCGCCTCACTTGCGTTGCCCGTACCACGGCTGGATCTATTCCCACGACGGGCGGCTACGTGAGGTGCCGGAAGGCGGCGGTTTCGAGAATCTGAACCGCGCGGCCCTCGATCTGCTGCCGGTCCGCGCCGAGGTGTGGGCCGGCCAGGTGTGGATCAACCTCGATCCCACGGCACCGGCCCTGGCCGAAACGCTGGGCGGCATCGACCGCGAAGTCGCCCACTACCAGCTGGACGAGATGGAGCCGATCCAGGAGAAGATCTGGGAGCTCGAGGTCAACTGGAAGACGGTGCTCGACAACGCCACCGAGTACTACCACGCGCCGGTGGTTCACAATCAGACGATCGACGCGCACGTGAGCACGCGGCCCGAGCTCGTCACCTACGGCGACCACACCCGCCAGACGCTTCCCATCGCGCCTTACGAGTGGCGCCGCTGGATCGACGCGCGCACCTCGCGGCGCGGGCCCTACACCGGGAAGCAGCTCGAGTGCATCCACAAGTACCTGATCTTCCCCAACACGCTGATGAACGTGCTGCCCTACCACCTGACCACGTTCCAGACCTTTCCGATCGCGCCCGATCGCTGCCGGTTCCGCTACGTGTTCTTCAAGCGTCGCGGCGCGCGCGGCCTCGAGTGGCTGCGGGCCTACGGCACGTGGCTCGCGTCGCGCTACATCCTGCGCGAGGATTTCGCGATCCTCGATCTCTTCCAGCAGGGTGTGCGCACCGGACGGACCACGGAGCACGTGTTCCACAAGTACGAGTCGGCGATCCTGCATCACCAGCGAGCGCTCGACCGATGGACGGCGGAAGCGTGAAGCGCGACGGCGGCGGGCGCGGCGATCGCGACGGGTCCCTGCGTTTCTCGCGGCGCGCATTCCTGGCCGGGGTCGGCGCCCTGACCGTGGGCGGTGCCTGCGCCGCGGAGCGCTGGCTCGCCGATTTCCCGGGACGGTTCGGCACGCCGGCCGTCCCCGACGACCCGTTCGATCTCGCGGCGCGGTTCGTGGCGATCGCGGAGCGAAACCGTTCGGCCGATCGATTGTGGGGCCGCATGGGCGGCTCGCCCGAGGAGCGCGACGCGGGCGAGCTGCTGGCGGCGGCGCTGCGTCCCTTCGTCGACGACGTGACGCTCGAGGACTTCGAGCTGCGCGCGGCTCGCCCCAAGAAGTGGTCGCTGGCGATCGGCTCGGGCGCGCCGCTCGCGAGCGCCATGCCCGCGCCGATCGACGGCCTCTTTCCGGCGGCTCCGGTCTCTGCGCCCGTCGTGGTGATCACGAGCGACGCCGACTGGGCGAAGGCCGCGGGTGCGTGGGCCTACGTGGCCGCCACCATGAAGGGCACCGCCGCGCTCAACTCGGTGCGCGATGGAAAGCTCTACGATCGCGCCGTGGAGGTCGGGGCGCGCGGTTTCGTGTTCTCGCTTCCCATGCCGCCCGGCACGTGGCGCGTGGTGGCGCCGATCGACAAGGCATTCGCGCTCGGCGACTCGACCTATCCGGACGGCCGTCGTCCGATCCCGGGCTTCTGCGTCGACAGCGAGGACGGCGCGCGCATCCTGGCCGCGACCGGATCGACGCTTACCGGCTCGATCGACGCGAGCGAGCGCGAGCGGGCGACCGCGAGCAACGTCGTGGCGCGGATCCACGGTGAGCTTCCCGCCACGATCGGCGTCATGACCCACCTCGACAGCTTCTTCTCGGGAGCCAACGACAACGCGAGTGGCCTCGCGACGCTCGTGGGTCTCACGCGCACCATCCACGAACGGCGCGCGAGCGGGAAGAAGTCGGCGAGCTTCGTGCTGGTGGGCCTCGCCGCGCACCACGACGGCGGCGCCGGCATGCGCGCCTTCCACGACCGAGACCGCGCGCGGTTCTCGTCGCTCACGTCGCTGGTCTTGATCGAGCACACCGACGCCCAGGCTGGAACCGAGCGCGCGCTCGCCGGCTGGCCGGCCGATTTCAACGATCGCCGTCAGGCGTTCCTGGGCTCGAAGCCGTGGCCCGAGATCGAGCCCGCGCTACCCGCGCTGGTCCGTGAGACCGGGCTCATGACCGTCGATCCGCCGACCGCCAAGGTCTGCATCAGCGATCTCTTGGTGGTGTGCGACGAGCTGCCCACCTTCTGCCTGATCGAGGCGCCGCCCTACTACCACACCGATCACGACACCCTCGACAAGATCTCCCGCGACGGCATCGAGCACGCGGTGCGTTTCCACACCGAGCTCCTGGAACGAATCGGCGCGCTCACTGCCGGCTGAGCGCTGTCCTGGCTGGAAGCATCGAGCCTGTTCGGCGGATGTACGGCGCCGCGCGCACTCAGCCTGGATCGGCGCGCAGCGCCACATCCGGGTCGATGGCGTAGACGCCGCATTGCGAGGCCGCGTAGGCGCGTCCGCGAGCGGCGTCGAACACCACGTCTCGAAGCTTGCCGCCCAGGCCGAGATGCCCGCGCCGTGCACCGGACGTGGCGTCGAAGCGATGCAACTCTCCCGTGATGTAATCCCCGGCCAGCAGCTCCCGATCGCCGAGCCAGTCGAACCACATGGTTCCGAAGCCCACGTCGAGGGTCCGGTCGAGACGCAAGTTGTGCGCGTCGAGCACCGCGATCTGGCCGCGGTAGGACATCGCGACGCCGATCTCGGCGTGCGCCGGCGAGAGCTTCACGTCGCGTGCCGGGGAGAGCCACTCGTTGCCGAGCACCGTGCTGAGCCCGTCGTAGGAAACCGCCTGCCAGGTGCAGGTGCCGGCGAAGTTGGCGACCACCACCAGGCCCAGATCGCGTAGCGGCACCATCCTCCAGGGGGAGCAGCTCCCGGGACGGCAGGCGAGGCTGCGCTTGGCGGGCAGGTAAACCTGGCGCAGTTGATCCGCGGTCGGCTCGAATCCCGGGAGCTGGGGGCTCACGCGCCTCGCGGTCATGGGGTCGATCGCCGCGACGCAACTCGGGTCCGCGGCGTTGGCCACCAAGAGCCGGCTCGCGTCGGCGTCCCAGGCCAGCGCCAGCGGCTGACGCATTGGAATCGACGCGCGCGGTGCCAGCGTCACGCGATCGAGGAGCCGCACCACGTCGTCTTCGAGCATCGACGCGGCGACCAGCTCGGTGCCGGGAATAGCGATTCCCATCGCGGCCGACGTGCCGGAAAGCGCGCGCCGTTCGCTGGGATGGGCCGGATCGAGGCGGATCAGCGCGTCGCGGTCGACGGTGGCGCGCTCCGGTCCGCACGCGATGAGCAGCGCGCCGTCCTGCGCATCGATGGTGATCGATCGCACCAGTTGACACGAGCGATCGAGCAGCGGGTCCGGCGAGCCGGGAGCGCCGACGGGCCGCAGCTCGAGCAGCGTCGTGACGCCAGGCTGCGCGGCGACCGAGGCGCAGGCGAGGCCGAAGAAGCCGGCGTAGGCCGCGGCGCAGATGGCCAGATTGGTGGCGATGAGTGGCGTCGCGGCGCGAGCGAGGCTGAGCGTGGGCCGGCCGGTTCGCCGCGCCTTCCACGCGACGCCACCGAGAATCGCGCTCGCGATCGCGCCGAGCGCGAGCCACAGCGGAGCGATGTGGATCGCCACCCACAGGCCGAAACCCTGGCTCAACACCGCCAGCGTTCGGCCCACGCTCACGTGCCACGCGAGGAGGCGCCAGCTCCCGACACGCGTCGAGGAGCGAAAGCCTCCGCGGCGCTCGAATCCGATCACGCTCGCACTCAGCGCCAGCACCCACACCAACACCGCGGCCAGGGCGGGCGGTCCCACCAGCGCCGCGACCCCCGCCACCACCCAGCACCAGAGCGCGGTCTCCGCGAGCAGTGCGACTCGTCGCGCCAGGGACACGTGCGGACTCTATACGATCCGCTGCGCGGCGGGTGCCCGGCGCGACCTGCGTGCTAGATTCCGCGAGACGTTGTGATCGTGCGCTCGACTCGGTCGCACGCCTGCACCGCACCGCACGACATGGCGACCGCACGCAGTGAAGCGCTGCGACGCGCGGCGCGGATGCTCGGGACGGGCGTGGCGCTGCTGGTGGCCGGCGCGCTCGTCGACGTTCCCCTCGGCCTTTCGCTGCAAGCGGTACTCGGGCCGAACCCGTCGGTGCTGGAACGGCGGCCGGCCGGCGACGACGTTCGCTACGAATCCGAGTTGGTGCTGCGGCCGAACGCCACCGGCACGATCGAGGTGACGCTCGGCCCCGGCGACGTGGGTTACGCCGTCGCCTCGGACGGCGTTCGCGGTCCGGGCCGCGTGCTTCGCTTCGGGCAGAATCCCGCGATCCCCGCCGGTTGGTTCGATCTCGACCCATCCGGGAAGCTCACTCCGCTCGGCGGATCCGATCTCGCGCTCCCCGCGCCGCGTGCGGCGGACGAGCCGGCCGCCGTGTATTCGTTGCAGCCGGCGGCGTTGCGCGCGGCGCTCGGCGCGACGCGCCCTGTGGTGCTCTTCACGGTGGGGCACTACACGGACCTTCGCGTGCCGGCCGACGCGCTCTCGACGCGCAACATCGCGCTGGTCGCGACGCTGGTTTTTTTCGTGTCCGGCTTCATGCTCAGACGGGCCCGGCACGGCGCCGCGGGGGCGTCGCTCAGCCCCGGCCGCTTGTGGCTGGTTCTGCCGTTCTGGACGGTGGTTCTGGGGCTGATCGTCCCGGTGCTCCCGCGTCCGCTGCAGCTCTTGCTGGGGGGCGGCGGTACCGTGGCGGTGTGGGCCGCCGCGTTCTGGAGCGAGCCGCGGCGTTTGACGGCGCGCGCCGCACTGCGCGCTTTCCTGGGTTTTCTGGGATTTCTCGCGGTACTGGTGCTGGTCGGATTCGGCACCCAGCACGCGCTCCGAGACCCCGGCGGAGACCGGAACGTGGTGGCGAAGGCGTTGCGCGACGTCCCCGCGTCGGAGCGCGAGCCCCACGCGGGCCGTCTGCTGGTGCTGTGCGTGGGAAGCTCGAGCACCGAGGCGGAGACTTACTCGCCCGAGTTCCGGGCCTCATGGATCTGGACCGCGATCCTCGAACGCGAGCTTGCGACCCGCTTCCCGGAGCGCGCGGTGCGGGTGGTGAATCTCGGCAAGGGCGCCACCACGTCGACCTACGGATTGCGGTTGCTCGAGGGAGCTCTGCAGCAGGTCCGCCCGGACTGGGTGGTGATCGACTATGTCCACAACGACTGGGTGCTCGATCTGCTGAACGGCACGGTGATCGACTGGCTCGCGCGCGCGGGGCTCGACCTGCCCAAGCCGCGCGAGGTCTACCGGCGGAATCTGGTCGCGATGGTCGAGCGGAGTCGCGCCGCGGGTGGCCGGCCGCTCCTGGTTCTCGAACCGACCTACGCGACCTACCTGACCGGCGGCCTGGGCCTCGATGGAGGCCACGCCGAGCAGCTCGAGCCCTTCTACCGCATCGTTCGCGACGTGGGCCGCGAGCTCGACGCACCCGTCGTCGACGGCAATCAGCCGTTCGTCGCCGACCGCGGCACGCGCTTCGAACCGTTCCAGGACGACAGCGTCCACTTCAACGCCTGGGGCCACCAGCAGATGGCGGAGTTCCTGGCGGGCGTCGTCGCAGGCCCGACCACGGCGCCCTGACCGGGCTCAGAAGAAAATCGGATCCTTGCCCGGAGCGCTTCCTCCGAAGCGATCTCGTGCTGTTTGGAGGGACGCGGTCCCTCGCGTCCGCAGCGTCCGGACCAAGATGGACGCCTGCGGCTGCGAGGGAGCGCAGCCCTCCGACGCGGAAGCACCGCCCTCCCCGCTGGTTGCGGCTGCGAGTCGATGCACGAGAACCGCGCCGCAGGCGCGCGGCGAGCCATGCGAGCCGACTCGGGGGTGGGGCCCCATGAAAATCGCACTTTTCATGAGGCGGGGGGCTGGAACAGGCCCCCGGGAGACTCAGCCCACCTCGACGCAGTTCCGTCCCGCGCGCTTGGCGGCGTAGAGAGCGAGATCGGCGCGCTTGAGCAGCGCCTCGAAGTCGGCGTCGTCGGCGGAAAGCTCGGCGCAGCCGGCGCTCACGGTGAGCGTGACCGCGGCGCTCCCCAGCGGGATGGTCTGGGATGCGAGCGCCGCGCGCAGCCGCTCGGCCGCGGCGGCCGCGGCGCCGCGATCGCTCTCGGGAAGCACGATCGCGAACTCCTCGCCGCCGATCCGGCCCAGGACGTCGTTCCGCCGCAGGTAGACGTCGAGCCGCGACGGCAGCACCTTGAGCACCGAGTCGCCGCCCATGTGTCCGAATCGGTCGTTGATCTGCTTGAAGTGATCGAGATCGAGCATGACCACCGAGAGCGCGTGGCCGTAGCGGCGCGCTCGCGCGACCTCGGAGTCGGCCAGTTCGAGGAAACGCCGCCGGTTGAAGATGCCCGTCAAGGGATCGGTGGTCGCGGCCTTCTCGAGGTCGAGCTCGAGCTGGAAGGCGCTGCGCGCGTCGCTTTCGAAGAGCACCGCGATGCCGATCGAGAGCAGCGCCCCCAGGATCAGGTAATGGTTGCTGCTGAAGCGGGTGATCCACGGCTGATGGCTGGCCAGCATCGCGATGTTGGGGATCATCACGCAGGTGATGCAGGTCACGACCGCCGACCACGCCGACGGTGCCACCGCGGGCGCCGCCATGATCACCAGCAACGGACCGCCGATGCCGATGTCGAATCCGTGCGGTACCACCACGCAGAGCAGCGACACGCACAGCGCGCCCACGCCCGCGCCCACCGGGGCGAAGGCCGGAATCGACGGGCGAAAGCGCTTCACGCCGAGCAGCGGGATCAGGCTCAGGTAGAAGACGCACGCGATCACGCGCAGCGTGAGCGTCAGCCTCTCGTCGGCGTGCAGGTAGCGATCGCGCAGGAAGAACGCCGCGAAGATGATGCAGGCGCCCATGCAGCCGAAGCGGATCGTGGGCAGCGCCCGCTCGATCCGGTGCTCGCGGAAGCGGGCCTCGGTCTCGGGGTCGAACCGCGCGAGCATCCCGCGCCGCGCCGGTTGCGGGGGCGGCGCCGAGAGTGGGGAAGTCGTCACGCCGGACGGCCGCGCGCCAGGATCTCGCCCACGGTGCGGGCGAAGGAGGCCGTGTCGATCGGCTTGGTGACGTAGCCGTCGCAGCCCGCCGCGACCGCGCGCGCTTCGTCTCCCTTCATCGCGTGCGCGGTGAGCGCCACGATGGGAACCGTGCGGAACTGCGGGTCGGCGCGCAGGATGCGGGTGGCCGCGAGCCCGTCCATCCCGGGAAGCGAGATGTCCATGAGGATGATCGCGGGCTTCTCGGCGCGCGCCACCTGGATCGCGCGTTCGCCGGAATCCGCCTGGCACACCACGAAGCCCGCGACCTCCAGCAGGTCGGTGGCCAGCTCGCGGTTGAGCGCCTGGTCCTCGACCAGCAGCACCTTTTCGCCGCTCATGGGATGCTCACGGCTTGGGCGGCGTGCCGCTCAGCAGCCGGCGGAGTACCTGCACCAGATCGGTGGGCCGGCCCTTGGTCGCGATCGCTTGCACCCGAGTCACCAGCCGCGTGCGCTCCTCCGCGGCGAGATCCTTGACCGTGTAGACGACGATGGGAAGATCGCGTGATTCGGCCCTGTCGCGCAAGCGGGTCACCACGTCGAAGCCCGAGAGCCCTGGCATCATCAGGTCGAGCACCACCACGTCGGGGTGGCGCGCCAGCGCCAGGTCGATGCCGCCCGCGCCGTCGGGTGCGCTCAGCACCTCGAAGCCGCTCATCGAGAGCAGGTCGGTGAGCAGCGAGCGGAGCTTCGAGTCGTCGTCGATGACCAGCACTCGGGGCTTCGCGACCGCGCCGTCGAGCGCGTGGCGGACGGTGTTCACGATGCGCTGCGGGTCGGTGGGCTTCACCAGGAAATCGGTGGCGCCCAGCGTGAACCCGAGCTGCCGGTCCTCGGTGGAGGAGACGATGATCACCGGGATGCTCGCGGTCTCCGGCGACGCCTTGAGCTCCTGCAGCACCGACCAGCCGTCCATCCCCGGCAGCATGACGTCGAGGGTGATCGCCTGCGGGTGCTTCTCGCGGGCCAGGCGCAGCGCGGTGGCGCCGTCGCCGGCGTGGATCACCCGGTAGCCGCCGAGCGTGAAGCATTCCTTGAGCAGCGCCGCCGAGGTCAGGTCGTCCTCGACGACCAACAGCAGCGGCGCGCGCGGCGAGACCAGCTCGGCGGTGCGCGGCTCGTCCGGCCGCCGGGGAGCCGGGCGGGGCGTGAGGGTCGCTCCCGGACCGCTCACCGGGAGCGTGAAGGTGAAGGTCGTGCCGCAGCCTTCGCCGGCGCTGTCGAACCAGATGGTTCCCTCGTGCATCTCGACCAGCCGCTTGGTGAGCGCCAGCCCGAGGCCGGTGCCTTGTTGCTGGCGCGCGTAGCCGGCGTCGAGCTGCTCGAATTCGCGGAACAGTCGGTTGCGGTCCTCGGGGCGGATGCCGATTCCGGAATCGATCACCGAGATCTGGAGGTGAGAGGCCTGAGCCGCGCTGGGAGCGGGGTCGCCGGCGGCGTTGGCGGCGGGCCTGGCGACGATCCGCACCGTGCCCTGATCGGGTGTGAACTTGATGGCATTCGAGAGCAGGTTGTAGAGGATCTGACGGAACTTGGCGGAATCGGCCATGACCAGCGGCAGCGCCGGGTCGGTGTCGAGATCGATCTGAATGCTCTTCTGGGTGGCGAGCGCGTTCACGATGCCGCGCACGTCCTCGAGGACTCGCGGCACGTCGACCGCGCCCAGGTCGAGCTTCATGTGCCCCGCCTCGATCTTCGAGAGATCGAGGATGTCGTTGATGAGCTGCAGCAGGTGGCGGCCGCTCGAGAGCACGTTGGTCACGTAGCGCAGCTGCTTCGAGCTGAGCGGGCCGAAGGTCTGCTCCTGCAGCAGCTCGGAGAAGCCGATGATCGAGTTGAGCGGGGTGCGCAGCTCGTGGCTCATGTTGGCGAGGAACGCCGACTTGGAGCGGTTCGCGGCCTCGGCGGCGGCGCGAGCCTGGCGCAGCTCTTCCTCCGCCTGGCGGCGCGGCGTGATGTCGCGCGCCGCGGCGATGACGCCGTTCACCGCGGGGTCGTCGAGCAACAGTCGCCCCGACGCCTCGATGTAGCGCCACGAGCCGTCCTTGTGGCGGAACCGGAACTCGCGCGCGGCGGTGGCTCCCGGCGCGACCCCGTTGGCGAACACGTCGAACACCACCTTCTTGTCGTCGGGGTGGAGGAAGTCGAACGCGCGCCGTCCCACCAGCTCGGCGGGCTCGTAGCCCAGCACCCAGCGCACCGCCTGGTTCGCGTAGCGGAACGTGGCGTTCACGTCGAGCAGCACGATCACGTCGGTGGTCTGGTCGATGAGCGCCCGGAAGTAGCGGTCGCGCTCCAGGATCTGCGTCTGGCTCCGCTCCAGGTCGACCAGCATCTGGTTGACCGACTGGCCGAGCTCGGCGATCTCGTCGGCGCCGCGCACGGCGAGGCGCCGGCTCGAGTCCCCGCCGCCGCCGATCGCCTTCAGGTCGCCCGAGAGCCGGGTGATCGGCGCCAGCACCAGCCAGCGCATGGTCGCCGCGACCACCAGCCCCAGGATGCCGCCGCCGATCAGCAGCCACACCAGCGATTGCCGGACGGTGCCGATGCCTTGCTCGAAGAGTGCCCGGCTCGAGTCGACGCGCAGCACCAGCGCCGGCTTGCCGTCCAGGTCGTCGATCAGCGTGTAGCCGGCGACTTTCGACTGGCCGAGCTGGTGCACCCGGAGGCCGCGCCTGCCGTCGACGGGCGCCTGCGGGGCGAGCTCGGCGATGGCGTCTTTCATGTCGGCCGGCAGGTCGCGCTCGTCGACGCGCTCGAGCGCGATGGAGAGATGCGCCAGCTCCGCCATCCGCCCCACGTCCTCGTGGGTGATGAACCGGCCCCACACCAGCGAGCCGCGGATCGGACCCTGGTGGCTGGTGGTGAGGATCGGCTGCGAGACCACGGCGCCGATTCCCTCGGGCAGCAGCACGAATCCCATCACCTGGTCGGTGACGTCGCGGTGCGACACCAGCGGCCGCCCGAGCGCCAGCTGAGGCAGGATGCCGCGCGCCAGCTCGACGACGGTGGGCACCCCGCCCACCTCGTGAATGGCGCGCGAAAACACCAGCTCTCCGCTCGGCGACACGTACGCCATCCAGTGAATGCCGAGGTCCTGCAGGGTGAGCCCGCCGGAGATGTTGTCGTCCAGATAGGCCTGGTTGCGGTTCTCCATGAACTCGTAGCTGGGCGTCCAGGCGGCCCAGTCGCGGAGATGACCCTGCATCTTGGCGACCCGGTCGCGCAGGATGTCGAGCGCGCGCTCGACGTCGCGCTGGGTGTCGCGGATCTCGAAGCGCCGGTAGCTGTCGAGCAGCGTGGCGCGCCACACCCCGAAGAGCGCCGCCACCAGCACCAGCACCGGCAGCGAGATCCCGAGAAGTGTCTTTGGGTAAAGCTTCAAGGCCGGTTTGGCGCGCGCGCGGTCCCTCGCGCGCAAGCGTTCGAGGGGATGCCGATCACGTCGAGGTCAGCGCGAGCTTGTTCTTGGCCATCTTGCCGAGCTTGGTGCGGCCGCCTTTCTCGGCGACCTCTTCGAGCAGCTCGACGCCGAGCGGGTGCCGGCGCTCGGCGAAGTGGAATCCGACGTAGTAGAGGTCGCCGAGCTCGAGGGTCTTGTCCTTGCGGAGCGCCGTGCCCACGTCGAAGCCCTTGAGCGCGAGCTGGTTGAGGGCCTGGAGCGCCGGGTCGTGGGCGCGGGCGCCGGTGGCGTCGTGGGTACGCTTCTTGAGCTCGAGCGCCGCGCGCGAGTAGCGGTCGTTGTCGTCGGCCTGGTCGGTGCGGCAGAGCGCGGTCATGGTGCGCAGCGCGTCGTCGAGCTTGCCCGCCTTGCGCTGCTTGGCGGCGAGGGCGCGAAGCTCGTCGGCGGTGGCTCGCGGATCGGCCATGCGCGCGACGTCGAGCACCGACTCGGCGCCCGGCTCGTCGGCCGCGAGCTTCTCGAGCGCCTGGGCGCGCAGCTGTTTCTTGAGCGCCGGGCTCAGCTCGCCGAGCCTCGGGGCGAGGGCGCGGGCGATGAGCCGCGCCCGCTCGCTGTCCTCGGCGGCCACCAGCGCTTTCACGATCGGCGCCGCCACGTCCTCGTGCTGGGAAAGCGCCTGGATGGCGAGCTCGGCGCGGCGCTTTTCGCCGTGCTCGAGCAGCTGCACCAGCACCTTGGCGGCGTGCGAGTCGCGCTGCCGGCCGAGGTGCTCGATGGCGAGCCGCGCGCGGTCGAAGTCCGGATGCTCGGCGAGCTTGAGGATGCGCTGCGAGTGCTCCGGGGCGAGCGCCAGCCCGCCCAGCGTCAGCAGCGCGGTCTGGGCCAGCGCCCGGTCCTCGGCGCCCGACGCCGCGACCAGCGCGTCGACCACCTCGCTCGACGCCTTCGCCGAGCCGGTGAGCGCGAAGCGCAGCGCGATGATCGATTCCTTGCGCACCCCGGGCGGCTGGTCGGCGGCGCGCGCGAACGCCAGGAGCGTCGGCACCGACTTGGGATCCTCGAGGAAGCCCAGCACCTTGATCGCGGCCGCGACGGCGCCCGGATGCTCGCCGCCCTTGCGCTGGTTGCGCAGGAATTTTTCGGTCTCGGCCAGGTACTTCTTCTTGAGCGTGGCGTCGGCCGAGCGCACTTGCTGGCGGGCCGCGAGCGCCGCCGCGGGGTCGCCTTCGGACTGGAGCATGCCGGAGAGGAGCGTCGAGAACGCCTCGGCGCCTCCCACCTCGGCGAGCAGGTGGTTGAGCGCGCGCTGCTCCTCGGGGCTCGCTTCCTCCATGCGCTCGCGGATGAGCGGCACCACGCCCTCGCCGATGGCGACCAGTGCCTGCTCCGCGGCCTTGCGAACGTCGGGATCGCGCGAGGTCACGAACGGCAGGATGCGCGGTGCCACCTTGCGGGGCGCGATCGCGCCCAGCGCGTCGAGCGCGTGACGGATCAGCACCGGCTCGCCGGTGTCGATCAGACCGAGCAGTCCTTCGATCACCTCCGCGCCCCTGGCCTGGATCGCGCCCAGGACGATCGCAGCCGCCACGCGCCGCTCGGTGGCGGGTTCATCCAGCAAGTCGACGATTCTCGAGATATCGGTCATGGGTTCCGCAGGGGACGCCGGTTGAAAGGCAAGCGACGCGCGCCATCTTGCACGGCGGCACCCATGGATCGCAAGCCGTCATGGACGAGCCACCAGAGGGACTGCCACGCGGCGCGGTGCGCGTGCACCGGCATGGGCGCAATCGGCAGCCGGGTACCGGTCGGCGCGGAGTGGCGCCGGATTTGGGGGTGGGGGGCTCGGAAAGCCCCCCGGAGAATCAGGCGGGCTTACCCCAGAGGAAGCCCTGGCCGTACGAGACGCCGAGCTGCAACAGCACGCGCAGCTCCTCGCGCGTCTCGATGCCCTCCGCGACCACGTCCGCGCCCAGCACCTTCGCCACGTGGAAGATGCGCTTCAGCACGGTCGCGCGCGACGCGTCCTGGTTGATCCCCGAGACCACCTTGCGGTCGATCTTCACGATGTCCGGCTCGAGCAGCACCATCGACTCGAGGCAGCTGCGCCCGAAGCCGACGTCGTCGATCGCGATCAAGACACCCGCGCGCTTGAGCTCGCTCACGGGCTCGCGCAGGTAGGACGGGTCGCCGATGATCTGCTGCTCGCTGATCTCGATGCAGTAGCTCGAGCGCGGGCGGTTCGACGGGAACGCCTCCAGCAGGTGCTGCACCGGGATGTCGATCATCGTCGACGGCAGCAGGTTGATGTGGAAGCGCAGGCTGGGATCGCGGTCGGCGGTGGCGGCGAGCGCCGTCTTGAAGCAGTGGTGATCGACCGGAGTCAGGATGTTCGCTTCCTGGCTGATGCGGAAGAAATGGTCGGGACGCTCGAAGGCGGGGATCGTCGAGCGCGTGAGGCACTCGTGACCCACGATCACCTCGTCCGCGAGCCGGTAGATCGCGTGGAACACGGTCTTCAGGCCCTCGCCGCGGCGCAGCAGATCGATGAGATCGCCTTGCGGGCTCGACGAGTCGGGCTCGTTGTCGGTGAAGCCGACGTCGTACGAGAGCCGGTTCTTGCCGCCCAGCTTGCTCTGCCTGAGCAGCACGTGGGTCTGCGACAGGAGCTCGTCGATCGACGGCGTGTCGTGCGAGACCCGCGCGAGCCCCAGGCTCGCGGTGACGTTGACCGTGCCCGACGACAGGAAGACCGGTGATCCCGACACCGCGATGCGAGCGCGCTCGGCGACGCGGATCGCTTCCGCCGTGCGGCTGCGCGGCAAGAGCACCATGAACTCGTCGCCGCCGATCCGCGCCACGTGGTCGGTGCCGCGCATGCTCGCGCGCAGCTTGCGCGCGACTTCCTTGAGCACCACGTCTCCGACCGCATAACCCAGCGTGTCGTTGATCCGCTTGAAGTCGTCGAGGTCGACGAACAGCACGAAGAGCTCGCTCGACGATCTCCGGGCCACGTCGATCTCGCGGGTCAGCACCTGCTGCAAGCCGCGCCGGTTCAGCAGCTCGGTCAGCGGATCGACCAGGGTCATGGTCTCGAGCCGCGTGTTGGCGCTCTGCAGCTTCTCGGTCAGCTCCTTCTGCTGATCCTCGGCGCGCTTCCGCTCGGTGATGTCGCGCGCGACCACCAGCCGCCGCGACTCGCGATCGGCGCTGCGGTAGGCGCGCCCCACCGACTCGAACCACCGGTACTGGCCGTTCTTGTGGCGGTAGCGGAACACGAGCTGCTCGCCGCGCGGTCCGCCCGGGGCCTCGCTTTGCACGGCGCGCACGAAGCGCTCCATCACCTTGGGGCGGTCCTCGGGGTGGATGAGCGCGAAGATCTCGCGGCCCACCAGCTCCTCGGCGTCGTAGCCCAGGACCTCGCGGTAGTTGCGGCTGACGTAGAGGAAGCGGCCGTCGACGGAGATCTCGCAGATCAAGTCGTAGGCGTTGTCGGCGAGTGCGCGATAACGCTCGTCGCCGGCGCGCAGCGCGTCCTCGACGCGCTTCCTCTCGGTGATGTCCTCGTGGACCTCGACCAGGTACGCGGTCTTGCCGTTGGTGCCGCGCGCCGGCGAGATCGACGCCGACGCCCAGTAGTGGTCGCCGTTCCGGCGCTTGTAGCGGAACTCGCCGCGCCACTCGAGGCCGCGGTCGATCGTCTCCCAGAAGCGCGCCTTGTCCTCGAGCGTCATGTCGGAGAGCTCGAGCAGCCGCGAGCCCAGGATTTCCGCGTGCGAGAAGCCGGTGAGCTGCGTGAACTTGGGGTTCACGTAGTCGATGTTGCCCTTGGGGTCCGCGATGATGACCGCGGCGGGGCTCTGGTCGACCGCGAACGACAGGCGGCGCGCCGACTCGACGGTGTGCTTGGCGCGTGTTTCCTGGCGCACGCCGAGCTCGGCGATCGCGAGCCGCACCTTGAGCAGCGCTTCGTCGAGCGGACGAGTCAGGTAGTCGTTGCAGCCCGCTTGCAGCAGCCCTTGCAGGTCACCGGGCTGCACGCCCGCGGTGAGCGCCAGGATCACGGTACGCTCGCCGCCGGGGATCGCACGGATGCGCCGCGTGAGCGGCACGCCGTGGGTGTCGAGGAGCCCCGCGCTCACCAGCAGCAGCGCGGGAGGATCGGCCTGGCAGAGCGTCCACGCGGTGTCGGCGTCGGCGCATGCGGTGACGTCGTGACCGCGTGAGCTCAGCACCTGCTCGAGCACCGCGCGCGATTCGGGTTGCTCGTCGGCGACGAGCGTCCGCATCCGGGTCGACGTGACGGCCGCTGACGGATTCGGCAGCTGCCGAACCGCCGCCGGCGAGGGCTTGGGAGAGCCCGGGCTACGTCGTGCGGAATCCGCGTCCAAGCTTCGTGCCAGGGTCGTGCCGCGTGGGGCCGACATGAATGGGTGTCCCTCCGACGATAACCAGCCGGCGGGCTAGAGAGCAATGTTCGTACCGGGGGAAACCGCTGACGCAGCGCGGTACAAAAGTCTCGGAAATTTGTGGTTTCCGGGTGCTAGTGGCGGTTCCTGGCCGTCAATCATCACCAAGGGTCGCGGTGCGCGCGACCTGGGGTGTCGGCGAGGGGATGAGCTTCGTCAAGGTCCTGACAGGATCGCGTCGCGAACCTGGCCGGCCCATCCTCGGATCCTCTGCCAATCCCGGAAGTCCCCGGTGCGCGGCCGGAAGATGCGCAGCTGGAGCTGTTCGCGAATTCCGACGATCGCCGGATTCACCGCGCCCGCGAAGAGCGCCACGTCGCGCGGCACGACGGTCGGCGCCATCTGGTGCAGGCGGCGCAGCAGCCGCAGTGTGTGCCGTGCGCTCGCGTGCGGCCCGTCGGGGACCCGGATGCCGAGCGCGAAGAACCACACCGGCCGCCGCTCGAGCAGCCGCTCGTGGCGGCCGACCCACCGGCACGCGGCGGTCAGCCAGCGCCGCGAATAGACCGGAGCTCCGACCACCACCGCGTCGTAGGGCGCCGGGTCGGCGACCTCGCTGGCGCGCCGCACCTCGACGGTGATGCCGCCGTCGCGAAGCACGTCCGCGACCGCGTCCGCGACCTCGGCCGTCGACCCGAAGCGCGTCTCGTACGCGATGAGGACGCGAGCCACGCGAGGGATTGTTAGCCCGGATTATTCATGAAGCGTTCTACTGCGGCCGCCGATCGTCGGCATCTTCGGGCGTACTCGGATTTTCGTCCCTCGACGTACTGTTCAGTACGCCTGCGGGCCAAAAATCCTGCGTGCGCCCGAAGCTGCTCGACGCTTGGCGGCCTCGCTACGAACTTTCATGAATAACCCGGGTTAGGGTCGCGGAGTCGGGACGCGCTGGCGGTCGCGGAAGCGGGTGAGCTCCTCTTCGGCTTCCAGGCGCTCGGTGACGTCGAACACGGTGCCGCCGACGCAGCGGACATCGTCCTCGTCGAAGATCGCCCGGCCGCGTTCCTCGACCCAGCGCCAATCGCCGGAGGCGTGCTGCAGACGGTAGGTGACCTCGAAGGGCTTGCGCTGCGCGATCGCCGAGTCGATGCGCGCGAACACCCGGTCGCGCTCCTCGGGATGCACCAGGTCGATCCACGAGACACCACCCGAGACGAAGTCCGGCGCGCGCCGCCCGGTGAGCCCCTCGACCGCCACGCTGATGAAGAGCGCCGTGCGCCGGGGATCGTGCTGCATCAGGTACACGACGCCCGGGACGCAGCGAGCCACCGCCCGGAACTGCTCGTCTCGCACCTTCACCTCGCGGAGGCTGGCGGCAAGATGCGTGTTCGCTTGCTCGAGCTCCGAGTTCTTGGTGGCGAGCTCCGCCAGGAGCTTGGCGCGGGTCTCGGCGAGGTTCCGCTGGGCACGTGCCTCGGCGTCGGCCAGCTCGCGGCGCAGCGCCTGCTCGCGCAGCAAGCTTTGCTGCTGCTCCGCCTGCCGACGCCGGAGATGTGCGCGGATGCGGCCCGCCACCACCTCG
>CAZYWA010000051.1:0-23694 GCA_964650975.1 uncultured bacterium
ATCTCGCCACCGGCGCGCACGAGCAGCTCGAGACCTGCCACAACACGCGACCTCTGCTGGCGATCGATCCGGACGGACGGTGGGTGCTTTCATCCGGGATCATCGGCGGGACTCCGAACACCGGCGACGACCCGTACCTTTCCTCCTGCGACCTGGCCGGCGGCGCGCCGATCTGGGGTCCGGACCTCGTTGACCAGCAGAACGACTCCCTGTCGCTCGGCTGCACGCCTCGCGAGTCTTCTTTGGCCACCAGGATCCGCGCTCGGCGTTCGGGGCGCCAGCGGGATTCGTGCGTCTCCTGACCGCTTACGACACGACTTTCCTCGGGCAGGCGCTGACGATCGACGTCGCGACGCCCATCGACTCGACCGGCACGCCGGGGCTGGTCGCCTCCACCCCGGATTGCTCCGAGATCTGGTGGCCGGCCGCGAACGGAGTGTTCTCATACCGCGTCGCGGACGGCTCGGTGCGACAGGCAGTCGAGGGGCTCGGGCCGGTGCGCGGGCTCGTGCCGGACGGTGACGGGTCCATCGTGGCACTCGCTGGTCTGGGAAGCGGCGCGGCGCTCGACCGCGTCGATCTCACCACCGGCGATCTCGCGCGGGTCATGCGCAGCGACGTAAGCCACAACCAATGGGCCGTCGCGGCGCTTCTCGACCGCGGTGAAATCGCGATCGCGACCGTGGACGTGGGCTCCGATACATCGGGCGAGACGACCCATCTCTCGACCGTCGGCCTTTACGACGTGGGGACCGGCGAGTCCCTCACCGGATCCGCGCGCAGCAGCGCGGCCTTCTCCCAGCTCGCGACCTGCGGCTCTCCTTCGCGCCTCTTCGCGCTCGGCGTGGCACCGGACGACGGGCCGGGCACGCGCCTCATCGAGATCACCGACGACGGATTCGCCGAGTCTTCGGTCCAGGTCTCGCGCCCCGTGGCCAGCTCTCCGCCGCCCGACTGGAGTGCCGAGCCGGAGGGGGGCTTCGCGATCTCCTCCGACTGCCGGTACGTGTATTTCCTGGCCGGCGGTCTCTGGCGATTCGACCGGGAGCACGGGCGCACCCTCGCCTTGCCCGCGACTCCGGCGGCCATCGCTCTCGATCCGCGCCAAGACGTTCTCTACCTCGACAGCCCGTCCCAGAACCGGATCGAGGCGCTCGACCTCCACACATTCGCGTCGAGCGTCGTCGCGACCGGCGTGCCGTTCGTCGATCAGATGCTGGTCACGCAGGACGGGAAGCTCGTGATCGGCGGGCGGCATGGCTTGGACGTCGGCGTGATCGATCTCGCGAGCGGCGCGACCCGCCGCCTGTGGGAAGGGTCCGAGCTCAACCTCTGAGGCGGCGATGCGCACTCACCTGGAACTGCCGATTTTCCGTCAGCAGACGGGATACGAGTGCGGCAATACCTCGCTCAAGTCGGTGCTCTGGTACCTCGGGCGGCGTCGCAGCGCCAAGTACCTGCGCAGGCTCTGCCGTGTGCGGAGCGACGGGGTGGACCATCGGCGGGTGGTCGATGCGGCGCGGAAGCTGGGCGCGACCGTCTTCACCAAGCAGGCGGGCACCATCGCCGATCTGCGGTGGTTTCTCCGGCGCGAGCTGCCGGTCATCGTCGGGTGGTGGTCGCGAGACCTCGAGGCAGGCGATTTGCACTTTTGCGACGGCTGGACGCTCGCCGAGCGCAAACGGCACGACTGCGGCCACTACTCGGTGGTTTCCGGCGTGAGCAATCGCACGGTGACCCTCATGGACCCCCAGCAGGAGCTGAGCCGCGGTCACTGGCGCGGCGTCGGCAACGTATCGATGAGCCACCGTGCGTTCCTCGACGTCTGGTACGACACGGACACCGACCGCTACGTCAAGATCGACCGTTGGCTGATGGTCGTGAACTTCGACGGCGAGCGCTTCCGCGATCGCGTTCGCGGCGGTCGCGATCACCTGCCGCTCGACGGGCATTCCTCGGTGCGAGATCGCGCCAAGGATTAGCTCGAAGCCCACGTTTGGGGGACGTCATGCGGAAGCAGCATCGATGGGCACCGTGCATCGCGTTCGCACTCGGCGCATACGCGGTCGGGTGCGGCGGACAGGATGGAGGTGGTCCCGTCCCCGCAGAGGTTCCGTCGATGACCGGGAGGTGGCGGGGAACGCGATCCGAGCTCGGTTGGAGCGTCACCGCCGACATGACCTTGACCGAGGACCCAGGCGGCTCGATCGCCGGCACCGGCCACCTCGACATCGTGCCCCTCGGGGGGGCCGACGGGACCGTCACCGGCCGACACCAACACCCCGAGGTCCTGCTGGTCGCGGAAGCGCCCGGCTTTCTCTCGGCCGATTTCGACGGCACGTTCAAGGGCGATGACCTGGTCGACGGAACGGTGCAGAGTCCCTTCGTCGGGACGATCTCATTCACGCTTCACCGCGCGTCGTAGGGCTGCGCCGTCACGCCTCCGGCTCAGCCGCCGGCGCGGGTCTCGTACACCCGCTCGGCGTTCGCGAGGTTCTGGCGCAGGCGGAGGTGGTAGCCGTTCTGCGCGTAGCCCGGCCCGTTGTAAACGCGGCTCACGGTCTCGATCGAGGTCGAGCGGTCGATCCCCGCGCCCCGCAGGTAGCGCGCCATGAGCGCCAGGTTCCGCTCCGGAAACGCGAGCTCTCCCGGCGAGCCGCGAAAGCCCAGCGCCCATGCGGTCTCGTAGAGCACATGGCCGGGGCCGTAGGAGCCGGCGAGCAGCGCTCCGAAGCGGCCGTACACGCGGTCGAACGCCTCGCGATCCGCGCCCGACTGCCGTTCCCGGAGCCGGCTCACCGCGTCGAGCCTCGACTCCTCGAAGCGGAAGAAATTGTCGAGGCCGGCGCGCGACTCGTTCCACACCAGCGCGAACACCAACTCGGGGTAGCCGAAGCCCTCGGCGCGGCACGCGGCGTCCACCATCGTGCGCAGCCGGTTCGAGTCGATGAAGCGAGCGGCGGGCGGCTCGGGCACCACCAGCAGCAATCCCGGTGCTAGGTGATCGTCGCGGAAGCCGTTGAAGGCCAGCGGATACTCGTAGCGCCCGGGGAAGGCCGCGCGCAGCTTGCGACGGATCCCGTCGAGCCCTCCGCCGCGCGCGTCGTCGGCCTGCACCTCGTAGTAGACGAACTGCGCGTCGCGATAGAACGTCATCCCGGCGGCCTGGTAGCACTCGAGGTTCCAGGAGAGGCCGGCGGTGGGCGGCTGCACCACCGCGCCGCGCGGAACCGCGGGACCCGCCGCGCCGGCTTTCCCAAGCTCGGCCCACAGCGACGCCACGTCGTGCTCGGTGATCTGGATCTGGTACTCGACGCCCGCGATCCGCACCGGCTGCGGGTCGAAGTAGACGCCGATCCGCGTGAGGTCGTGGACCGTGCGATCGAAGAGCGCCTTGTCGGCGAGCGTCTCGCCCGACGCGATCGCGCGGGCGCGATTCATGCGGAAGACCGCGATGAAGAGCTCCTCGTTGGCGCCGCGCCACAGGTCGGGAAGCCACGAGCCGAAGTTGAACGACTCACCCTGATCCGCGCGCTCGACCGCCCGTCGCGGCACGCTGCCGCTGTCGTAGGCCACGTCGAGCGTGCCGTGCTGGAGGTACATCAAGCGCACCGGATCCTCGCCCAGCTCGACGCGCACGATCGGCGCCGCCAGCTCCTGGCGCTCGACCCTGAGCACCGGCCCGTCGGGAAAGCGCGCCGTTGCGATGGCGGTCAGGAATTCTTCCTCTCCCCCCTCGCGCAGGATCTCGAGCACCCGCGCCACGCGCTCGAACGGGCCCTGCCCGGCCCGCACGATCGACACCTGCTGGTAGAGCCCGGCCAGGTCGCGATCGGGGCTCGAGAAGATCCAGTGATCGTGGACGTCGAAGCGCTTCACGAGGTCGTCGAGCGCGGTGCTCTGCGCGTCGAGATCCTGCGGAGTCTGGAACGAGAACGCGGTCCAGCCCGGCTCGCGCGCCGGAAAACAGCGATAGACGCCCATCGCATGCCCGCCCGCGCCCTGGAAGCGCAGGCGCGCCGTGGTCAGCCCCTGGAAGTGATCGAACATGTCGTTCACGTCGAGGGATGCGCCGTGGAAGCTCTCGACCGGCAGGTCGCGGGTCTCGAACAGCGCGTTTCCGGCGTCGGCGCCGAACACCCACGCGCGCAGCGAGTGGCCCGCGGGGCGCGTGATGCGCAGCAGCAAGCCGGGAAAGCCGCGCAGGTCGTCGAGCTCGAAGCTCACGTGCAGGCGGTTGCCGTCGCCCCAGTCGAACGCACCCTCGTACCAGTCGATGGATCCCGAGCCGAGGACTCCCGCGACCCGGCCTGCGGTCAGCGAGGTCCGCACCGCGTCGCGGAACGCGGCGACGACGGCCTCCACGTCGAGCGAACCGCCTCGTGCCACCGCCGCGGCGAGCGTCGCGTGGAAATCGGCGGCCAGCCGCTCCTTCTCGGGACTTCCGCCGAACCAGCCGAACCCGATCTGGATCGACGCCAGCTCCTCCGCGCCGCTGCCCCCGCCGGCGGAACGACCGAGCGTCGCGCAACCGGCACCGAGGATCCAGATGGCCGCGCAGGTCAGCAGGCCAGCGCACAAGTACCGGCCGCAGTTGGCCTCGCGCGCGAGGGACCGCGCGCGCTCCAGCCAGCTCGAATGGGATCTCGACGATTCCCCCTGGCGGGCCACTTCTGCTTGGAGCGCCACCGGTCCCTCGGTGGCCAGCCGACCAACGGACGCGAGCGGAGCGGATGTGCCGTACGTCACAAAAGCTGCGTCAGGTAGCCGTCCGTGTTCGAGCGGATCCGCCGCGCCCGGTCCCCGGGATCCTCGACCGCCAGCGCTTCGGCGGGCACCACCTTGAGGAGCGGCTGGCCCTTCCGCACCACCACGCCTTCGTCACCCACCAGCACGTCGACCACCTGGCCCGAAAACGGCGCGTAGACCTTGTTGAACATCTTCATCACTTCGATGATGTAGAGCGGCTGGCCTTTCTCGAAATGCGCGCCGCGCTCCACGAAGGGCGGCAGATGCGGCGCCTCGCGGTTCCAGTAGGTCCCGCCCATCGCGGCGGCGATCTCGTCCGAGCGCTGCGCCGGAGGCGGCGCCAGCACTCGTTTCATCGCTTCTTGCAGCGCCGGATCGAGGAGCGTCTTGGGGATGCGTACCTCGAGGTTGTCGTCGAGCGCGAGATCGAAGAAGCCCACCTTTTCCGCGACCAGCGGGATGATTCCCAGGATCTCGACACCGAGCTGATGGCCGGCGTGCGCGGCCCTCACCCGCTCCCAGCGGTCCGCGTCGAATCCGAACGCCGGCGACGGGGAATCGAGCGCCGCGCTCACCTCGGTCCAGGCCATCCCGGCCGGGACGTGGTCCTGGAGCGAGCGGTAGAAGGCGCGCGCGGTGTCGAGCATCGCTTGATCGTGGCCCCAGATCCGTTCGGCCGCGGGCGCGTGCAGGTCGTCGAGATGCAAGAGCCGCATCGTGTCGACCAGCACTTCGATCGGGTTGCGGGTCCACACCACGCGGCCGCCGTCGACCCGGAACCCGCGTGCGTGCTCCGAGAGCCATGCCGAGAGCAGGTGCGGCTCGTCGAAGAGCATGCGGAGTGGCCGCTCGAGCAGCGTCTCCTTCAGATCGAACACGTGCGCGGTGGCGGCCGCGGCGTCGGGCCCGGCCGCCGCCACGCGCCGCTTCTCGATCTGGTGGAACGCGTAGTCCAGGTCGATCGACCCGCCCTCCTGGCCGAGCCTCCCCACCAGCGTCAGGTACGGAACCACGAAGCGGGTGGTGGGCTTGGCCCACGGATCGCGGTGCAGGAACCACTTCATGATGCCGAACTGGAACTCGAGATTGGTCGCGAGGTCGAGGCCGCGCATGCGGGTTCGCCGCAGCACCTCGGTGAGCCGCGCCCAGCTCTCGCGGCGGTGGGCACCCGTCGAAAGCAAGAGCGCGATGTTCGAGTCGTAGGCGCCGGCCAGCCGGTAGCGCATGAAGAGCCCGGTGTCCGGGTTCTTGATCGAGATGCCCTGGTCGTCGCGGATCTCGCCCTCGGTGGCATCGGACCACGACACCATGACGCCGCCCGCGGCCGGTTGCAGCGCGCGATCGGTGGCGTTGAGCCGGATCTCGACGGCGGCGCCTTCGCGCTGCACCCGCTCCGGCTTGGGGAGCCGGTGCTTGTGGCGAGCCACCAGCGCCATCGCCTCCACCAGCGAGTGGACCTCGAAGGTCTCGCGCCGGTTCTCGGGGTTGGCGAAGCGCAGCGCGTAGCAGAGCTCGGACACCCGGTGCTCGACCTGGATGCGGGTGTTCACCTCCATGAAGTAGTGGCGGCTGCCGTCGACGATGCACTCGAAGGTGGAGGCGCTGTCGAGCTTGACCGCGAGCCCGAAGCGCTCGGCCTCGACCTCCATCCGCTCCAGCACTCCCAGGTCGGTCTCGAGCACGTTCGCCTTGGTCTCGTGGCTCTCGGCGCGGGCCCGCGCGATGGCGGAACGCAGTCCCTCCTGCGTGATCGACACCTCGACCAGCTTCTGCTCGTGCATCTGCAGCGAGCAGTCGCGGCCGCCCAGCGTCACGCACCACTCGCCGTTCCCGAGCATCTGGATCTCGTTGTGGCGGGTCGACTCGACGTTGAGCTCGATCAGCATGTTCTTGTTGTCGCCGACGCCGGTGGCCTTCACCTCCTGCAGCACCTCGCGCACCAGCGACGCGACGCCCGAGGCGTCGGAGAAGATCCGCTGTCCCTTGCCGCCGCCGCCGCCGATCGCCTTGAGCCGGAAACGGCGCCCGGGGTTCTCGGAGAGAAGCCGCCTGGCCTCGACGACGATGGTCTCGGCCAGCTCCTCGATCGAGAAGAGATCGACGCGAGCGCGATACGACGCTTCGAGGAGTGCCTCCGCGATCGCGGCGGGATCCTCGTCGGGCCGGAAATCCGGCACGCCCACGCCGCGCTCCGAGGCGCGCGCCAGGAGCGACGCTCGGTCCGGACAGAGCCGAAGCAGCGTGCGCACGGTGGAGTCGTTGATGCCGGGCGTCACCGAGACGTGATTGGCGATGGCGGTGCGCTTGGCCTCGTCCTTCGCCCCGGCGGCAGCCTGGGTGTACGAGCACGGGCCGATGAACCCCAGGCCGGCCCCTTCCAGCGACGCGACGAAGTGCGCGTCCTCGGCCATGAAGCCGTAGCCGGCGAACACGTGCGTATACCCGTGCGCCTTGCAGATCTGGATGATGAGCCGGATCCGATCCTCGCGTTCGTCCTTGGTGGCGCCGCTGTAGTCGGGCACCGCGTGGACGTCGTCCGGATCCATGATGCGCAGCTCGGGCGAGAGCGCCCGCGGGAACACGATGGTGTCGCGCTCCGAGACCAGCATGCCCACGCGCGCCATGCCCATCTCGCGGAACACCTCGATCGCTTCCTTGCGGATCGGGCCGCGGCACACGATCAACACCCGCATGTCCTCGCAGCCGAACGAGCGCACCCATGGCCAGGGCGAGCCGCTGAGCCGCCGGTCGCGATGGACGGCGGGATTCACGGAATAGACGTCGGAGCGGATCGGATCGGGCGACATCAGTGGAACTCCCGCTGGATTCCCGTCATCGGGCCCGGCACGTACGCGCGCAGCAGCGCATCGAGATGGCCCGCCAGCACCGACCGCAGGTCGCTCGGCATGATGATCTCGGAGATCGAGCCCAACGACAGCGCTTCGCGCGGATTCATCAGCTCGCGTTCGTAGCGTCCGTTCATCTCGGCTTCCTGCGCCTTGAGCCAGTCCTGCGCGGCGCGCTTCCCGCCCGGGTCCTCGCGCTCCATCGTGGCCGCGCGCGCCCGGATGCGCCGGAGATCGTCCTTGTAGACGTATTCCTTGCCCGCCGTGCCCATGACCGCGACGCGCGTGGTGGGGAACGCGAGCACCAGATCGGCGCCGGTCGCGTAGCAGTTGAAGGCGGCGTAGGCACCGCCGAAGGAGTTCCGCAGGATGAGCAGGATGCGCGGCGTGCGCGCGTCGATGATCGCGTCGAGCATCGCGCGGCCGGCCTGCACGATACCGCGGCTTTCCTGCTCCTTCCCCGGAAGGAAGCCGGTGGTGTCCTCCATGAAGATGGTGGGGATGTTGTAGAGCGAGCAGAAGCGCACGAAGCGCGCGATCTTGTAGGCCGCGTCGACGTCGATCTGACCGCTCGCGACCGCGCTGTTGTTGGCGATGAAGCCCACCACGTTCCCGCCCAGGCGGCCGAACGCGGTGATCGCGTTTCGCGCCCGGTCGGGCTGAATCTCGAAATAGTCGCCGTGGTCGCAGGCGCGCTCGATCAGCACCGTGACGTCGAACGGCGTGTTGAGGCCGGTGGGCGAGTTGAAGGCCTTGCGCAGCAGCGTGTCGACCTCGCGGGTCTTCCGGTCGACGGGATCGCTGGTTGGCAGGAAGGGAGCCAGCACTCGGTTCGAGCTCGGGAGGTACGAGAGCAGGCGGCGCGCGGTGCGCAGCGACGCGAGCTCGTCGTTCACGTGAATGTCGGTGACGCCGCTCGCGGCATGGACGCGCGGCCCGCCCAGCTCGTCGGGAGTCACGTCCTCGCCGAGCACGCTCTTCACGACTCCCGGGCCGGTCAGCCCGAAGAACGTGTTGTCGCACTGGATCATGAAGCTGCCCTGGCGCGGCAGATACGAGCCGCCGCCGGCGTTGAAGCCGAACATGCACATGATGCTCGGCACCACGCCGCTGATCTTGCGCAGCGCGGTGAAGGCCTGCGCGTAGCCGTCGAGACCGCCGACGCCCGCGGGCACGTAGGCGCCGGCGCTGTCGTTCATGCCGATCAGCGGGATGCCACGATCGCCCGCGAGATAGACCAGGTTCGCGAGCTTGCGGCCATTGGTGGCGTCCATCGAGCCGGCGCGCACCGTGAAGTCGTGGCCGTAGACGGCGACGTCGCGGCCGCCGATCCGCACCACGGCGGTCACGATCGAGGCGCCGTCGAGGTTCCGTCCCCAGTTCTGCCACAGCACCGTGGGCTTCGAGCCCGGATCGGCGAGCGCGTCGATCCTCTCCCACACCGTCATCCGGTCCTTGGCGTGCTGGCGCAGCACGCCCATGACGCCCGACGCGGTGTAGGGCTTGCGGCGCAACTCCTCGGCGTCGCGCAGCGACTGCTCGTAGGCGCCGGCGGCGGTCTCGCTCGCCGGTGCCGGCTCGGGCGCCAGCGGGTTGTCGAGTGTGGGTTTGAGTGTCGTCGGGCTGCTCATGGGATCGGTCACCTCGCGCCGAGCGCCCGAGTATGCCCACTCACCCGGCGTGCTGTCTGCGGGTTTGTCGGTCGAGTGGAATCGCGGGGCGCGGGCCGACACGCCTCGCGCGACGGAGGGCCGAGGGCCGTGCTCGGGGACGGCTCGGCCGGAGATCGTGCTCGATCCTGCGCTGGCCGAGCCTGCATTCGCCCGCGCGACTGGGGCCACGCATCTCGATCGTCCGAAGGGTGCGCGGGCTCGAGCCCCCTTGCACAGCCCCCGGACGCCCGTCGCGCGAGGCGGCGCGATTGGGCCGGATCGCCGTCGGAGGGACGCGGTCCCTCGCGTCCGCAACGGATGATCGTGATGGAACGCTGCGGCGGCGAAGGACCGCCGCCCGCCGGGTCGGCGATGTCGGGCGAGAGCGAGCGGGCACCGAGGGCAGGCTGCCCACCGGGCGGGAGCAAATTGCCTGACAGGTCTGTCAATCGTTGGACGCAATCGGCGACGTTGGCCGGAGCTGTGGCCTCAAGCAACGTGAATCATTTGGACTTCTCGACATCCGAGACAATTCGAACGTCGTCATTCGTGGGTATGGCCGATGCAATGTGGACATCCGAAACCGATCTGGTCTCGCGATGTCAATTTCACGACAAATCCGTACCGTGCTCCTGGCCACGCTGCTCGCGGCTACGTCGAGCGCCTGCCACCTGGCCCCCACCGCGACCCAGATCCCGATGCGCGACGGCAAGTCGCTGGCCGCCGACGTCTATCTCCCCAGCGCCGAAGGCCAGTGGCCGACGATCCTGATCCAGACGCCGTACGATCGCCGCGTGTACCAGGAAGCGCTGCCGCTCACCGCCGACAACTACGCGTTCGTGATCGTCGACATGCGCGGCTACTTCGGCTCGGCGGGCGCCAGCAACCCCGCCGCCAAGCCCGGGCAGGACGGCTACGACTGCGTCGAGTGGATCGCGCAGCAGCCGTGGAGCGACGGGCACGTGGGCACCTGGGGCCCGTCGGCGCTGGGCGTGGTGCAGTTCCAGACCGCGAAGGAGCACCCGCCCCATTTGTTCGCGGCCGTGCCGCAGGTGGCCGGCTACATCACCACGTACAACAACTACTTCCCGGACGGGACGCTCCGCGAGGAGTACGTGGACGCGGTCAGCAACGGCCCGTCGAACGTCGGCACCAACACGCTGCTCCAGCACCCAGTCAAGGATTCGTGGTGGAACAGCGTCGAGGCGACGTCGGACTACGGCTCGAGCCTCGGCGTTCCGATGCTGGTGGTGGGCGGCTGGTACGACCACCGCACCGACGACCTGCTCTCGTCCTACCAGAGCCTCGAGACCAAGAGCGCCACGGCGGTTCGCGGCGAGCATCGGCTGGTCATGGGTCCGTGGCAGCACGAGCACGTCGACGAGGGCACCGCGGGCGCCGTGACCTACGCCGACGCCGCCGGCTTCGCCGAGACCGAGACGATGGAATTCTTCGACTATTACCTGCGCGGCGTCGGCACCGGCCCGTCGGGGAATCGCGTGAAGTGGTACGACATGGGCCTGCAAGCGTGGCGCGAGAGCCCCGACTGGCCGCCCGCGGGCACCGCGAACCGCAGCTACTACATGACGGCGAACGGCACGCTCGACACCGCCGCGCCCGCCAGCAGCAGCACGGCCAGCGTCCTTCCCTACGATCCGCAGAACCCGTCCCCCACCATCGGCGGCTCCAACTTCCAGGAAGACGCCATGCCAAGCGGCCCGCAGGACCAAGCGCCGGTCGAGAGCCGCTCCGACGCGCTCACCTTCACCACGCCGGTCCTCACCCAGGATGTGACGCTGGCGGGCAAGCCGTTCGTGAAGGCGTGGGCCGCGTCGGACCACACCGACACCGACTTCATGGTGCGGCTCACCGACGTCGCCCCGGACGGCACGTCGATGCTGGTCGTCGATGGCGCGCGCACCGGCCGCTTCTGGAACGGCGTCAGCCAGCAGCAGCTCTTGACCCCGGGAACCGTGTACTCGTTCCAGATCGACATGCCGACCACCGCCATCACCTTCAAGGCCGGCCACCAGATCCGCGTGGTGGTGACCTCGTCGAATTACCCGCGCTACTACGCGAACCGCAACGACGGCGGCACCCTCTACGATCCCAACGCCGCTTATTCCGTGGCGCAAAACCAGATCTTCCACGACGCCGCGCACCCGTCCCAGCTGGTGCTGCCCGTGCTGCCCTGATCGCGACCGCCGCACGATCGGCCGTCGTTGGGAGGGCCGCGCTCCCGCGCGGCCGCGCCTCCCTGATCAGTGGTCAAGCACGCGTAGCCTCCTTGCACCGGCCGGAGACCGGCCGGTAGGCTCGATGGACCCATGGGCGAACAGGCACCTCGTCTCAAGCCGATCGGCAACACCGCGCTGGCGCGGCTCAATCTGGGCAAAGCGCTGCTCCAGAAAGGTCGCCACGGCCAGGCACTGCTCGAGTTCGACGCCGCGATCCGCGAGAACCCCGAGCTCGCCGAAGCACACCTCGGCAAAGGCCTGATCCTCGCCCGCCGCGCCGAATTCACCGCCGCCCTGCCCTGCCTGCGTCGCGCGCTCGAGCTCGACCCCGCGCTCGCGACCTCGTGGCTGGTGATCGCGCACGTGCAGATGGAGCTCGGCGAGTGGGACGCGGCGCTCAACGCGACCGATCGCGCCATCGAGATCGGCGAGAACCCGCCCAAGCGCGCCGCCGCGGAAGAGACCAAGGAAGAAGAGCCCCGCGCCTCCGACGACAAGCGCGACAAGGCCTACATGGTGAAGGGCACCGTGCTCACCCACCTGGGCCGCGAGCGCGACGCCATCGCCGCCTTCGAATCGGCGCTGCGCCACAACCCGAACCTGATCCAGGCGCGCCTCAAGCTGGCGCACCTCCTGGTCTCGCAAGGCGAGGAAGACCGCGCCGTCGAGCAGGTCACGATCGCGCAGCGGCTCAACCCGCTCAACTACCAGAGCCGTGTCTCGGTGGGCGACATCTTGCGGCTGCGCGGCCGCCGCGACGACGCCATCCGCGAGTACAAGGCCGCCGCCGAGCTGGCGCCCAAGCAGCCGCAGCCGTGGATCAAGCTGGGCGAGATCTACGCCGAGATGCAGCTTCCCACCGAGGCCGCGTTCGCGTTCCGCACCGCGCTCAAGCTCGACCCCAAGCAAGCCAAGGCGCTGGTCGAGCTGGGCCGCATCCTGCTCGACGGCGGCAGCGTCACCGAAGCCCGCGAGATGCTGCGCGCCGCGGTCGAGATCGACAGCCGCTATCCCGAAGCCACCGAGCTCTTCGAGCGCATCGAGCGCATCTTCGGCGCCCCGCCGGCCGGCGCCCCCGCCCCCACCCCCTGATCCGCGTCGAACCGCCGGCCCCATCGGACCGCCGCCCATGCCCGCCGTGCTCGTCTCGAGCCGGCTCTTCGCCCCCTCGAGGCAAAAGGGGCGCTTTTTGCGCTGGATTCGCGCCGGCAGACAGCGATTCGCAATCGACTTGTCTCATTTTTCGCAGGCACATCGTATCTTTTTTGGAAGGCTCCTTGTTGCAATTTCGACAAGCTGTTTGTTTCAATTCTTGCCAGCCGGCTCGGACCGGCCAGGAGGGATCCATCCCATGTCGAAGGTCTACGTTCGAAGCTTCGCGATCTCCCTCGACGGCTACGGCGCCGGGCCGAACCAGGACCTCGCGAATCCGCTCGGCGTCACTGGCCCGGAGCTGATGGAGTGGTTCTTCCACACCCGCATGTGGCGGACGATGCAGGGCCAGGGCGACGGCGAGTCG
The DNA here is from genome assembly GCA_964650975.1 of uncultured bacterium. Classification (GTDB taxonomy): domain Bacteria; phylum JADJOY01; class JADJOY01; order JADJOY01; family JADJOY01; genus CAZYWA01. The sequence goes on from CAZYWA010000051.1 coordinate 13,004, forward strand.
GGCGTCGACAACGGGATCGCCGAGCAAGGGTTCACCGGGATCGGCGCCTGGATCCTGGGCCGCAACATGTTCGGTCCGGTGCGCGGATCCTGGCCGGACGAGAGCTGGAAAGGCTGGTGGGGCGACGAGCCCCCGTATCACACGAAGGTCTTCGTGCTCACCCACCACCCGCGGGCACCGCTCACGATGGCGGGCGGCACCGAGTTCCACTTCGTCACCGAAGGCATTCACGCTGCCCTCGAGCAGGCGAAAGTGGCCGCGGGCGACCGGGACGTCCGCATCGGTGGCGGCGTCTCGACCGTCCGCAAGTATCTGCAAGCCCGCCTCATCGACGAGCTGCACCTCGCCCTCCGTCCCGTGCTCTTAGGCACCGGCGAGAACCTCTGGACCGGCCTCGACGCGCGCGCCCTCGGCTACGAATGCGTCAGGCACGTCGCCGGCGAACGCGCGACCCACGTGTTCCTGCGCAAGCGCCAGTGACTCGCGAGCCGGGGTGACCGAAGCCGATCGCGCGATCGGGCTGCATAAGACGCCTTTCCTCGCCCGCGTTCCGCGGATCGCCAAAGCACATCCCACCGTTGCGCCCGGTCGCCCTTCCGGCAAGAATCGCCTCTCCGAGGGCGAGGAAGTCGACGATCCCGAGACCAAGTGGTTCCAAACGAGCTTGCATTCATCTCAAGGCAATCATGCGCAAGATTTTCACCGTGACGGGATCGGAGGAGCACGAGCTCGACTACGGACTCGTGTACGAGCATCAAGTGCACCCGACTTGGCAGCGGATTGTCACCAGTGACTCGACCATCGATCATCGGGTACTAAAGGAATTGCTACGCGCCCTCGGTGAGAAGGTGATCCTGCTTTACATCCTCCATACCCCAAGAGGCGAGCAGGATCCCGGCAGATACGAATCAGAAGTCATCTCCCAAGCAGAGGCTCAGTCCTTCATCGATCGATTTGCAGCTTACCTTCACGGCGACGCGCGGTTCGATATCTGGTTCCACGGTCAGGAAACGAACGCCACCATTGTCCTCGATCGTCACGATCTGATCTACTGTTATGGTCTAATGGCTATTTTTACGAGTGTTCTCGTGTCGCGCGGCTATTCGAGTGGCAAACCTCTCGTGCCGTTTCCACATTCGCACCACTATCGCCCAGAATTTGACAGGGATGGAAGAGACGTACTGTCGGCCATGCGTTGGAAACGAAGCAACCTGAGGCCGGAGGACGAGCAATGATCACGCAAACGGAACGCCGCGCTAGCCGGGACGCCGGGTGACTCTCGTGGTTGAGCACATCGTCGTCAGGCGCCGCAGGCGCGCTTTGCGTCGAGCAACGGATCTGGCGTGATCTGGTTAGCTGCAATCTGGAACATCGCGCTGGCGCTCGTGGCGATCCCGCAGGCCGCTGGTGTCTCGATCGCATTCGTTTGGCTCTTTGCTCTTGCACGGATGAGCGTGCTCATCCCCGGCGTAACGCTCGTCGCAATCGGCCTTGGCGTCCAACGGCGTCGGTCAGCGGCCGCAGGCTCGGCCTGGCCGGTCATCAGAGCGTTGACGACGGCTCTTAACGTCGCCCTCGGAGCGTGCTGGCTGTTCTTCTTTCTCGACGAGACCTTTTGGGCGCATCTGGACCGTTTCGGAGCCTGCTGCTTCTACATCGGTGCTGCCATCGCCGCTGTCGGTGCCTTGGAGAAGCTTGCGCCTGGATCTGCCGCTCAACTCGGCGCCGCGGCGGACGCGCCAACAGCGGCGCGCCACTGAGCTTTGCATTGGGTCGCGATTTTGGGGGAACACCATGGCCAAGGATCCGGACTTCGACGTTGGTGCAGCGCATCGGTACTTCGCGGCCCATTGCTTCAACACCGCCTGGACGCTGATCGAGAAGCCCGATCGCTCTCCCGAGGACGACCGTCTCATGGTTGCCCTCAATCAGGCGTCCATTTACCACTGGCTGCAACGCTCGGATTGCGACAATCGCCGGCTCTCGATCGGCTATTGGCAAGCCTCGCGGATACACGCGCTGCTTCTCAACGCGGGTGAGGCGCAGCGCTACGCGGCGCTGTGTCTGGCTCTCAGCCACGAGCTCGAGCCGTTCTATCTCGGCTACGCTCACGAGGCTGCGGCTCGCGCCGCGCGGATCGCGGGCGACTTGAATCGCGCGGCGGATCACAAGGCACGGGCGGACGTTCTGGCGCGCGCCGTGTCGAAGAAGGAAGACCGGGAGTTGCTGCTCGCGGACCTGGCAGCGCTGTAGCCGGCAGCCCGGGGGATGCCATGAAACGCACTTGGACGATCATCGGGGTGCGCGATGTGCCGCGTAGCTTCGAATGGTACCAGTCCCTTTTCGGGCAGCCCGCGACGGGTCCGGCGCATCCCTACTTCGGTCAGATCCTCGACGCGGACGGGACGGTATTGCTCTGCCTTCACGAGTGGGGAGCCCACGAACATCCGTCCTTGACGAGCCCGGAGAACGGGACGGCCGGGAATGGACTGCTGCTCTTCTTCCGCGTCGACGACTTCGAGAAGGCACTGAAAAGGGCACGCGCGCTGGTCGCGCGGCTCGAAGAGCATCCTCACGTGAACCCCAGCACGGGCACGAAAGAGTTCTCGCTGCGAGATCCGGACGGCTACTATGTGACGCTCAGTGCGCTCGAAAGCCGAACGAGCCGTAACACCCGACCGCGGCCTCCAGGCAAGGGCAAGCGAGCGCCAGCACATTCGGGCCGCGGCGGGTGAGCGCGGCGGTTGGGCATCACCACAAGCTGGAGAATGAACCGTGGCAACAAGACCAAAGAAGAGTGGTCCGGCGAAGCCAGACGCCGAAGGCGCGGTCCCAGCAGGTAACGCGGGGGATTGGCGCGAGGAGACCCTGGCCCGCATGCGGGCGCTGATCCTGGAGGCCGATCCCGAGATGATCGAGGAGCGAAAATGGAGGAAGGCGTCGAATGCGATGGCGGGGGTCCCGGTCTGGTCGCACCATGGGATCGTCTGCACCGGGGAGACCTACGCGAAGGTCGTGAAGCTCACGTTCGCGCGGGGGGCCAGCCTCCCGGACCCTCGGCACCTCTTCAATTCCAGCTTGGAAGGCAACACCCGACGGGCGATCGACATCCACGAGGGCGAAAAGGTCGACGCGAACGCGTTCAAGGCGCTGGTGAAGGCCGCCGTGGCCGAGAATGGCGCGTCGGCGAAGAAACGGTAACGAGGACGGCGCGCCCTACTCCCGAGCGGGGCGTTCGGTCGAGAGAAGCAGCATCCGGCCGTAGAGCGTCGCTCGCTCGCGGATCGCGAAGCCGGCGCGTTCGAGCCGCGCCTCCCCTTCACCGACGTCGAGCGTCCCGATCACCAGGCGGCCGCCCGGCTTGAGCACCCGCGCCACCTCGCGCCAGAGGCCCGGGTCGCGCTCGAGCTCGGGCTCGAGATCGAAAGCCGCCGCCGCGTCGAAGGTGCCATCGGCGAACGGCAGCTGGCGCGGCTCGCCGCGGATGAGGCGGCGCCCGAGCGGCTGGCGGTAGCGGAGCTTGGGGAGCGAGCGGTCGAGGCCCACCGCTTGCGGCAGGCCTTCGAGCAGCCGGGTCGAGCCGGCGGTGAGGTCGAGCACCCGCGCCGCACCCTCTAGCCGCTCCATGGCCCATCGGTATTTACCCCGATGCCAGGCGCGACGCAGCGGATTGCGGCTGAAGAAGCCGCGATCGTGGTAGTCGGCGGCGTCGCGGCTGGCGCGCAGCCGGGACATGCGGCCCAGGGTCTTCAGGTAGCTCAGCGCGAACCGGAAGAGCCGCGCGTTCGATTCGCCGTAGCGCCGCGGCCGGTAGTGAAACGGGATCTCGACGATCCGGAAGCCGCGGTTGTGGAGCCGCACCAGGATCTCGATCAGCACGTCGAAGTCGCGCGACGTGATGGCGAGCTCCTGGAGGGCTTCGCGGCGGTAGAGCCGGTATCCCGAGGAGAGATCGCGGTACGGAAGGTCGAGCACGCCGCGGAACACGGCGTTGAGCACCCGGCTCAGCCACGAGCGCAGCGCCTCGGTCTCGGAGAAGCCGTGGCGCACGTAGCGCGACGCGATCAGCACGTCGGCCTCGAGACGCCGCCGGTAGAGATCGCGGATCACGAACGGGCTGTGCGAGAGGTCGGCGTCCATGGTCACGACGTGGCGCCCGCTAACCTCGCGAAAGGCCTCCGCGAGCGCGGCACCGTAGCCGCTGCCCTGCTGGCTGTAGACACGGGCGCCCAATCCTGCGGCGATCTCGGCGGTGCCGTCGTGGGAGCCGGCGTCGACCACCAGCACCTCGAACTGGATCCGCGACTCGGCGGCGAGCGCCTTCAAGCCGTCGAAGAGCGCCTTCAGGTTCCCGGCCTCGTTCCGGGTCGGGAGCACCACGGTGAGGTCGATCGGACCGCTGTCGCCGCCGCCGCTCATGATCCGGCCGCCAGCGCCGCGGAGCCGCGCGCGAACGCGTCGGCCGCGCGCTGGTGGTGGCCGAGACGCGACTCGAACCAGCCCACCGCCGACCACAGCTTGGCGAGACGTAGATCGGCGCCGGCGAACGCGGCGTCGCGGCTTCCGAAGCGGAGTGCGGCCTCGCGCATGACGCCGGCAGCCTCGGCTGTCCGCCCTTCCCGTTGCAAGGCCCACGCGAGACCCTCGCGCGCCTGCCAGCTTTCCGGACCGCTTTCGAGCTGGGCGCTCCAGAACGGGAGGTCGGCTCGCCACGGATCGAGGCGCAACACGGTCGCCCACGCGAGCAGCGCCACGGCCGTCCACGGGAGAATCGAGCGCACCCTCACCGTGATCGCGATCAGTACGGCTTCCACGGCCGCGTAAGGCGCCGCGGCGGCGAGGGACCGCCACCCTCCGGCCTGGTCGGCGCGCATCAGGGTCACGATGCCGATCACGAGCGGCAGCGAGATCGCGGTGGTCTTCGAGAGCGCCGCGGTGAAGAGAAAGAGCGCCGCGAGCCGCCGGACGGGTGAGCGTTCGCCCCGGTCGCGAACCGCGACGATCGCGGCGGCGAGCACCAGCACCGGCGACAGCACCTCTTCCGCAAGGCGGCCGGCGCCACCGCTTCGACGTGCACCGGGTGAACCGCGAACCAGAGCGCCGCCCAGCCCGAGGCCGCCGGAGAAACCCCGAGCCGCGAGCCGAGCACCGCCACTCCCAGGGTCGCGAGCGCCATCAGCACCAGGTTGAGCGCGTGCGACACCTGCGCCCGGTCGAACGGCACCAGCAACTCGGCCAGGCAGCTCAGGTCACGGATCGGAAGGAACTCCTCGAAGCTGCCGGGGCGAAAGATCGCGCGGATCGAGGCGCCGTCGAGCGACCGGAGCTCGGGCCGCCCGAGCACGATCAGCGAATCGTCCCAGGTCGTGAGGTACTGCGCGTGCACCGCGGGCAGGTAGAGGACGATCGCCACACCGACCGCGAGCGCCGGCCGCGGCTGGCGCCGGTTCCTCGCCACGGCGCCGAACCGCGCGGCGAATGCGTTCAGCGCTCCTGGAAAACGCCCATCGCCCGGAACTTCCGGTAACGGGCGTCCACCAGATCGCCGATCGGCACGCTCCGCAGCTGGTCGAGCGTGCGTTCGAGGACCGCGCCGAGCACCCGGGCGGCCTCCTCGGGATCGCGGTGGGCGCCGCCGCCGGGCTCATCGATGATCTCGTCGATGATGCCGAGCGCCCGAAGATCGACGGCGGTCATCTTGAGCGCCGCCGCCGCGGTCTCGGCCTTCGCGCCGTCGTTCCACAGGATGCCCGCGCAACCCTCGGGGCTGATGACGCTGTAGACCGAGTTCTTGAGCATGAAGACGCGGTCCCCAACTCCCAGCGCCAGCGCGCCGCCGCTGCCGCCCTCGCCGATCACCGTGACGATGATGGGGGTGGCGAGGTCGATCATGGTCTGGATGCTGACCGCGATGGCCTCGGCCTGGCCGCGCTCCTCGGCGCCGATCCCGGGGTAGGCGCCGGGCGTGTCGACGAAGGTCAGGACCGGCATGTGGAAGCGCTCGGCGAGCGCGAACAGGCGCTGCGCTTTCCGGTATCCCTCGGGGTGCGGCATGCCGAAGTTGCGGCGCACCTTCTCGCCGGTGCGCCGTCCCTTCTGGTGGCCCATGACCACCACCGGCGTGCCGCGGAAGCGCGCGATGCCGCTCACGATCGCGGGGTCGTCGCCGTAGCCGCGGTCGCCGTGCAGCTCGATCCAGTCCTCGAACAGGCGGTCGATGACGTCCATCACCTGCGGGCGCGCCGGATGGCGGGCGATCTGCGTCACCTGCCACGCGGTGAGCCCGTCGAAGATCTCGGTGCGTCGCTTGTCGAGCTTGCGCTCGAGCCGCTCGAGCTCCTCGGCGAGATTGGCGTTCCCGCCGGCCGCGAAGCGGCGCAGGTCGGAGATCCGCTTCTCGAGGTCGTCCAGCTCCCGTTCGAACTCCAGCACGTGCTCCACGCCTATCCCTCGCCTCCCTCGCCAGCCCGGCACGGGCCGGTGCGCTCGTCCTTCGAGATTATCACGGCGAACCTAGCCGTCCCGGCAGGGGCTGCCGGCCGCGGACTGCGCCGCCGCGACATTTCCCGCGTCGAGTGCCTCGGCCAGCGAGCGAGCCCAGTCTCGAGCGCCGGGACACTCGGCCGGCGCGGCGCCCTCCACGACGGCCTGCAGCGCTTCCCGGAACCGCGGCGTCTCCTGCCCGATCCTGCGATCGGCCGGGAACTTCCCGAACGCTTCCGCGTACGCGGTCGCCGACTTCCAGGGCTCACCGGCCCGGAGCAGCGCATACGCGTAGTTGAAGCTCGCGGGCACTTCCCACGGTGGACGCCGTGCCGCGAGGAACTGCGCCGCCGCGTCGGCGAAGCGCGCGCGACGCAGCGCGATCAGTCCGCGCTGGTAGTGGACCCACGGGTTCGACGGTCCCAGATCCCGCTCCGCGAGGTCGAGCTGCCGCTCCGCTCCGTCGACGTCGTCCAGGAACACCAGGGTGCGCGCCAGGTTCACGCGCGGGTCTCCCCAGTGCGGCACGAGCTCGATGGCCCGCTCGAGCATGGTGCGCGCGTCGTCGAAGTCGCTGTGCTCGAGGTGCCCCCGGCCCACCCACGCCAGCATCTTGGCGCTATCCGGGTTTACCCGTAGGGCCGCCTGGAAGAGGTCCCAGTTGCTCGCCCAGTCGGGGACCCGCGTCACGATCCGCGCCGCGAAGAGCGCCAGCGTGAGCGCGGTGAGCGCCGCGATCGAGCGAGCGCGGGGAGTGAACGCCAGGCCGTAGCCAAGCTCGAGATCGAGCCAGCGGCCCGCGAGCAAGCACAGCCCGGCCGAGGGCAGATACACGAGCCGCTCGCCCATGATGGTGCCGATCGGAAACACCAGGTTCGACACCACCGCGAACGGTGCCGCCGCCAGTACGAGCGCCGAGAGCGCGAACCCATCGCGGCGGCGGTAGGACTGGACGGCCGCAGCCAGCATCGACGCGGTGAGCAGCAACCCGCACCAGCTCCTCCATCCGCCAGGAGGGGCGTGCGGCACCACGGCCGCGAACGAGTAATCGGCGGCGAGCTTCACGGGGAAGAGCAGCAGCCGCGCGTAGCGCGTCACCACGTCGAGCGCCGTCCACACCCGGGTGCCGGCAGCGACTCCCACCACCGGGTTGTCGAGCATCTGCACCGCGTCCGGTCGCGCCAGGAAGCCGAGCGCCCGGTAACGGAGCGCCAGCGCGATCGCGACGATCGCGAGCGCGCCGGCGAGAACGCCCCATCGCGGCGCCGCGGGGCGCGCGTCCGGCGGCCGGCGTTCGTCGCAGCGCCGCGACAAGTCCCGCACCGGGACGAGTGCCACCAGTCCCAGCGCACTCTCCTTCGCGAGCACCGCTCCCAGGAACGCCAGCGCCGCTACCACGAGACGCGAGCGCGCGTGGCCGGATCTCTCGTATCCCAGCAGTGCGGCGAGCCCGAGCGCCGCGGCCAGCAGCTCGAAGCGCCCCTTGATCTGCAGCACCGCCTCGCTGTGGATCGGGTGCAGCGCGAAGAGTGCCGCCGCGAGCGCCGCGGCGCGCTCGCTCGCGCCCCAGCTGCGGGCCAGCGCGAAGAGCAGCCCCGTGACCAGCGCGTGCAGCAACAGGTTGGTCACGCGATAGCCCGCCGGACGGCCTCCCCACAGCCAGTGATCGAGCGCGAGACTGGCGACGCCCGCGGGGCGGTAGAGATCGTTGGGAGCGCCGTCCTGCGGCGGCAGGATCGGCGAGCGCAGGATCGCGCCCAGGTCGAGGCTCGCCACCAGCGGGTTGGCACCCACCATGTCGGCGTCGTCGAAGACCAGCCCGAAGCCGAGCGAACGCGCGTAGAGCACCAACGAGACCAGGAGCGCGGCGCCGGCGACCGCGAGCGGCAGGACCGAACCGAGCGCGGCGTGCGGCTCGGAGGCGAGCGAGCGAAGGGCTCGCGTCAGGGCGGGACCTCGTCGGCCACGTCCTCACCCATCGTGATCCCGAGCTTTTGCAGCCGGTAGCGAATCGACCGGAAGGTGATCCCCAGCAAGCGCGCGGCGTCCTTGCGCACGCCGCTGGTTCGTTGCAGCGCCTGCAGCAGCAGACTCCGCTCTACCTCCTCGAGGATGCGGTCGATCTCGATCCCCTCCGCCGGCACCTCGAGGTACGGGACCGTGGTTCCCCCGTCGATCCCTCCGACCTCGCGCGGCAAGCTGTCGGGGCCGATCTCGTCGCCGGGCGCCAGCGTCACCGCGCGCTCCAGGATGTTCTCGAGCTCGCGGACGTTGCCGGGAAAACGGTAGCGCTGCAGCGCCTCGAGCGTCGCCGGCATCACGCGGCGATTGCCGCGCCCCAGCTCCTTCGCGTACTTGCCGAGGAAGTGGCGCACCAGCAGCGGGATGTCCTCGGCGCGCTCGCGAAGCGGCGGGATGCGGATCTCGATCACGTTCAGCCGGTAGTAGAGATCCTCGCGGAACCGGCCGGCCTTCACCTCGCGCTCCAGGTTGCGGTTGGTGGCGGCGACGATCCGCACGTCCACCTTGATGTCGTCGGTGCCGCCCACGCGCTTGAAGGTGCGCTCCTGGATCGCGCGCAGGATCTTGACCTGCATCGGCAGCACCAGCTCGGCGATCTCGTCGAGGAACAGCGTGCCGCCGTCGGCCACCTCGAAGAGCCCGCGCTTGTTGGCGACGGCGCCGGTGAACGAGCCGCGCACGTGGCCGAAGAGCTCGCTCTCGATCAGCGTTTCGGGGATGGCGCCGCAGTTGACCGGCACGAACGCCTCCGAGCGGCGCTGGCTCTGGTCGTGGATGGCGCGCGCCACCAGTTCCTTCCCGGTGCCGCTCTCGCCGGTGATCAGCACGTTCGAGCGGGTGGGCGCCACGCGGTGGATCAGCTCCGCGATCCGTGCCATTCCGACACCCTCGCCGATCAAGGCGCGGATGGGCGTGCGCCGGTCGAGCTCGCGCTTGAGGCGGATGTTCTCTTCCTCGAGCCGGGTCTTCTCGAGGGCGTTCCGGACGATGAGCCGGATCTCGTCGGTCTTGAAGGGCTTGAGCACGTAGTCGTAGGCGCCGCGCTTCATCGCCTCGACGGCGTCCTGCGCCGACGCATAGGCGGTCATCATGATCACCGCCGTCGAGGGGCTCACTTCCTTGACGCGCGCCAGCACGTCGAGCCCGGTGACCTGCGGCATCTTCATGTCGCAGACCACCACGTCGAACACCTCGCGATCGATGAGCGGCAGCACCGACGCGTCGCCGTGGTGGAGCGCGACCTCGAAGCCGTCCCTGGTGAGGAGCAGCTCCATGAACTCGCGCATGCTCTCCTCGTCGTCGACCACGAGGATCCGCCCTTTGCGCATCGTTCCAACCTCGCCGCTTCGAAACCGCTACGTTGCTTTCGCCGCCGGTGCCGCCGGCAGCTCGATCTGGAAGACGGCACCGGTTCCTTCCGGCCCGCCGGTCACCGAGACTCGTCCCCGGTGCGCCTCGACGATCCGGTGCACCACCGAGAGCCCGAGCCCGGATCCCTTGGGACGGGTGGTGAAGAACGGATCGAAGATTCGGTCCAGCACCTCCGGCGGCACGCCCGGGCCGGTGTCCTCGACGAGGATCGAGATGCCTCCTCCCGACGCTCGCGCGACGATCCGCAGGGTACCACCACCGCCGCCGAGCGCCTTCATCGCCTGCACCGCGTTGAGCATCAGGTTCCACAGCACCTGACGCAGCTGCTCGAGGTCGGCCATCACCCGGAGCCCAGGCTCCACGTCGGACTGGATGTCGATGCCGCCGGCCTCCGGGTGGAGCCGCAGCAGATCGAGGGTCTCGTCGACCAACACTCCCAGACCGACGGGACGAGCGTCGGGCGGGCTGGGCCGCGCGAACAAGAGGAAGTTGGCGATCAACCGGTCGAGCCGGTCCATCTCGCGGATCACGATCCCCATCAGCCGCTCGGACGCGGGATCGAGGTCGAGGCCCTCCTTCAACATCTGGATCGATCCGCTCATGCTGCCCAGCGGATTCCGGATCTCGTGGGCGATGCCGGCCGCCAGCTCGCCGACCGCCGCGAGCCGGTCCGAACGCCGGAGCTCGCGCTCCATGTCCTTCACACGCGAGATGTCCTGGAACGAGAGCACCAGCCCCACCTCGTCGCCGAAGCCGTTGTGAAGGCTGGTGAGGCTGAGCCCCAGGTGACGCGGAGTGCCGCCGCCGGCGAGCAA
>CAZYWA010000052.1:0-23681 GCA_964650975.1 uncultured bacterium
CCGGGTGCGACCAGCGATCGATCGGGCTGGTTCCGCTCGAGCCACGGGCGCAATGCACCGAGCACCGCTTCGGCGCTGGCGCGATCGAGCCGGTAGCCAGCACGGACGGCGCGGCCACCGAGGTCGAGGGCCAAGGTGCCGGGCAGCAAATGGCGCGCGATGGCCGTCCACGGGCCTGGCCCCGGCTCCGCTACCAGCCGGATCTCCTTCAGTGCCTCCAGCCGGTGAGCGCTGGTGCGGGTTCCGAAGGGTCCGCGCAGCTCGTGCCAGAGGTGCGGCGGCTCGATGTGAAGCGTCTCGACGGAGCGGCGCCGCAGCGCGCTGCGGACCAGCGCCAGACCGAGCACGGTCCACCCGGCGAGCGCCGTGAACGCCACCACCGCGCCGAGGCCCTGAAAGCCCGCGCCCCGTGCTCTTTCCAGAAACGCCACCGCGCCGAAGAGCTCGAGCCACGCCCACACGCCGATCGCGACCTCGGAACGCGGCTCGTTTCGCGCGGCCGCGCGCACCACCACGGTGACGCTGCCGGGTGCCTCGCGCACCGCGAACGGCGCCTGGGGAGCGTCGGGATCCGAGCCTGTCATGACGGTCATTCGATTGTGCCGCAACCCGGCCCGTCCACCCAACCTCGCCATTCCGGCGGCCCTTCGCGGGTGCCCCACCTACGGCGGTGACCGGCACGAATCGAATGGCCCGAGCGGGAGCGAAACCTTCATCGAGTTTCCTCGGCGATCGAGCTCCGGGGCCGCGAGCGGCGAGACGTCCAAGGCAGCTCGAATCACGGAGGTGAGTCGAGCCGAGGTTGCGTCGTTTCGGGATGCACGAATAGCGTCGGATCGCACGCAACGGCCGGCGAGGATCGCGCCGCATCGGAGACGGATGCATGAGCCAGGCATTTCCCGCGATTCCATTTCTTTCCGGCAATTTCGCGCCGCTCTCCTTCGAGGCCGACGCCCACGATCTTCCGGTCCGAGGCGAAGTGCCGCGAGACCTGCGGGGCACGCTCTTCCGGATCGGACCGAATCCGCAATTCGCGCCGCGCGACGCGGACTACCACTGGTTCATCGGCGACGGGATGGTCCACGCCTTTCACGTCGAGAGCGGCCGCGTCTCGTATCGGAACCGCTGGGTCCAGACGCCGAAATACCTCGCGGAGCGCGCGGCCCATCGCGCGCTTCACGGCAGCTGGGGCAATCCGACGACCGCCGATCCATCGGTCATCGGTCAAGACGGGGGCGTCGCCAACACCAACATCGTCCATCACGCCGGCAAGCTCTTGGCGCTCGAGGAGCAGCATCCTCCCTTCGCGGTGGATGCCGGCACGCTCGCGTCGCAGGGCTATTGGGACTTCGCGGGTGCGCTCGCGGCGGGGCGCTTCACGGCGCACCCCAAGATCGACCCTGGGACCGGCGAGATGGTGTTCTTCGGCTACTCGGTAGGCGGCTTCTTCACCACCACGATCGTCTGGGGGGTGATCGACCAGGCCGGCCGGCTGGTCCGGCAGGAAATGTTCGAAGCACCGTATTCGGCGATGCTTCACGACTTCCTGGTGACGAAGAACCACGTGCTGTTCCCGATCTTTCCCCTGACCGGCAGCCTGGAGCGCGCCATGGCCGGTCAGCCCGCCTTTGCCTGGGAACCCGAGAAAGGCGTCCACGTGGGGGTGATGAATCGCAACGGCGGGGCCCCGACGCTGCGCTGGTTTCGCTGCGATCCCTGCTACGTGTTTCACGGCATGAACGCTTACGAAGAGGGCAACACGCTCGTCGCGCACGTGATGCAGTACCAGGCGCCGCCGCTCTTCTCCGACGCGAGCGGCGTGCCGCTCGATTCCTCGGAGACGGTGGCGCGACTTCATCGCTGGACCTTCGACCTCGGCGCCGCGAGCGACGCCTTCCGGCGCGAACCCCTCGACGATCTTCCGGCCGACTTTCCGCGCCTCGACGAGCGCTACTCGCTCCACCCTTATCGTCACGGGTATTACGCGGCCGCGGATGGAAAGAAGTCTGCCGGCGTCTTCGACCTCCTGGTCCACTTCGATCTCGAGACCGGGAAGCGGGCGCTCTACCGCGTGGCCGCGGGTGACGCGTTCTCGGAGCCGGTCTTCGTGCCGCGCGGCGCGAGCGCACCCGCGGGCGACGGCTATCTCCTGGCGACGATCCATCGGGCGGCCGAGAAACGCAGCGACTTCGCCATCTTCGACGCCTCGGCGCTCGAGGACGGTCCGCTGGCGCTGGTCGAGCTTTCCCATCGCGTTCCCTTCGGCTTCCACGGGAATTGGCTGGACGTGCACCGCGCCGAACGCGAGCGAGCGACGAGCTTCGGGAGGTACGTCGGATGACGCCCGGACGCTCCGCCTCGATCTGCAGCTCGGGGCTGATGCGGCGCCACGGCATCGACGCCGGCACTCACTCCAGCCCGCGAACTCGGCCGCGAGGGACCGCAGGCCAGGACTGCAGCCCTCTTTGCAGATGGATTAGGAACCCGCGCGGACCCACGCACGCCAGGAGGCCGCGTCCTCGCCCAGATCCTGTCCCGCTAGCCGCGCCAGCGAGCCGTGCGCGGCGCGCTTCACCGCCGGGTCGCTGGAGCCGAGCTTCTCGATCAGGTGCGGTGCCGCGCGCCGGTCTCCGATCACCGCGAGCGCCCGCATGATGTCGATCGAGGCGCTCGCGTCGATCTCGACTCCCAGCGCCACGATCAGCGGATCCACCGACTCGGGCTTCGCGAGCTCGCCCAGGCCCGACGCCGCCGCTCCGCGCGCCCTGGCGCCGCCGGTCTTCAGGACTCCCTCGAGATCGTCGCGGGCGTTGGCGCCGTCGACCGCCACCAGCCCGGCGGCCGCCGCCTTGGCGACCCCGTCGTCCACGTCGCGCACGGCCGCGAGCAAGAGCTTGGCGGCGCCGGGAATGCGCCGCTCGGAGAGGTGGTAGACGGCGGCGAGTCGCTGGGTGGGAGTTCCTTGCTGCAGCGTGTGCGCGAATGCGTCGATGTCGCGCTCGGGACTCGGCGACATGCCGAGCTCCTCCAGGCCCTCGATCGAGCGGGCGCGGTTTCCCGCCACGTCGCGCTCGAATCCGCGCAGCGCCGCGGGCAGATCTCCGAGCCCGAACTTGTCCCCGTCCGGGAGCCCGATCTCCTGGCCCGGGTGGTGCGGCTCGGTGAGCCGGTCGATCGCCGCCTGCGCCTCCACTCGATAGACGCCCCCCCGGTAGAGCACCTGCATGAGCGCCGGGAACGCGGAGAGCTTGCCGACCTCGCCCAGCGTGTGGACCGCGTGCAGCGTCATCGCCTGGTCCTCGCGGGCGTCGCTGATGACGAAGATCAGCGCCTCCGACGCCTCGGTCAGGTGCAGCTTGTCGATCGTGTCGAGAGTCGCCTCGCGCACCTCGGGCGGAACGTCGTTCTCGAGGTTGTTCTCGAACTTGCGCGCCAGCGCCGTGCGGCGCGCGTCGTTGTTCTTTTCGAGGAATCCCTTCCATTCCTGGGTGCCGCGAGTGGCGGCGAGCCGCACCGCCGGAGTCGGATCGGAGAGTGCCCCCGCCAGCAGGTCGAAAGCGCGGGCGGCCAGCTTGGGATCCTTGATACGGCCGCTGCGCTGGTCGGTGGCGAGCGATTCCACCGCGCGCTGCCGTACCTCCGGATCGTGGCTCGCGAGCCGCTCGCGAGTACTCCCCAGCGGATCGCGCAGCAGCCACGCGACACCGGCGCCGATCGCGGCCGCGGCGAGTACCGCCATCGCCGCGGCGCGCGCCCAGCGCTGCTTGCGCTGCACCGTCTTCGCGACCCGGGTCAGCACCGACGGCGCCGCGATGGAGATCTGCTGGCCCGCGAGGAACGCGTCGAGATCGTCGGCGAGGGCGGCGGCGCTCGGGTAGCGGGCGTCGCGGCTCTTCTCGAGCGCCTTCAAGGTGATGCGCTCGAGCTCCGGCTCGAGCTTGGGATTGAGCGTGCGCATCGTGGGCGGGTCTTCGAACAGCACCTGTCGCAACGTCTCGGCGAGCGACGCGCCCTGGAACGGCGGCGAGCCGGTCAGCAGCTCGTAGAGGATCGCGCCCAGCGAGAAGACGTCGCTCAAGGAGTCGATCTCGTGGATCCGGCCGTCGGCCTGCTCGGGCGCCATGTAGTTGGGCGTGCCCATCAGGTCGCCGGTCTGCGAGAGCATGCTCTGGGCGCCGTCCAGGTCCTTGGCGAGGCCGAAGTCCATGACCCGCGGTTCGCGGCGCGCGTCGATCATGACGTTCGCGGGCTTCAAATCGCGGTGCACGATCCCTTGCTCGTGCGCGTACGCGATCGCGCGGGTGATCTTCGCCATCATCATGAGCAACGTGCGGGTGTTGCCGCGCTCGCCCTTGGTCACGTCGACGAGGGTGGTGCCCTCGACGAATTCCATGACGATGAATCGCGTGCCCTCGAATTCGCCGTACTCGTAGATCGGCACGATGCACGGGTGCGAGAGCCGCGCCACGGTGCGCGCCTCGCGCTCGAAGCGCTTGATGGCCGCGAGCGTCGCGGCGGTGCCGCCGATCAACGTCTTGATCGCGACCATGCGGCCGAGCTTGGGGTCGCGCGCCTTGTAGACGACTCCCATGCCTCCGCGGCCGAGCTCGCTCAAGATCTCGTAGCGCGCGAACGTGCGCAACGGCGGCGGACCGACCGGGGCGGTGGGAATCTCGGAGAGCGAGGCGCCATCACCCGCGATGGGCGGCGCGGGCGTCACGAGCGGTGCGGGTGCGCCGACGGCGGTGATCCGGCCGGTTTCGGGCGGCTCGGCCGAGTCGTGGTCGAAACCCTTGATGAGCCAGCCGGTCTTGGGCTCTTCCTCGTCGACGAGCCCCGCGTCGGGCGCCAGGAAGTCGGCGCTGGTCGCGACCCGTCCGCCCGCGGCGAGCGTCAGCGAGTGGCGGTCTTCGTCGGAAAGCTCGAGCAGCGCCGAGTCCTCGAGGTTGTTCGACTGCGTCGACGGCGCCGCGGCCGTGGCCGTCGAGCCCGACAGCGTCGGCGTGCTGGCTTGCGACCTGGCGGGCTGTGATTCGGTCGAATTGCCCGGCGCCGCGGGCGTGCCGCGATAACGCGTGGTGTGCCCGCAGCGGCGGCAGCGGTAGCTCTTGCCGATCTCGAGCGAGTTCGCCGTGTACGCGGTGCGGCACTGCTCGCACACGAACCGGGGGACCGTCGTGGAGGCGGCGCGGGTCGCGTTGTCCATCGGTCTCGGATCCGGCCCGCCGAGTCTACCGCAGGAGGTCCAGCGCTTCCTGGCCAGGCGGCCCGTACCGCACCGATCGTGCAGCGATCGTTGACCCCCGGCGGAGCGACGGCTATCTAGCGCACCCGCCGTGACGACGCACGCACGCTCCCCCCAGTCGCTTCGCGAGCGCGCGCGGCGGCGCGCCGGCTCGATGGTGATCGACGGCACACTGCGCGGGCTCTCGGGCCTCGGGCGCATGCACCCGAGGGCGCAACCCGCCGCGCACGGCGTCGAGGTGCTGCGCGACGTGCCCTACCGCGCCGCCGGCCGCGCGTTCGAGCGCCTCGACGTCTACCGCCCGATCGAGCGCCGCGGCCTGGCTCCGGCGGTGCTCTATCTCCATGGTGGCGGCTTCCGGATTCTCTCGAAAGATACCCACTGGATGATGGGTCTCGCGTTCGCGCGGCGCGGTTACGTGCTCTTCAACGTGAACTACCGGCTCGCTCCGGTGCACCCGTTCCCCGCGGCGCTCGAGGATGCTTGCGCGGCCTACACCTGGCTCGCCGGGCACGCCGCCGAGTATGGCGCCGACGTCTCGCGACTCATCGTGACCGGCGAGTCGGCCGGCGCGAACCTGACGGCGGCGGTGACCCTCGCCGCGTGCTACCGGCGCCCCGAGCCCTGGGCGCAAGCGGTGTGGGCCACCGGCGTGGTGCCGCGCGCCACCATGCCGGCCTGCGGCATCCTGCAGGTCTCCGATCACGAGCGCTTCCGCAAGCGCAAGAAGCTCAAGAGCTTCATCGCCGACCGGATCGCCGAGACCTGCGAGTCCTACATCGGCGCCAGCGACGCGAGCGCGCCGGGCGGGCTCGAATTGGCCGATCCGCTGGTGCTGCTCGAGCGCGGCGCCGCCCCCGATCGCCCGCTGCCTCCTTTCTTCGCAGGCGTCGGCACCCGCGATCCGCTGCTCGACGACACCCGTCGCCTCAAAGCCGCGCTCGAGCGCCTCGGCGTTCCCTGCGAAGCGCACTACTACCCGGGCGAGATCCACGCGTTCGAAGCGCTGGTGTGGCGTCCCCAAGCGCGCCGCTTCTGGGGCCACACCTTCGAGTTCCTGGAGAAGCACGGCCTCGCCGCGCGAGCATGATCGATCGCGATTCTCGCGCGGATCGATCCGGCTTCTTCCGATCTCATTCGCCGAACGCGAAGTCGAGCGCCGACGCCACGTGCAGTGCCGTGGTGTCGAAGAGCGGCACTCGGCACTCCGTCGCTCCGATCAGCATCGCGATCTCGGTGCAGCCCAGGATCACCGCTTGCGCGCCAAGGCGGGCGAGCCGCTCGACGATCGCCGCGTAGGCCGCGCGCGACGACGGCTCCACGCGTCCCAGACACAGCTCCTCGAAGATCACGCGGTGGACGAGGGCGCGACCGGCGGCCTCCGGTACCACCACCTCGATCCCGAAGCGCTCGGCGAGCCGGTCGCGCCAGAACGGCAGCTCCATCGTGTAGCGCGTGCCGAGCAGCCCGGCGCGACGGACGCCGGCGGCCGCGAGCGCGGCACCGCTGGGATCGACGATGTGGAGGATGGGAATGCGCACCTCCGCCGCGATCGCGGGGACGACGTGGTGCATCGTGTTGGTCGCCAGCACCAGCGCCTCGGCGCCCGCCGCCTCGAGCCCGCGCGCCGCCCGGGCGAGGCGCCGCCCGACTTCGCCCCAGTCGCCCGCTTCCATGAGCCGCGCGAGCGCCGCGAAGTCCACCGAGTGGATCAGCAAGGGCGCCGAGTGGAGCCCGCCGGCCCGCTCGGCCGCGCCGCGATTCAGCAGCCGGTAGTACTCGGCCGTCGACTCCCAGCTCATGCCGCCCAAGACGCCGAGATAGCGCATCCGCTCGATCCTACGGCGCGCACTCGTCAGCGCCGCGTGGCTTCGACGACACCGATGTCGCCCTCCCGCGGATACCAGGTCGCCACGTATTCCCATCCGGCGCGGTCGAGGAGATCCGCGTACTCGGTCTCGGTTCGCTCGCGGCCCGGCCCCCAGGTCATCATGTGCAGGTCGAAGAGCTTGGCGATGTGGGGTGTATCGATGCCAGGGATCACGTGCTCCACGATCAACAAGCAACCGTTGGGCGTCGCTCGTTCGCAAGCGTTGCGCAGCAGCCGGACGCACTCGTCGTCGCTCCAGTTGTGGAGGATCATCTTGAGGACGTAGGCATCGGCCCCGGGCAGGTCGGCGAACATGTCGCCGGCGATGTAGCGGCAGCGGTCGCTCACGCCGAGGCGATCGGCCCACAGCGCCGCGCCGTCCTCGAGCGCGCTCGGCCGCTCGAGCACGGTGCCGCGCATGTGCGGATAGCGAAGCAGGAAGTGGCAGAGCAGGTGGCCCTGGCCGCCGCCGATGTCGCAGAAATGGCCCACGGCGCCGAAGTCGCGGCGGTCGAGGGCGTCCAGGGTCCACTCGGTTTGCAGCCGTGAGTAGCTGCTCATGCCGGCGTCGAACGCGTCGCCGTAGGCCGGCTCGCGGTTCGCGTGCTCGAAGGCCGTGCGCCCGAACTCGCGCACGAAGCCGTTCTGCACTCCGTCGCGAACGATCGCGGGCAAGTGCTTCCACACCGCCACGTGCTCCGGACCCTCGCGAAGCAGCACGATGTCGCGCAGCGTCGCGGGATGATCGCGGCGGAGCAGCCGACCTGCTTCGGTCGGCGAGAAGCGTCGGTCCGGGTGCTCCTCCATCAGCCCCAGCGAGGCCAGTGCTCGCAGCAGCCGATACGTCATCTCCGGATGGAGGTGGCACTCCACGGCGACGGTCGATGCGGAGATCGGGTCGCTCGCCAGGGCGTCGAAAACGCCCAGCTTCACGCCGGTATGGATGGCCTGACTCCGCCACCTCCCGGCGATCAGGTCGAACACGGTCGCTCGTGCATCCGGCATCGAATTGGCTCTCGGTGGCTCTGCCTGCCCACTCACCGCACGTTCGGGTACCAGCGGGCCAGCCGTTCGGCGGGGACGCCGCCCGCGTAGAGCAACGTGATCACCCAGTTGCGGACGGTCGCGTAGAAGAGGCCTTCGCGCTCCCAGCGGCGCGGCGAGTTGGCGACGCGGTCGTCCATCAGCACCACGCGGCCCGCGCGGCGCATGCTGAGCGCGAACCCGACGTCCTCGAGGACCGGCAGGATCGGGAAGCCGCCGAGGCGCGCGAACACCTCGCGACGCACGAACATCGCCTGATCGCCGTAGGGCAGGGCGGTGAGGCGAGCGCGCAGGTTGGCGCCCCACTCGATCACGCGATAGCGGCGGCGCGGGTCGCGGATCGCGATGCCGAACGCTCCGCCCACGACGGTGGCGTCGCCGAGGGCTCGCTCGACTGCGCCGAGCGCACTGTTCGGCAGCCGTGTGTCCACGTGCACGAAGCACAGCACGTCACCGGTGGCGCGCGCGGCGCCGGCGTTGAGCTGACGGGCCCGCCCGCGTGCCGTGATCTCGACGTGATCGGCGAAGCGCCGCGCGATCGCCACCGTGGCGTCGCTGCTGCCGCCGTCGACCACCAGCAGCTCGGCAGGAGCGAGCTCCCGGAGGCTGCGCAGGCTGGTTTCGATCTCACGCTCTTCGTCGAGCGCCGGAACGATGATCGAAACGCGCAGCATCGACGAACCCGCTCACTCGCTCAAGACGATCGCGCCGGCGGCGCGCTGGGCTCCCGAGGCGCGAGATCCGTGGTCGAGCCGCCCAGTGGCGAGTCGGCGCTGAGCCGGAAACCGCGCACCTCGGCGCGCAGCACGTCCGCTTGATCGAAGAGGGCGCGCACCCGCAGGTTCATCTCTCCGATCATCGCGTCGGTGTCGCGGGTGGCCTCGCGGATGGTCTCGACCGCGCGCACCACGCGCGAGCCGCCGCGATCCAGCTCGCCGGTCGAGCGCCGGATGGCATCGACCATTTCGCGGATCGTCCCGACGTAGCGCGCCGCCTGCTCGATCCCGTGGCGCTGGTCGAGCGCCGAGCGCTTCACCAGCTGCGCGTAGTCGCGCACCTCGTCGGTGGCGCGCTGGATCAGCTCGCTGCCCCGGCGCTGCTCCTCGGTGGCGCGGCTGATCTCGGCGACGCCGGTGGCCACCTTCTGGATCGCGCGCCGCACGTACTGGCTCTGGCGCGCCTGCTCCTGCGTCGAGAGCGCGATCCCCTTGACGCTCTCGGTCGAGAGCACCGCGCTGTCGACGATCTTGAGCAGCGAGTCGCCGGTCTCGCGGGAGCGGCGCTCGCCTTCCTCGACGCTCGCTCGGCCCGCCGACTCCGCCTCCTGTGCGCGCCGTCCCGCAGTGCGGATCTCCTCGACCAGCCGCTCGACGTCTTTGGCGCGCTCGCGGCTCTTGATCGAGAGCTCCTTGATCTCGTTCGCGACCACGCCGAACTCGTCCGCGCCCTCGCCGGCGCGCGCCGCGATGATGGTGGCGTTGAGCGCCAGCAGCTTGGTGCCGCCGGTGATCGAGCGCTGGATGCGCAGGATCTGGTCGATCTCCTCCAGGTGGTGCTGGAGCGCGTCCATCGCCGAGCGTCCGGCGGTGGAGGTCTGGACGATGTGGTCGATGGCGCTGGTGGCGCGCTCCACGGCGGAGCGGGCGTCGCTGGCGTCGTGGATCACGTGCTCGGCGAGACCGAGGGTGCGGTCGGCGCGCTCGCGGATCTGCTTGAGCGACTGGTCGATCGCCTCCATGGCGCCCGCGGTGGTGTCCGAATCGCCGGAAAGCTGGGCACTTCCCGCGGCGATCTGGCGGATCGACGTGGCCATGTGTCCGATCGACGACGCCGTGCTCTCCACCGAGCGGCCCAGCATCTCCATGTGGCCGTCGACGGCGTGCACCGCACGGCCCAGGGTCTCGATCGAGGCGCCCGTCTCACCCGCCGCCTCGCGGAGCGCCTCGATGCTCGCGAGGATGCCGCTGATCGAGGCGCTCATGTTGGCGATCGACGCCGCAGTGTCCTCCACGGAGCGCGCCTGGGTGCGCGACGTGTCCTCGATGCCGCGCGCCGGCTCGGCGAGCTGGCGCGCGACCTCGGCCACTCGGAACGCTGCCTCGCTCACCCGGCCGATGAGCCGCACCAGGTTCTCGTGCATGTGGCGGAAGCTGAGCGCCAGGTCGCCGATCTCGTCGTCGCTGGTGACGCTCACCGGGCGCGAGAGATCCCCGCGCGCGATCCGCTGGCTCGCCACCTCGAGACGCCGGAGCGGCCCGCGCAGCGTCTGCGCGTAGATGAAGATCATGGTGCCGACCAGCACCAGCACCAGGATGCCGAGCTCGATCAAGAGCCGCACCGCGCCCGCCAGCTCGCCTCCGCTCCGCCGGAACACCCACCAGAGGCGCGGCGCGTGAGCCGGGTCGGGGGCCAGCTTGGCGAGCGGCTCGGTCACCACCATCCGCTGCCCGACGATGTCGACCGCGGAGCCCTCCTCGCCGCTCGAGAGGCGCGATACCAAGGCCGCCGGCAGGTTCGACTCCGAGAGCCGGTAGACGCCCGAGGCGGTGGGCCGAGGCTTGTTCGTGGCCGGATCGAGGAACAGCCCGGGCGAGGTCTGGTACATGACCTCGCCGGTCGCCCACACCAAGAGCAGCACGCCGTCGTTTCCCACCGACGCACGCAGCTTCTCCTCGAAGCTCGCCGGGCTCACCGGCATGCCTTCGCTCTCGATGCGCAGCGCCAGCGCCCGCAACCGCTCCTGTCGCAGCAGCATGAGCTGGGTCTCGATCGCGCGCAGCGACTGGCTGGTGAAGGCGAAGCCCAGGAACACCAGCGGCACGATCGCGATCGCCAGCGAGAAGAGCCAGAGATGCAGCGTGATGCCGCTCGGTCCGCGGTGCGCGAGCCGGCCGGTCCGCTCCACCAGCACCGCCAGCGCGGGTCCGATGATCCAGCGGCACCGGAAGTAGCAGATCACGGCGAACGTGAAGGTCACGAAGGCGCCGGCGGTGGCGACGCCGGCGATCTGCACGCGGCTGAACGGCGTGATCAGGTGGCCCACCGCCGCCAGGCTCGCGGCGAGGATCAGCACCGCGATCAGCGACAGACGGGTGGCGAGCCGCTGCGGGTAGCGCTGCACGCGCAGCAGCACGCGCGCGTCGGCTTCGGGCGAGGAAGGCGCATCGTCCGAGTCGAGCGCCAGGAGCCGCCGGTGCGCCTCGCCGAACGCGGCGCGGTGATACGCGAGGCCGACGATCGCGAGGCCCACGGCCACCATCGCGGCGATCGCGGCCGCGGCGCGCTGCTGCACCGGCTCGAGGTCGATCGCAAACCACACGAACGCGAGGCCGTAGGCGCCGCCGACGGTCGAGACCGTGATCACCAGACGGTCGAGGCGGCGGCGGGTGTCGAGCGCGATTCGTTCCACGGTCCTTGAGACATATCACGATCGGCGGCGCCACCGGCCGTCGGAGTAGGACCAGGTCTCGATGGTACCGGGCAGGTTGGTGCGCACCGCCCACACCGCGGGCGGGTCCTCGCCGGCGCACAGGTAGACCGTGCCGGCGCTGGCGTTTCCACGCGGAAAGAAACCGGCCTTGTTCTGGCCGCCGCTGAAGGACATGCCGTCGGCGAAGACGGTGGTGCCGCCCGGTCCCTCGGCGACGCCGGGTGCTCCGAAATGCACTCCGCGTGGCAGCGCCTTCACCACGCGGCCGGAGCGCACCTGATCGAGCAAGAGCTGGGACGCGTCGCGCTCGCCGGGGCCCTCCTCGTGGTCGTCGTCGAGATCGGCGAACGCGGTGTAGACACCGTCGGCCGGCACCAGCGGCTGGGGCGCGAAATCCACGTACACCGCGTGGTTGACGGATATGGCCCGCTGGCGCGCGAGTCGGAACGCGAGCGCCAGCTCGTGCGCCGCGACGCGCGTGCGATTCTCCGGCGAGCGCAGCATCGTGAGGTTGCCCATCATCCACAGACCGCCCACCAACGCGAGCACCGCGAGCAGCTCGGGCAGCGAGAATCCCGCCGAGCGCTGAACGTGCCGGACGTGCTTGTCGATCGTCGTCATGTGACCTCCCCGCGCGCGAGGCGCGCGCGTGACGAGGCAAGGACGGTGCCGCGATCGGTGCGGTGGGGCGGGCGCGAGGTCACTCGCGTTTTCGTCAACGCCGACGGGAAACCGCGACGAGTCGGACGCACGGCCGCGTTCGCTCCGACACAGCGGGATCGGGCGCGGTGCTCCGCAGCCCTCCGGGCCGGGAGTCGGAGGGACGCGGTCCCTCGCGTCCGCGGCGATCGATCGCGCGATCCTCAGCAGCTACTTGAGCCGGTAGCGCGCGACCTTCTTCTGCAGCGTGCGCCGGGACACGCCGAGAATCTGCGCCGCACGGGTGCGGTTCCCGGCGCATAGCTCGAGCGCGCGTGTCACCAGCCCGGCCTCGGTCTCGTCGAGCAGGGCGCCGAGTCGGGGCGCCCCGGAAGCAGGCTCGGGCGGCCCGAGATCGAACGCGGGAGGCTCGAGCAGCTCGTCGTTCGCGGCCTCGATCACCGCGCGGCGCACCCGGTGCTCGAGCTCGCGGACGTTCCCCGGCCACGGATGCTCGACCAGCGCCGCCATCGCGCGATCGGAAAATCCCGCGACCGCACGGCGCTCGCTGGCGTTGGCGCGCTCCAGGAACCGGAGCGCCAGCCCGGGCACGTCCTCGGGACGATCGCGGAGCGGCGGCACCCGGATCGGCAGCTCGTTCAACCGCCAGTAGAGGTCGTGGCGGAAACGGCCGTCGGCGGCCATCGCCTCGAGCGGCCGGTGGGTGGCCGCGATGATCCGCACGTCCACGTGGCTGGTGAGGTCCGAGCCCACCCGCGAGATCTCGCCGAACTGGATGGTGCGCAGGATGTGCACCTGAACGTGCGGCGAGAGATCGCCCACCTCGTCGAGGAAGAGCGTGCCCTTGTGCGCGGCCTCGAAGCGGCCGCGGCGCGGTGCCCGCGCGTCGGTGAAGGCGCCGCGCTCGTGGCCGAAGAGCTCGCTCGCGGCGATGGCGTCGGGGATGGTGCCGCACTGGATCACGACCAGCGGCCGGCCGGCGCGATCGGAGAGCGCATGGATGGCGCGCGCCACCAGTTCCTTCCCGGTGCCGCTTTCGCCCTGGATGAGCACGTTCGCGCGCGTGCCGGCGGCGCGCACGACGCGTTGTCTGAGGAGCGCCGCGGCGTGCGACTCGCCGATCAGCCGAGCCAGCGGGTCGCCGCCGGCGGGATCGGGATGGGCCGCGTCGGCGACCACCCAGGGGTCGCCCTCGTTGCAGGGAGAAGAGGCGGCGAGAGGAGACGTCGATTCGAGTGGGTGCATGGTTTCTCCCCGGCACCCACCCGCGCGTGCAGCGCCGCTTGCGTTGCTTCGGGCGGCCGCTTGGCCGCGGCGAAGCTCAGCGAGCCGGCTTGCGCGGTTTCGCGGATCGGGCGCGTTGGGCGGGTGGCCGCGCCGCCGCGGGAGCACGTTCCGCGGTGAGCGAGTCCATGCGGCTGGTGAGCGCCGCGACCTTCCCGGCCAGCGACTCGAGCTTGTCCTCGAGACGCCGCAGGTCGGCGCGCGACGGCATGCTGAAGAGACCGAGCACGAACTCCATGTTCTTGTCGAGCTGGCTCTTGGCCGAGAAGGCGCGCGTCATCGCCTTCCCGAGGGCCTGCTGGAAGTGCTCGTTCTTCATCATCTCGCCCATCAGCTCCTGGAGCTTCTCGGTGCCGAGGCCGAGCAACCGCTGCTGGAGGCCGTGTGTGGAGCCCGCCATGTCGTTCCTCCGCTGAGCAGGACGCGTGCCGCTCGGGCGGCGCGTTGCTCGGTGACCGCGAGACGTGCGCCGGAGACCGGCGCAAGCCGCGATGTAGCAGTGGGTTTTTCCGCACGTCAAGCAGCACGGCGGAAGCGGTCCGGCGGGGCGGCACTCTGATGACCGGTGTCTCGCGGCGGTGCGCCGCGCGGCCGATCGTCCCGTGCCTGGGACGGTTGCGCGGCGCAAACCCAGCGGCGCGGGGTTGACACGCGGGCGCGGGTACTTACGTTCGGCCTACCTCACGGGACGTCGCGAAAGGCGGCGGAACCCGGGGAAAAACGACAATTCAACGGGAGGAACGACCATGGCATTGGTTCGATACGCACCGCTCAGTGACCCCTTCACGCTGGCCGAGGAAGTGTTCCGCGGTTGGCCGTTCCGCGGCGACGCCGCGGAGGCTCGCGAGGGCTGGACCCCGCGCGTCGACATCCACGAGGACAAGGACGCGGTCCGGCTCGACGCGGATCTGCCGGGCATGGATCCGGCGAGCGTCGAGATCAGCGTCGAGGACGACGTGCTGACCCTCAAGGGCGAGCGCAAGATCGAGCGCAAGGTGGAGGCGAACGGAGGGTTCCATCGCACCGAGCGTCTCTTCGGTAGCTTCGAGCGCCGCTTCACGCTGCCGCAGACCGTCAATCGCGAGAAGATCGACGCCAGCTACAAGGACGGCGTCCTGCACCTGACGCTGCCCAAGCGCGAGGAAGTGAAGCCGCGCAAGATCCAGGTGGCGGTTTCCTGATCGGGAGCGTACGCTCAGATCAGAAGGCAGGCGGGGCCTGAATCACCCGCCACTCACGACCGGCCGATCGGCAGCCGGTCTGTTTCGAGCCCGCCCCCGGGCAAGACCCCGGGGGCGGGCTCTCTGTTTTCCCGGGGGGCTTTTCAAGCCCCCCGCCCCGAAAAAAGTGCGATTTTTTCGGGGCCCCACCCCCGAGTCGGCTCGCGGCGCTCGCCGCGCGCCTGCGGCGCGGTGCTTCTGCGAACGACCCACTGCCGCAACGCACGCGGGAAGGCACGACGCGCGCGCCAGCGCGGTCGGTCGCGGTTCCCGTGGAGGCCCACCGGTCCCTCGGTGGGCCGCGTTCACCCGCCCGTGACCACGCGCACCGAGAGCTTCTCCGTGCCGCGGATCAGCGTGAGCGCCACCAGCGATCCCGGCTCGGTTTCCATCAGGATCCGCTGCAGCGTCTCGATTCCGGGCGTGGGCTTCTCGTCGAGCGCCACGATCGCGTCACCGGCGCGCACGCCCGCTTGCGAAGCGCGGCCTTCCTTCTCGAGGCTCATGACGCTCACGGCCGTCGCGAACGGCAGCCCGAAGTGGCGCACCAGCCGCGGGTGAAGCGGAACCGTTTGCCCGCCGACTCCGAGAACGCCGCGCCGCACCCGGCCGTCCTTGATCAACCGGCCTGCGACCAGCTTCACGGTGCTGGCGCCGATCGCGAAGCACAGACCTTGCGCGGGGAAGATCACCGCGGTGTTGACGCCGATCACCTCGCCCGCCGAGCTCACCAGCGGTCCGCCCGAGTTGCCCGGGTTGAGCGCCGCGTCGGTCTGGATGACGTTGTCGATGGTGCGTCCCGAGCGCGAGCGCAAGCTGCGACCGAGGGCGCTCACGACACCTGCGGTCACCGTGCAATCGAAGCCGTACGGATTGCCGATCGCGATCGCCAGCTGGCCGGGCCGCACCGCCGCCGAGTCGCCGAGCGGCGCCGCGATCAGATCGGGCGCCTGGATGCGAATCACCGCGAGATCGGTGTCCGGATCCTCCCCCACCGGCTGGGCCGCGAGACGGCGCCCGTCGGCGAAGCTCACCTCGAGTGCCGCGGCGCGATGCACCACGTGGCTGTTGGTGAGGATGAAGCCGTCGGGCGTGAACACGAACCCCGAGCCGCTGCCGCGCACCCGCGGCTCGCGGCGCGTTTCCTCGGGCTTCCGCGACAGCACGTCGATCTTGACGACCGCGGGCGCCACGCGCTCGACCGCGCGCATCACTGCGCGCGAGTAGGCGTCGAGCAGCTCGCCGTCGGAGGCCGGCGACGCGGGCGCCGGCACCGAGGCCGCCGAGCCGAACACCTCTTCGGGCGCTTCGGCCGCGATCGCTCGCAGCCGCGTGTGCTCCTGCCGGGCGCGTCTCATCGAGTCCTCCCGATCGTGAATGAAAGGCCTGACGGCAGACGTAACCATTCCCGGCGCGAGCGCAAGCGTGCCGCCGGTTTCGCACCCGCCGAGCCTCGATCGGAGGGCTGCCGTCCTTCCCTCGCAGCCGCGGCGCTGCACCGGAACCCGACGGCTGCGACGATCCGAGCTCGACCGCATGGTCGAGCTCCGCAAGTTCGAGGACGAGCGCGGCGAGCTCCCCGCGAGCTGGCGGAGGCGAGCCCTGGTCGACAACGCGCCTTCAGGGCGACGCCGGGGGAAGGGCCTCGACAAACGCCTCTACGGCACGCCGAAACGTGCTCGGGTCGACCGCCGGGTACCGGTAGAGCTGTGGCTCGATTTCCCCGAACAGCTCCCGGAGCCGAGCCGGCTCGATGAGCCCACGTTCCAGCATGGCACCGACGTCGGCGTGGTCCTGAGCGTGGCCGCGCTCCAGCTTCGCGAGAGCCTGCGCATAGAGATCGTAGTGATGGGTCGAGAGCTGTCCCTCCTGGTGGACGAACCGGCTTCGTGATTCCCACCCGGGAAGCTCGGGGATGAAGTCTGCGGGACAGACCAGCTCCACGTTGACGTGAAGCTCGTCCTTGAGCCGGGGAATCGCGCGAAGGATCGCGTCCTGCTCCGGCACGAGCTTCAGGTCGACGTCGATGGTGCTGTCACGCCAGCCCAGCAACACGGCGGTCGCCCCACCCGTCAAATAGACCCGAGTGGGCCGGGTCGCGCCGACGCGCTCGAGGGCGCCGATCAGGCGCTCGATCCGCTCGCGATCGGCTATCTCACGCATCCCGCAGCCCGCTCGAAGCTGACCAGGCGCCGGACGAGCGCGTTGTAGCGCGAATGCGCGCTGTCGGAACCGGATCGGGCGAGCCGCAAGTAGAGCTGGTGCTCGGGCGAGCGATCGAGCGGCAACGGATCCGGGACGTCGATACCAAGACCACGAAGACGGGGGCGTCCGATCGAAACGAGCAGAGCCGCGTCCGTTTCGCGCCGCTCCGCCAGATCCACGAGCCCCGCCTCGATCAGGTCCGCACCCGGCAAACCATCCCAATTCATGTCCGCATCTTACTCGACTGCCACCAGCCGACGCAGTATGACGGCGATGCCGTGAACGTCATGTCCGGCTTCGTGTTTGCGTCGCGACCAGGGCTCATCGTGCTCGCCGTGGCGGCCGCAGATTTCCGAATCGAAATGCGGAGAAAACGGCCCACTCTCGCTCTTATGAGGCGTCGAAAGGCCGCAGGCCTGCAGTTCCATGCGAGCGCGGGAGCTGGTATCGCCAGGCGTCGCGGAAGACCTCCCGCAAGAAGCCGGCGGTCTCAGTGCGGGCAACCAGGAAGACGAAGAGGGTCGCCAGTGCACCCACCAGCACGGCGGCGCCAAACAGCTCTGATCCGGTGGCCCACGTGGCGACGCCCTGCTCCTGGCTGACCGCGATCACGAACCCGGCCAGCGAGGCGAGCCACGCGAGCAACACGCACGCCGTGACGTCCGCCCGATACGTGTTCGCGAGACCGCGCCGCGTCTCGCGCACCAGGAACTCACCCGACGTGACGAACGTGATGGGGCGAGCCAGCTCGACGGAGTAGCGGGTCACCCAGGGCATCACGTCGAGAACCGGCGCGCTGAACCGCACGAACGGGGTCTCCCTGCGAACCGACCGCCGGCTACGTTCCAGCAGCCGGTGCACCAGCGCGGCCTCGATCTGCGCGGCCGTGAGACCGTGCGCCTGGCCGCGCGTCAGGTCGAGTCGGTCCGAAGCCGAAAACGGGAAGGTCATCGCCGGGACGATAACGCGTGCGTGGTTAGGTTGAGCCCTAGCCAGGGTACGCTTCGCACCGGGAGGGTTCCATGCCGCGACGCAGACGCAGCTCGGCCCCGTACCACGTTCGCCGGTCCACCGCGGTGCTCACCGCCGGCTTCGACCCGAGCCTCTCGGTCGGCTCGGCGCGGCCCGCGGTGTTTCGCTCGTCGACGTACGTGTTCTCGAGCCCGGAAGCGGCGGAGCGGGCGTTCGCGATCGCGCTGGGACGCGGCAAGCCGGCCGAAGGCGAGACGGTCGACCTCATCTACTCGCGGCTCTCGCATCCCAACGCGGAGATCCTCGAGAAGCAGGTGGTACCGCTCGAGAGCGGCGCCGTGGACGCCGTGGTGTTCAACTCGGGGATGGCGGCGATCTCGACGCTGTTCCTCGCCGCGTGCGATCCGGGCACGAGCTTCGTCTATACAACGCCGCTTTACGGCGGGACGCAGCACCTCATCCATCAGGTCCTCGAGCCGCTGGGCCTGCGTGGTATCGCGGTGGCCGCCGGTGACACCAAGGGGTTGCGGACGGCGATCGCCAAGACGCCGCGCGTGCGCCTGGTGCTCATCGAGACTCCCGCCAACCCCACCCTGCGGATGACCGACATCGCGGCGGCCGTGGAGGCCGCGGGCCGGCGCCGCGACCGACCGCCGGTCGCGGTCGACAACACCTTCCTCGGCCCCACGTTCCAGCACCCGCTCGCTCTCGGCGCCGATCTCGCCGTCTATTCCGCCACCAAGTACCTCGCAGGCCACAGCGACATGCTGGGCGGAGTGATCCTGGGGACCGACCCGGAGCGCATCGACCGGCTGCGCGGTCTGCGGGCCCTTCTCGGCAACATCCTGCAGCCCGACGAATGCTGGATCCTCGACAGCCGGCTGCCCACCGTCGAGCTGCGCATGAACCGGCAGAGCAAGAACGCGCAGCGCATCGCCGAGGCGCTCGCGCGCCACCGCCGCGTCCGCACCATGTTCTATCCGTCGCTCTTCCGCGACGCCGAACAAATCCGCATCCGCAACGCGCAGTGCGGATTTCCCGGCGGCGTGTTCTCGTTCGAGATCGACGGCGGCAAGGAAGACGCGTTCGATTTCCTGCGGCGCCTCCGGATCGCCCGCAACGCGGTGAGCCTGGGCGGCGTGGAGACGCTCACGTGCCATCCGGCGACCACCACCCACTCGGAGCTCTCGGTGCAGGAGCGCCGCCACGCCGGCATCACCGATTCGCTGGTGCGGATCTCGGTGGGAATCGAGGACTGGCGGGATTTGCTGGCAGACTTCACGGCCGCGCTCGACGGGTGACCAGCGGCTCCCTCGGCACGTTTCTGCGCTGCCCACCGAGGGACCGGTGGGCCTCCAGCCGGGAGCGAGCGGCTGGAGCGCGCGCGATCCATCGCGCGCGAGCGATCCATCGCCGGGGTCGCAGGAACCTGCTCAGGGAATCGGTGGGACGAACGGGCAGGACGAGTCTTGCAGGCAGAGGTCGTCGGTGAGGGTCTTTCCCGCCGACGACACGAACAAGCCGATCTGGTTCTGTGACCACACCGCCCAGTCGATGGGCGCGTCGGGCGTCGAGAAGCCGATGAACTCGTGCTTGATGCCGCGCGGGAAGCGCACCGCGGCCACGCCACCCGGCACCGGGATCGGCGGCAACGGCCCGATCCCGCCGTTGTTGTGATCGAGGTCGTCGATGTCCCAGCGGTCGTCGTACGCGATCTCGCCGGTGGGCAGCATCACGTCGTGGGAAATCAGGATGTCGTTGATGCGCAGCGCGTTCGCTTGATCGCCGAAGTAGCCGGCGGCGCGCGCCAGCGCGATGTGGGTGTTGAACGGAACCGTGAAATCGCCGGGATCGCTGGTTTGGAGCATGGGCTTCGCTTGCACTCCCGGCAGCGGGTCCTGGAAGAGATGCGGCGCGTAATTGATGGGGTCGCCGGCCTCGAAGACCATCTGCGCGAGGCCGATGAAACGCCGCACGTCGGGCGTGTTGCGGCGGAAGCCCAGCCCCTCGTGACTCGACGTGATCGACGCCGTGACCGGCACGCCGTCGCTACCCACCAGCGTCACGTCGAGCGCGTCGCCCACGTCCGCCGGGATTCCCACCGCGAATCCGCCCGAGCTCTCGGCGGTGCCGCTTCGCTCCTCGCCGTTCGCGCGGTTCTTCACGGTCACCACGGCGCCCGGTTTCGCCGGCAGTGTCGCGAGAGTGACCTTGGGGATCACCGTCGGGTCGCAACCCTCGTCGCCGGCTTGTTGCGCGGTGTCGTTGTTGAGGGTGATCGCGAACTGGCCGCCGTCGATCGGACAACCGACCACCACCGGGCCGATCACCTGCAGGAAGATGTCCTGGGTCACGAAACGCAGCCGCGAGCGCAGGATCAGGTCGGCGAAACCGCCGCCCGGCACCACCGGCGCGCCGGCCACGATCTTGGGCTCGACCGCGGTGGTGATGTTGGTGAGGATTCCGCCCAGCGACGTGCCCGACATGGCGAACGTGGCGCCCGGGCCGCCCAGATCGATGCGGCCGTCGCCGTTGAAGTCGCCGTCGAGCTCGTTCACGCCGTCGCCGTTCAGGTCGAACTGCGAGCGCTCGCCCAGATGCTCGAGCACCCGGATGAACTGCATCGTGTCGATCACCGTCTGACGGGTGGTGTCGCGAGTCTGGAACGCGTTGGCGCGGAAGAACGCGGCGCCCGAATCGGTGATGCCGTCGCCGTCCACGTCCACCGCGCGGCCCGTGACGCCGATCGCCTTGATCACGCCCACGTTGAAGAGCTTGTCCACCGCATCCTGGAGGTTGGTCACCGGACCGAGATCGATCCCGGTGAGCACGCCCAGCAGGTTCACGATCACCTGCGGCGGGATCGGCAGACCGGCGGCCTCCGAGGCGAGGTCCTTGCGGGCGTCGGCGATGGCGTCGAACGGACCGTGGCCGACCGCGTCGATGGCCGCGACCGCGATCCCGAAGCGGCTCATGGTGTTCGCGAAGCCGACGCTCTCGAGCCGCGAGGTGTTCGAGCCATGCGCGTAGATGAGCACCGGGAACGGCGGATGGTGGTCCTTGGTCTCGCGCGGGATCGACAGCATGAAGGTCACGCGGTCGGGCTTGATGGTGCCCTCGCCGGTATCCGGATTCACGTCCATGACGTTGTCGGGCGTCTTGATGAAGCTCGGCGAAAGGAAGCTGCCGAACACGAAGTAGTCGACGCCGTCGACGCCGAAATTCGGAAACGTTCCAGGAGGCGAGAAGTTCTCGGCGGCGGACAAGATCGGCGACAAGAACTCCGATTGCAGGATGTACTTGTTGTCGGCCGGATCCTTGGGGATGCCGAGCAGCTTGAGCGAGCCGTCGCCGTCGGTGGTGATGTCGAGGTTCTCGATCAGGTCGATCTTGGGTGGGTAGTCCTTGGCGATCCGCGCCAGCGGTCCTTCACCGTCGAGGCCGCGGCGCGCGGTCTCGAGCAGGCTGGTCACCGACTGCGTGGTGAACGTCCACGCGAAGGCCCAGTGCGCGAGGGGCACGCCGAGGCGATCGAGAACGGGTAGCGCGGCGGCCAGGTCGTCGGTCTGGTCGAGGTGGTGGACGGACGCGAACGGCGAGCGGATCGGCTGGCCGTTCTTGCCGCGCAATCCGTCGGTGAGCACCACCGCGTAATGGCTGCGCTGTTCGAGCGGGAAGAGCGGCCGCACGATCAGTGTGTCGGTGGCGACTTCGTAGAAGTCCACCCATTCGCTGGTGCCGTCGCCGTTTCGGTCCGCGACGTTGTCGGGCGGAAAGACGTAGCCGGAGAGGTTCCGGTCGGGATCGAACGGGAAGAAATGGCTGGGATCGTCGCGCACCGGGAAGCTGCCGCCGCCCAGGTCGAGCGGCATCGCCTGACCGTAGGCGCGCGACGCCGGGTCGACGTTCACCAGCCAGATGTTGGCCTGCGTCGCAGTGGAAAGATCGAGCGGAGCGTCGAAACGCAGTGTGATCGGCGCGAAGGTGCCGAAGCCGTCGAGCTCGTCGATGTGACGGCGGATGCCGCGCTCGAGCGCGGTGGGAGCTTCCTGGCTCAGATTGACGCGCAGGTGGGTGGGGCTCCGCTCGTCGAAGACCGTGGCGATGTCGTTGGGAAACGGCACTTCGGCGACCGGCTTCGCGTAGAGGTCCCACACGATCTCCGGGCCGGCGCCGGGAGGCGTCGCCTTGAGGCCGGCGGGACGGTTGTCGCTGCCGCAGGCGGCCGCGAGGACCACCAGCAGCGCGATCGAGACGCTGCCCACCGAGGGACCGGTGGGCCTCCAGGCGGAGCGATTCCTCGCCGTGTGGAGCGCGCGCGGTCCCTCGCGCGCGAGCGTTGGATCGGCCGAACCCACCATGACGATCACCAGCTCGCCGTGATTCGACCCTGAACGAGCGCGATCGCATCCGGATTGGTGCCCGCCGAGTCGCGGAACGCCGCGCCCGGCCAGTAGCCACCAGCCTCGGCTCCGACGAACAGGTGCAGCATGTCGTCGCGGATCCGGTAGCCGAGCCCGCCGTCGATCTCGTAGCCCAGGTCGTGCTTTCCCGGCGCTCCGCCCACGTAATTCCGCGGCGTGCCCCCGGCCACGAAGCTCTCGAACGGATCGACGACGTCCTCGAGCGTCTGCGCCCACAGGAATCCGAGCTTCGCTTCCCAGCCCTCGTCGCGCGCCGCGCGCCAGGTGACGCGCGGATTCAAGTACACGGCGTTGGTGACGCCGCCGCGCGTCTCGACCAGATAGGCGCCCGGCGTGGGGCTGCCCACCAGCGCCGGATCGCCGAGGTTGAACTTGCTCGCCGCGGTGAGCGCCGCGAGGTACTCCTCGAACATGATGAGCCCGACGTTGAAGTCGGGATCGAACGTGAAGCCGCGCACCCGGTCGTCGAACGGGTTGCCGTCGCCCGACGCGTAGCCGCCGTCGAGCAAGAGATCGAGCTCGTCGCTCGACCAGCCGCCCGAGAGCGCCGCGCCGCTCTCCAGCACGTCGGCCTGCTTGGGGCTGGCGGGCGTCGCCACGAGCTGGGTGTTGCCCGCGGCGACCACACCCTCGCCGTCGAGCATCCACGAGCCCGCGTGCAGGCTCAGATAGACGTCGACCAGATCGATGCGGGTGTTGGTGTCGCGCTGGTTTCGCTGCTCGCGAAACACGTCGTAAAGACCGACGATCGCGCCGTCCTGGCCGGGGGCGCGGCCCGCGAAGAGCGCGGAGATGATGTAGTTCCAGGCGTGATCCTGCCAGCCATGGCGCGTGAGGTCGTCTTCGACCGGACGATCGACCGCCGCCGCGAGCACCAGCGGATGGAGTGGCGAATCGGCCGACGGAGCCCAGCGCACCGCGACGCGATCGACGATGTCGCCGTAGCGCTTGTCGCCGAACGGCGCCTCGCCGGTGCCGTCGTTCGCCACGATGCCGAGCCCCCACTTGCTGCCCTGCCGTCCCGCGCGCACCACCACGGTGCCGAGCGCCGCCTCGCCGTAGAGGTGGCGGAGCTGGGCGACATCGACGTGGTCGTCACGGATCGCGCGCTCGGGCGGAGTGTCGCCGCCGATCACTCCCGTCGCGAGGTCCGCCTCGGCCACCAGCCGCGCCACCGCGAGCGGGCCCAGGTCGGCTCTCCAGGCGATCGACGGATCGAGCCGCAACCGGTCCTCCAGCCAATCGGAGTCCGGCTGCTGCGCGTTGGCGATGAGCGCCGGGTCGACCGGCTGAAGTGCCGTCAGGTACGTGAGACGCAGCCGCCACT
>CAZYWA010000053.1:0-23290 GCA_964650975.1 uncultured bacterium
GATCGCGACCGTGGTGGGATCGAGGGTGAGTGCAAAGCGTCCCGGGATCGTCGCAGCCAAAGAGGAATTGAATTCCAGAGCGGGCGCGGTGATCGGTGCGATTTCCGACGTACATCCCATCAGCGCCAAAAGTACCAGCGGGACGACGCCGAGGCTGAGCGGGAGCTTGCCGCGCCAGCATGAAAATGTGCGGCTCGCGCCGCTCGCGATTTTCACATCATCCATGTCGGTCATCGTTGTGCCTGCCAGCGCTCGTCCGCGCGAGATCGTCGAGGTTGTCCGGTTATCGGCCACCTAGCCGGGTTTCCGTCCGGATGGACCGTTCAGCCAACCGAGCCCCGGAAAGCCGCCACCGTGAGGATCGGAAGCCCCTCGGCCACCGAGCCGACGAGACGCTCCACTTGAGCGGGATCGAGGCGTCGATAATTCCAGCGAGCCTCCACCTCGACGGCGCCCGAGGGCGACGACGACAGAGGAACGTCGACCGTATGCGTCCCCTCGGGCGGAATACGACCCAGGTCCACGACCTGCGCGACTTCCCACAGGCGATGATCCCGAACGATTTCGCCCCGAGCATCGAGCAGTCGATGACCCAGGCGAATGGCTCCCTGCGGCCCGTCGCTCCCCTGGTCGACGAGCACGACGCCCGCCATATCCGTCGCACGGATGGATAGCCAGACCTCGATCAAATCCGTCGGCCCATTCGGAAACGAATGTCCGATCGCACCGGTGTTCCAGGTCTCGACGCGCAGCCAGCTTCGGGCCGAATCCTGGACGAGACGGACGTTCATCTCGAGCAGCCGCACCGGCTCGGTTGCACCCGAAGAATCGACGGGCGCCGCAATGTAACCGTGAGTGAGCTGGTCCACGTCGGAAACTCCGGCGCTTTCGAGAGAAACGGACCCCTCCGGCGGAACCCATCGAGCCTCGAGGAACCCGATCGTCGCCCGCTCGCCAGCCTCGCCGCCAGCGACGCGACCCACATACGTGCTCGCGGCGGCGAAGCGATGATCGGTCACCACGTAGCCCTCCCGTCCATAGACCAGTCGCATGTGGCAGCGCGTGCAGTCGCGACCGCTGGTTGCGGCCGGCGACTCCTTCCAGGATTCGTACTGATCCTGGAGAACCTGGGTGAGACGGCCGTGCGTCATCGGCTCGAGGCTCTGGATGTGACACGGACGGCAGCCCAGGGGCCGGCCGGGGGCACGCCACTGGGTCAGGTGCCGACCCATTCGGGCTTCGACCGTACTCACGGCAGCGTAGCGCTGCGACCTCAGCCAGCGGGAGATCCCGCCGGACCGCTCGACCAGAAAAGTCGCCGGCTCGTTCGCGAACGGTTTGAACTCGGCGGCGCCGTCCCGCAGTCCAGGCGGATCGGCCATGCGGTGGCAAGAGACGCAATGGACTCCCGCCTGGAAGCCTTCGCTCGCGACCACTTCATCCGCGGAGAAACGTGTCGGATCGGCCGCATGCGGCGCGTGACACATGAGACACCGTCGTGCTTCGGTCCCACGGCCCTCGGCCATGGCGCTGCGGAGCAGGGCTATGAAGACGGGATTCGAGGCGGCCCTGGCATGCGCGGATTGCTCCCAGGTCCGGACGGCGGTCAGGTGGCAGGTTTTGCAGACCTCGGACGAGACTTCCAGGAAACCCTCGTCCGTGGCGGAGATGGCCCGCTCGGCGACGTCGGGAACCCGCGCCGAGAGCTGCACCACCACCGCGAGCGTGGCGACGATCCCGCTGACGACGACGAAAGACGGCAGGGTGATCCGCCGCAGCGGGGCGGCCCATGGAAAGGCCCCTCGCGCCGCGGATCGGCGCGACAGGAGTACGTGCGCGATGCCGGCGCCCACCGCGAAGGGGATGCTCGCGACGTGGACGCGGTAGAAACCCCGCGCGGAGCTGCCGCCCGGAATCACCAGGATCCCACTCAGGACCGCGAGCACGGAGCACATGAAAAACAACGAGCCCACGGCCCAGGGCGAGCGTCGCTCTCTCAATACCTTCACCAGGATCCACGACAACCTGAGGACGATCACGAGGACGAAGAGCGAGAGGACCCGGCTGAGTCGCTCGTTGCCCTCCAGGCCGATTCGCGGCCCCATCACGATGAACAGGAAAACGGCCGTCGCGGCGAGCGCCGCTCGCCATGCCACCCGAGCCGGGTTGCGCAGGATCTGGGACACATGGACGACGACGTACACGATCAAGAGCGGCGCCGTTATGACGCCCATCAGGCCGTGCGCATACTGCACCCACTGCAGCCCGGGACCGCGAGCGCCCGTTACGAGCGTGAGGACGCCCGAACCGAGCATGAACAACACGCAGGCGCTCAGCGCGCCACGCAAGGCCATCTCCAGCCTCGAGGCGACGTCCGTTGGAGCGCCGCTCATGATCGTGCCGATCGTCTACGTGGGCGATCATTCGTCGTCACGCGTGGCCCTCTCCCGAACGCGCGACCGATCGCATCAGAGAGGATCTCCGCTGCGTGTTCAGTAGAGCAGAGGGAACCGGGAACGGGAATGACCTGGGGTTGATCGCGAGGAGCTACGCTCCCCGATGGACGAGGCACTCCGCCAAGTCGTCCCGACAACGACACGAGCCGCCGTACAGCACAGGCGGTGGCAGGCTAGGCCGAGCGCTCGGGCAAGATCCCCGCCCTTCCCCGGCTCGGCGTGTGTAGAATCGCCGTCGATCGTCGCCCGCACGGGAGGACTGCGTGATGGCCGTGAGCGGCGCTCGAGTGGGTTCGCACCGAGCGGTCGTGCCGCGGCTCGGTTTCGTGGCCCTGCTCGCCCTGCTCGGCGCCGAGGCGCCGTCGTGGGCTTTGGACTGCAGCCGTACCTCGATCGGCTCGACACCACTCGACGACCTCGGAGCCGGGCTCTACGCCGGCCAGTTCCAAGGCGGCCTCTACCCCGGAGGAAGCAACCTCGTTCCCGCTGCGCATGCAGCCGCGGGCGCCGCCGCCGCGAGCGCCGTCGTCCCTCTCGATCTCGCGGGAGTGCCGGGTGACGCAGGTCGCATCGTGCTGCTCTCGATCGGCATGTCGAACACGACCGACGAGTTCTGTCGAGAAAGCGGTGGAACGACCGGCTGCACGCCCGAGAGCTTCATGGCCCAGGCAGCGGCCAGCTCGTCGGTGAACCACACCACGCCCGCGATCGTGAACGGCGCCGCCGCCGGGCAAGACGCGGCGACCTGGGCCTCGTCGGACTCGTCCAACTACGACCGGATCCGCGATCAGCTGCTCACGCCCGCCGGCCTGAGCGAGGCGCAGGTGCAAGCCGCTTGGATCAAGGAGGCGGACATCGATCCGACCAGCTCGCTTCCTGCCGGCAACGCCGATGCCTACGCGCTCGAGAGCTACCTCGGCCAGATCGTGCGCGCGCTCGAGGTCCGGTATCCCAACCTCCGGGTCGCATTCCTGTCGAGCCGCATCTACGCGGGCTACTCGACCGCGACGCTCAACCCGGAGCCCTACGCGTACGAGTCGGGCTTCGCGGTGAAATGGCTGATCGAGGCGCAGATCGCGCAGATGGCGAGCGGGGGGACGCAGGTCGACCCACGCGCCGGTGACCTCGACTACACGACGGTGGCGCCTTGGCTCGCGTGGGGCCCCTACCTCTGGGCCGACGGCCTCGTCCCTCGCACGGACGGCCTCACGTGGGTGTGCAGCGATTTCGCGAGCGACGGGGTTCACCCCGCCCAGGCGGCGGTGCAGAAGGTCGGGACCATGCTGCTCGACGTGCTGCTCGCTTCACCGGCTTCGCGGCCGTGGTTCGTCGAGAGTCGTGTGTTCGCCGACGGTTTCGAATCCGGCGACACGTCGAAGTGGTCGGTTTCGCACTGAGCTCGGTTGACCTTGCTGGCGGACTCCTTCGAACACGGCGCGGCACGACGTCCGCGACGTCGGCTCAGGCGGCGGTCGCTGAAGGAGGCTGAGTCGTGGGCGGCGCCGCTTGGCGTGCAAGATCTTCGGCGAACCCGGCAGCCTTCGTCTTGAGCTCGCGGAAGAGCTCGCTCGCGGCGTCGAGGCGCGATTCCCACTCGGGGCTCGGCTCCAAGCCCTTGCTCTCGGTGAAAAAGGTGAGGATGGTCGCGGTGCACGCGAACGGGTCGTAGAGCACCAGCTTGATCGAGCCGGCCAGCACCAGCGCGGTCAGGAAGAGCCCCATCCGGAACGTTGCCCATTTGGCGGGAACCAGCAGCGCCACGGCGCCGAGCGGCACGG
This sequence comes from uncultured bacterium, assembly GCA_964650975.1. Lineage (GTDB taxonomy): Bacteria > JADJOY01 > JADJOY01 > JADJOY01 > JADJOY01 > CAZYWA01. The sequence goes on from CAZYWA010000053.1 coordinate 4,235, forward strand.
CGAACACCGCGAACAGCAACGCGGTCAGCACGTAGCCGGCGACGGCGAGCGCCACCGCGTTCTTGAGCAGCCCCTTCCAGCACTGGCAGTAGAGGACGATCCCGCGCTTCGACGATTCGAAGACGTTGGCGGCGTGGGTGCGCAATGCATACGCCAGCATGGTCTCGTCGACGTAGGTGAGGCTCAACTGCACGATCTTTCCCGCCGCGTTCGCGGCGCCTTCGAGGCCCGGGATGGGCAGGATCTGCGAGAAGCCCAGGATCTCGCGGTTGATGTAGCGGATGATCCCCTTCACGAGCTGGTCGAGGAGCGACAGCACGCTGGCTTCCTTGACCAGCCCGAGCACCCGCTCCTTCGCCCAGGCGGTCTGGGAAACGCCGGCGGGCAAGGCACCCTTCTCGATGATCTCGGTGATCAGCGCCACGTGCCCGGCTTTGAGCATGTAGAGCACGTAGTCTCCGAGCAGCCGGCCCAGTCCCATCACGCCGCCACCGACGAGCGTGATCACGAACACGATCAGGGCGGCGCCGCCCCCGAAGATCGCGCCGATGATCCCGAGGAACGCCAGGTAGAGCAGCGCCCCCACGGCCAGCGCGCCGTAGATCGCGGCGCGATAGACGAGATACGCCTTGGTCTGCATGAGGATCGACCACGCACGGCCCAGCTCGAGGTTCATCGGATTCCTCCTGCAGGGGAGAAGCGTATTCCTCGGCGTCGTAAGGGGGCCGAGGAGACGTGTCAAGCAACGAGGGCGGCGGGTCGTGGTTCAGCTCGCTCGCCAGGGCCGGCGGTAACGTCGAAAGCCAGGAGCGCTCGCCCCCTACGCCGTCTTGCTGGAACGAGGAACGCCGATTGAAAACGCCCAACGACGACCCCTGACGTAGCTCACGGCCTACCGAGGCGATCCATCGGCAGCGATGAGCCGCGACGTCTGGGGTGGGCGACTACACGGCGGCAGGCCCAAACCATCCACGGGCGCCGCCTCTCGACGGTCGTCGGCGATCGGAGACACGAAAGGCGAGTGGCTCGGCCACTCGCCTTCGCGGACTTCTACTCACAGCAGGGAGAGAAAGGCGGCCCCCCAAGACACCACCTCAAACCCAAGGCCCCCCTTCGCGAAACCGTTTGTTTGTTGAATTTTTCCCCAGGTAAGTGACGGGGCCTTGGGGAGCACGCACCGGATCACCTGTGCGAGCGGTATGCCAATCGAGCCGCCTGGCCACGGCGTTGGCCTCGTCTCGCGAACTACCAAGAATTGCAGGCAAAACCGCGAGTGCAGGTGGGGTGTTCGCCGCGCACGGTCGGAGCTCGGCCCCGTGACCGACGTCGCAGAATGCGAGTGCGTTGCAGAACGCGGCGCGACAGGTGCGACGGCAGTGAACGTTACGGGAACGAGACGGCGCGCCCTCAGGGCGGATTCCCTTGACGCGCCATCAGCTCGCGGTGTTTCCCGTCCTCGGAACCGGATGCAGTGAGCTTGCGCAGCGCGGACGCTGGGCGCAGAGTCGGGAGCACCCGTGTCTACCCCCGAACGCCGCGCACTGGTCCGTGCCGCCGTAGAGTTGGCCTACCCAGGGCCAGTGACCTACCGCGGCAGGCTCGAAACACCGTTTCGCGATCCCCGAGAGGGCATCCCCCACGTATTTCACGTGACCGGTGGATTCGTGGTCGCATGGCTCGTGACCGACGGTAACAAGGAATCCGTGGTCCTCGCAGGCCCGCCGACACCCGAAGCGCCAGGGTCACTTCGTCGGAGCTGATCGGGATGGACCGACCCGGCATTGGGGAGTCATCCGGCCCCGCCGAGCCTCGACGCTGCGGATGAGCGGGGTCACTTCTCGCGCGAGCCGGTGTTCCGCGCGCGGCGTGCCATCCCTACGCGACGCAACCATCGACGCAGGCGTCACCGCTCGATGCGACGGCGAGGTACTCGTCCGTCTGAGCCTCCGACTGGCCACGCTGCCGGCCGCCGCATTCATCGAAGGCGTTCGCCTGCCGGACGTAACCGCAGGCAACAGCATGCGAGGCATGCCTGTGCGGGAATTTGACCCATGTGAGGCACATCGCCCCCGCCTGATCTCGGCTAGACGGGGAAAAATCCGGCGGCGAGGGCGGCACCGATCCTGCTTCGCAAATCGCACTATGCAACACACCTCGCGGTCAACCTCGGATCACTTCGTGAAAACTGAAGATGCCGCACCGCGCCGCGCGCGAGGGGGTGGTCGTCCCCCGAAGTTCCGGGAGCCCCGTCGGCCCGTCACGGTGACTCTCCCCGAGCGCACCCTCGCGCGGCTCACCGAGATCGACGCCGATCGCGCACGCGCCATCGTGCGCGCCGCCGACAATCACCACGGGTCGAAGGCGGGACCGGACAAACCGGTCGAGATCCTACCGGTGGGACCGCGGCTCGGCGTGATCGTCCTGGCACGATGCCCGATGCTGTCCCGGATCTCCCGGTTGCGCACCATCGAGATCGCACCGAGCCGCTTCCTGCTCGCTATCGAGCCGGGGACCCCCATCGAGAGAGTCGCGCTCGAGATCACCGATCTCATCGACGGCAGTGATCCATCCAACGCGTCGGATCGCGCGCTCCTCGTCGAGCTGCTCGCGGCGCTCCGGACGCGCATTCGCGCCAGCACGATGGAGAAGGCGGAGATCATGTTCGTGGAGCCCGCCACCGACGAAGACGCGCGGTAATCCCAGCCCCAGCGTCGGGCGAGATCACTTCCGGGAGTTGCTGACACACACGTAAGGGACGATGGTCCTGTGAGCCCGAGGGCGCTCAGGTAGAACGGAATCGCTCTGTGGTGGAGCACTTCCGTCGCCGAGCGGGCCCAGATCGACCGCCGGCCCCGAGGCAGCAGAAGCCGGAGACGCCGTCACGGGTTCCAGAGCGCCCGGTGCGGACGAGCGATCGGCCCGAGGGATCGCTTGCACTCCCTCGGAGGCCGTCCATGCGGAGAGATCGCCGGATTCGAAGCCATCCTCGAACAGGATCGACTTGGTGAGATTCTCGAAGAAGTGCAGATCCCCGCAGTAGTCGGCGATGAATGCGTCGGGATCCCCGTCCTGATCGATGTCGACGAAGGTCACCACCGAGTTGTAGCTGACATCGACGATCCCGAACGGGTCCTCGATCGACGGTAACGCGAACGCAGGGCTCGTCGCGGTGCCCGTGTTCCGGAACAGATAGGTATTTCCGTTCACGACACCGACGAAGAGGTCGAGGTCCCCGTCGCCATCGACGTCGAGGAACCGCGGAATGGAGTAGCTGTCCTTGCTCTTGAGGCCGAACGGGTTCGTGGCTTTGGCTGCGAAGGCCGGGCTTTCGCTGGTGCCGATGTTGCGGAAGAAAAAGGTCGCTCCGCTCGCCTCGCCGGTAAACAGGTCGAGATCGCCGTCGCCGTCGATGTCGACGAGCGCGGGATTCGAGCTCTTGCCGACGTCGACCAGTCCGAACGGGTTGGTGAGCACGGGCGCCAGCGCCGGGCTCGCGGCGGTGCCGGTGTTCTGGAAGTAGGAGAGGTTGCCCGAAAAGGCGCCGACGAAGACATCCAGATCGCCATCGTCGTCCATGTCGGCGAAGGCCGGCGCCGAGTCGTCGTTCATGTTCGTGAAGCCCCACGGGTTGATCGTGCGCGGGCCGAAAGCGGGGCTGACCGCCGTGCCCGTGTTCCGGAAGACCTCCTCCCTTCCGTAGATGTCGCCCATCACCGAGTCGAAGTCACCATCGCCGTCGAAGTCCACCCACGCGGGGATCGGTTTGTACTGCGGGTCACGGGCGAGGCCGAAAGGATTCAGCACCTGTGGCGCGAACTGGGTGGTCGGGCCGCGACCTTGCTGGTTCTGGAAGAACAGCAGGTCGCCGGCGTCGATCCCCACCAGCGCATCGAGATCGCCGTCGCCGTCGAGGTCGGCGAAGCGGGGATTGGAGTCGAGCCCCGCCTGGACGAGCCCGTACGTGGGCGGCGTTTCCGCCACGAAGCTCGGGCTCGTCGCCGTGCCGGTGTTCGTGAACACCACCATGGAGCCGTCGTCCCTGCCGACCACCGCGTCGAGATCGCCGTCGCCGTCGAGGTCCACGAAGGTGGGCGCCGCGTTCGCGCCCACGTCGGCGAGACCGAACGGGTTGGTCGAGGAGGCCGCGAACGCCGGGCTCACGACAGTGCCGGTGTTGCGGAAGAACACCAGGTTGCCATCACCATTGCCGGCGAGAACGTCGAGGTCGCCGTCGCCGTCCAGGTCGGCGAGGGCCGGGCACGCGTAGGTGCCGACGTCGGCGAGCCCGAAGGGATCGACGGCGCCCTCCGCGAACGCCGGGCTCAGGCCGCTGCCCGAGTTGGCGAGGAAGACCAGGTCTCCAGCGGCGTCACCCACCAGCGCATCGACTTTTCCGTCGTGATTCAGGTCGGCGAAGCTCGCGCAGGCGTGCCCGCCCACGTTGGTCAGCCCGAATGGATCGACCGACGAAGCACTGAACGCCGGACTGACTCTCGAGCCGGTGTTCCGGAAAAAGGAGATGTCGCCCGCCGCTCCGCCGACGAATACGTCCAGGCGTCCGTCGCCGTCGATGTCCACGATCGCGGGCGCCGCGAAGGAACCGGTATTCGCGAGCCCGAACGGATCAGTGGATGGCGACGCAAACGACGGAACCGGCTGGCTCGCGGCGTGCGCGACGCTGCGGCCGAGGGGCAGCGCCGCTACCAGCCAGCTCCACAGGAGCCAGGCCGGTGCGCGCCGGAATGTCGCGTGCAGATGTCCATGATTCATCGGATTCTCCGCCTCGCTAGGGAGAGTGCATCGAGCCGGCAACCCACGACTCGGCCGCGGTGGCCGCACCGGCGGCACCTCCGCTGACCGACGACGCGGCGCCCGTCGCGACGTTCTGTCGACCGCCACTCACCGAGGCGCCCGAACCGTCGGCGAGGTCGGGCAGGTCCTCCGGGGTCCCGGCCCCCGCCACGTTCGAGACGCCGGCCGAGACCGTCGAGAAGGCCGTGGTCGCTTGATTCCACGCCCCTCCGGTCACGGACGCGTTGAGACCGGTCGCCTCGTTGTATAGCCCACCCGTCACGGACGCGCACTGGTTCTCCGCGCTGTTGTCGTAGCCACCGGTCACGGCGGCGCCGGCGCCCGTCGCGGTGTTGCTGATGCCACCGGTGACCGCGGCCCACTCTGCGGTCGCCTGATTGGCCGTGCCGCCGCTCACCGATGCGTAGAGCCCGGTCGCCGCGTTCGCTTGTCCGCCGCTCACCGACGCACCGGCACCGCTCGCGACGTTGGTGCTTCCACCGCTCACCGAGGCGTAGTCGCTGCTCGCGACGTTGCCTTGACCGCCGCCGATCGAGCTGCGCGTCCCGCTCGCCACGTTCTTGCCGCCGCCGGTCACCGACGCGTAGGGCGCGCTCACGGTGTTCTGGCGACCCGCGACCAGCCCTGCGTACGACGGATAGTGGTGACGAGTGCCCACGATCAGGTTGTGCGAGCCCGATCGGTCCGCGGGCGCGGTGTCGGGTCGCGGCTCGTCGTACCCGAGGATGAGGTTGCCGAGGCCGTTCACGGTCGCGGTCGAGCCCGTGCCATTGGTGATCTGCACGTTGCAGCCATCGATTCGCAGCGTGTCGCCGACGATCTGCATCGTGCAGGTGGCGCGCGCCGCCGCGGGCCAGACGGTCACGAGCAAGGCGATCCACCCGAAGATCTTCATTTGGGCCTCCCCTTCTTGAAATTCTCGCGATTCGCCCCGGCGATGGCCCTGGCGAGAATGCACCAGACCGGCCTCTGCCGCTGGATGTGAACGCCGAATCGGGCCGTCGCTGCCGGACGCGCGGCGAGGAATGCCCCGAGCGATTCGTGATCGCGCGCCCGGAATCGCAACTGAGTCAAACCGTGGCGTGTCCTGTGTGGTCGCGAGGCGCGTCCCATGCCAAGCATGCCACGTCCCGTCCCGTGCCCGTCGCTCGCTCCGCCATCGCGGCGCTCCTGGGGCCCGCTGGCGCGCGCGGATCGAGCGTCCGCGATTCCGGCCTTCGCGCGCAAGTACGGGGTGCTGCAGCGCCTGCCACGAATCGTGGCCGGTGCTCGACGACCTCTCTCGCGCGTTTCGCGACAACGGCTACGGTGGTCAGGAGCCCGGGGCGAGTCCTCGAGGAGGATCTGTCGGACCCTGCAGAAAATCGCTGAGCCGTCGGAGCTCGTCGCGCTCGTGCATCGATGGACCGAGCGCACTCCCCCTCTCCGGCTCTTTGGTCCCGGCCTTTCGTAGCCGGTAGACGGGTCTTGGAGCTGTCCCCTGCGTCGAGTGGACGGACGCAACACCCTCCGTCTCCCGCAACGGGCGATCTCGATCTGCTCGCGTTGCTTTCATCTGCGGTTTGTTCACCAAGTCCATCGCCACAGGTTGCTCCTCGAGTGGTGCTAGCGGTTGCGGATGGTGATGCCGGTCCAGGCCGGGGGATCGCTGGCGGGGAACGAATCGCGGGAGGCGACGTCCACCTCGTCCACTGCGCCTTGGTCGGCGCGATCCCCGGCCCCAGCTTCGGGCTCAGTCTCGGTGCTCTGCTCCACCGCGACGGCGCCGGCGAGCCAGTACTCGAGGGCGTTCAAATCCTCGACCAGCCGAGGCAGCGACAGCCTGTCCCGGAGCGGCGCGAGAACGTGCTCGCTTCCCCGGTACACCAGCTCGACCTGCACGGCGGTGCGGCCACCAGGCCAAGACGTCGTCCCGATCCAGCCCGAGGCCGCCAGTTCGTGACCCGGCATGGAGTGCCACGCAATGAGCTCGCCCGGCACGTCCGCGAGCAGCTCGGCGTCCCATTCGACGGACGCACCTTCGCCCTGGCGCACGGTCCAGCGGTGATGTCCTTCGTCGATCTCGCGGATCGTGTCCACGTGGCGCATGAAACGCGGAAACTCCTTGAAGCGACGCGCGGCGCGGTGCACTCGGTCGGGCGCGGCCCGGAGCACGAAATCGTGCCGGCCCTCGATGGTCAAGATCGTGTCCTGCATACCGCCCACTCTGCCCCGCAACACCTGAGTTTCGTTCTCCAGCGGCTTTCTCTCTCTTTTGTCGATGCATCGCCCGTGCCGTCGAAAGGGGCTCGTTCACGACCACCTGGAGATCGGCTGGGACTTCGGCGCCTCCCGGGGTGGCGCCGCCGCGATCCCCAGGGCACTCGGGGAATCCCTGATTTGTCTCAGGCGTGAGCACTTCCGGGATCGCGAATTTGTAGAAACCGGAACCGAGGAAGCGCCACGCGCGCTTTCCGGTGGCACAGGCCGCCGCTAGCGGCTACTCGGCCTTTCGTTGCCCGCCCAACACGGGGCATGACCCTTGCTCTGACCTCGCTGGTCGCACCGAGCAACGACCGAACGGTGAATACGGGAAGGCAACTTGAAGATTCTCGACTCCACATCGCTCCCGGGAAGCGGTCACGCCGCGGGCGCGGGCTCGAAGCACGGACGCTCGACGCACTTCGGTGTACCCACTCGCACCAAGCGCTCTCGCGGCTCACCGAGCACACCTCCGGGGTGCGTATCGGGAGCAGACGAAGGGCTCGACGCGGAGCACCAGCACCTCGGCACCTGGACGGATTCCACTTCCACTCCGGCGGCTCCCGCCGGCGGCTTGCGCCATCGGGTCGCTAAAGCGTTCGATCGCGCGATGCTGGCCGGGATGCAGATTCTTCACGGCCCCACACTCGAGCTGGGCGCCGCGGAGCGCGGGAGCGTGCGGCGCTCCATGCGGCCGTATCTCGCCGCATCGCTGCAAGACGACCCGCGCTCGTTCTTCGATTTCGTCGCGCAGCCGCCGGAGCCCTACGACGTCATCACCGAGACCGAGTCGAGGACCATCGCTGGAGGAGTCGTCGAGCGCCGCCGGTTCCTGAGCCAGTACCGGCCGTACCATCGCGACGCGGCGCTCGAGCAGTTCGCCGAGAACGACATCATCGCGGTCGAGCACTGGGCTCATCGGACCGTACCGCCGCGGGGAACGGTGATCGCGCTTCACGGATTCGCCATGGGACATCCGAGGCTCGACGCTCGCGTGCTCATGGCGTCGCGCTGGTTCGCTCTCGGCTTCGACGTGGCGCTCGTGACTCTGCCCTTCCACGGCAGCCGCTCTCCTCGCAAGGCGCGGTTCTCGGGCGAGCTTTTCGCCTCGTGGCACGTCGGGCGGTTGAACGAGGCCGTACGCCAGGCGATCCACGACGTCGACCTGGTGTCGGACTGGATCGCGCGGACGACCCCCGGGCCGATCGGGATCGTGGGCCTGAGCCTCGGCGGCTATCTGGCCGCGCTCTACGCGGGCCTGCGCGCCGACCTCGCGTTCGTCATTGCGATCGCGCCACCGGTTTGTCTGTGGGATCTACCGCTCAGACTTTGCCGTGCTGCGGGAGTCGAGCCACCCGTGACCCGGGCGCAGCTGGAACGCGCCTACCGCATCCATTCACCGCTCGCTCATCCCGTTCGAGTGCCTCGAGAGCGGTTGCTCCTGATCGCGGCGCTCGGCGATCAGATCGTGCCACCCGGTCACGCGACCGCGCTCTGGCGCCACTGGCACGAGCCGGAGCTGGTCTGGCTGAACGGCAGCCACTCGACTCCGTTCGGCCGCGCGGACGCGCTCGCGCGCGCGACCGAGCACCTGCGCCGGCTCGGTCTCGTCGAATGAGTGACTTCTGAGCACGGGATCAAAGACCGCGCGAGCCGAGGTGAACGATCGCCACGAACAGCGCGGATCCGATGATCGACCACAGCACCGGAAACGGATGCCCGCCCACGCTCACGAGAATCGGCTCGGGCAGCTTCATCATGCCGGCGATCCAGGATCCGAAGAGCGCCCCGATGAAGCCGAGCGCGATCGAGGCCACGAGGCCGCCACGACTTTCACCCGCGATCGCCTTGCCGATGCCGCCGCACACCGCAGCGACCAGGACCAGCAGCAGCGCGGTGGAGAGAGAAATCGTCATCGAGACCTCCGATCGTCGTCCGAGAGCGGCCCCGCGGTGCTGGCGCGCGCGCCCAGCAGCGACCACAGGAGCCACGGGCTAGTGTTCTTGGTAACGAGCTTCATCGAAACCTCCCACCCGCGCCGCGAGGCAGATTCAGCGGGCAAACTGTCGCGCAAGTTCGGTGCCGTCCCTCGACCTGTAGCGAGACCACCGAAAGCTCGTTACAAAGTCGCAGGTGGCATGCGGCTCGCATAGGGAGCCCGCAGGAACTCACCCATGCCGCTCGCACATCCAGCCTGGCGGCTGCGCCCGGACGTCACGCTCGACGAAGCTGGTCACGCCCGGTACCCGACCCCCAGCCGCGCGCTGCTGGAGCCGAGGCCCCGTCCCTCGACCGCTGGCTCGTTTCTGGTGGGACGCTGGCTCTTCGCCTTCGGCGTCGGGCTGGTGATCCTCGCCAGTTACGTGTGGGTCGGCCAGTGGAACCTTGCGCGCTTCGACCGGGGCATCCCTTCCCTTTCGTTGTGGACGGGACTCGACCGCCGGATCCCGCTCGTAGCAGGCGCGATCTGGCCATACCTCTCGTACTACCTGGTCGCGCTCTCGCCGACGTTCATCGCCACGCGATGGTCCCACATGGTGCGCATGGGGATCGCGTATCTGGCGGCGACGTTGGTGGCGACGATCGTGTGGATCGCGCTCCCGGTGCGGATGATCGACGTGGCACCAAGTTGTTCGGGTCCGAGCTGTTGGCTACTCGCGCGTCTCCTGGTCGCCGACGGCGGCGTGAACGTGTTTCCGAGCATGCACGTCGGGCACAGCGTCCTGGCCTGGCTCTTTTACCGGCACCACGGGAGTCGATGGACTCCGTGGATCGGCGCCGCCGCCGGCGCGGTGACCTTGTCGACGCTGCTCACCAGGCAGCACTACCTGCTCGATCTGCCGGCGGGCGCGGCCGTCGGGTGTCTCGGCTGGTGGGTGGCCGATCGCGTGATGCGGTCCGTCGATACCGCCCCGGATTCTGCAAGTCGCTCCTGAACGGCCGGTCCACTCGCGGCCGGGATTCGCGGAAGCATCATGCACCAGTTTTGCCGGTGCCACCGCTCGTGGCACTGCTGTTCGCGGCCTTCTGGGTCTCACGGGCCATGCTCAGGTGCTCCTGCAGCGTCGGCAACGTCTTTGCCGCGAAGGCCTTCACGTCCGGGTCCTCGGCGTTCTTCGAGGCGTCCTCGAACTCCTTCACGTCCTTCTCGTGATCGCTGACCATCAACTTCATGTAGTCGCGATCGAACTTGCCCGCAGCGGTGTCCGCGAGCTTGTCTGCGGTCTTGCGGCCCTCGGAGTCGAGATTCTCGGTGTCCACACCCGACGCGGCGGTCGTGGCCGGGCCGCCCGTACCGAGCTTGGGGATCGTGTCGACGGCGCCGTTCTGGTCGGGCATGCGCGCCTCGCTCTGTGTCGTCCCCGACCGTGCCTGGCTGGCGTCGAGTGATACACCCTTTCGGGCGGCGAGCTGGCGCAGCTCCTGGTTTGCCTGGGAGTGATCGTCGATCATCCGCTGACCGAACTGCTTCACCTGTGGGCTGGTGGCGCGCTGCGCCGCCAGGTGGCCGAGCGCGACCTCCAGCGCTCCGCCGCGCGCGGCCTTTTGCAAGAACTTGACGTCGCTCGAGCTCAGATCGGCCTGGCTCGCCGTGTTGGCGCCGGTTCCAGTCGTCGGGTGCATCATCGGCGCTGTCGATGAAGGAGCGATGGCTCCCGGCATCCCGTTGGTCTGGGCGAGACCGAGGGTCGAGGGCTGAGAAACCCCGAGCGCCGCGAGCGCGGCGGCGGTGATCACGAAGGGCCGAGCTTTCATGGGTACTCCTCCCGCGAAGAGGTGGAGGTGGGAGAACGGATTCTCGCGATATGGATCCGGTGTCTGGAAGTGCAAGAGCCGCGCCCTCGGCCATGGACGGCGACCACGGATACGCTTCGCACGTGAGATTCGCAGCGGCACCAGATCGCAGGGGGCGGGTCGAGGCCGCACTTCTGCAGGGCGCGGGAGCGGCGACGGTCGCGGTCTTCGCCTACGTGACGGCGAACCGGCTGCCGTTCATGCGCGAGACCTACTGGGCGCCGATCGCCGCGGTCGTGGTGCTCTATCGCGACGACGTCGCGACCCGGCGCGCGGGTGTCGACCGCTTTTTCGGCACCGCGATCGGATGCGTGGTGGGCTGGATCGGCGCCACCTACTGGCACCAAAACGTCCTGATCTACGGCCTTTCGGTGCTGACGGCCGTCAGCCTCTGCGACTTGCTGGGCCTCGAGAACGCCTCGCGTCTGTGCGCGGTCGCCGTCACGGTCATCACCATCATTCCGCGAGCGGAGCCAGCCTACCTGGTGGCGTTCTACCGCTTCGTCGAGGTGTCGTACGGAGTGGCGTGCGCGCTCGCGTACACGACTCTCGTGAGTCTCGTCCGGCATCGGTGCATGGATTACTCCGATGGCTCCTGCTTGCGTCGCCGGATCGACCCGGAAGGAGGATCCGCCTCGGCTCGAGGGCCGAGCGGCGACACCTTGCCACTTCGTCCGTGAAGGATGATCTCCCCACCGCCCGCTCGCCGCTTCGCGTCCCAGACCGCGTCGGCCTGGCTCAGATGACGGGAGAGATCCCGATTTCCTCCCTCGGCGCGCACCACCCAACCGTAGCGGTCGGGCATCACGTGGATCCGTGTCGGGGTCATGAGAACGGGGCGCAGCCGTGACGCCCTACCTTTCCGTCACCCGTGCTTCACCGGCCCAGAGCCCGTTCGGACTTTGCTAGGACGCCCGCGAGGCAGTGCAACTCCACGCGCGGTGTACGCGGGTGGAACATAAAGATTGAACGTTCGTAGCTCACCTGGGCCGGTGCTACGAATCTCGTGGCGCGTTCCCCTGAGCAGCAACAAGATGGTCCCGCGACGAAGCTGCGTGGTTTCGCCACCGACGTGGGCCCAGCCGCGACCACTCACGACGTAGAGCCACTGGTCGCTACCGCAGTGGTCGTTTCGTGGACCTCCTTCGGACTCACCGGGAGGGATGACCATTTCCGCAGCCTGCGCACGTGCATTTCCCATCACCACCCGGAATCCCCGGGGAAAGCGCAACTCCGCCAGTTGGAATGCCGTTTGGCCGACCCTCCGAGCTCGAGTCGATGTCTTGCTCGCCTTCTTCCGGGTAGCCACTGCGCTTCTCCATGGAAGGACCAGGGGATCTCGGTTGAGATCCCCTGGTCATGGAGGCCCGCGTTGCGCTGGGCGCTGGGTGTCACCTCGGACTTCGCGGGATTTCTCCCTTCGTCTCGTGCGATCCCCCGCGAGCTTCTCGCTCTTGGTTTTGCAAGGTCCGCGCCAGCGTCGCGAGGCAGTCGTGAGCTTCGCTCGCCACGGAGCACGCGGACCCACGCGCCAACCGCCCGCACGAGGCATGCTGAAAGCGCGCTCGTTTCTACACTTGGAAAAGGCAATTCAGCGAGCGGAAGGGGAAAGCCCACGAGCCTTCCGGGCCCTCGATCGCACAGGTGATCTCGTGCCCTGCCATTCTTGGTCCTCCAGTGCCTGGTGCACGGCTTCGATGAGGCTGCCCACGATGTAGGGCTTCATCAGTGCCGCCCGGACCCTGGGGCGCGAAACCACCTGTGCCATGCCCGAGGATCCGTGCAGTACTGCGGAGCAAACAATTACCGGAGTCGAGCGATCGACGGCGCTCAGCTGGGCCGCGAGGTCGATCTCGGCCGTCGCGCAGTCCGCATCGAGGACCACTAGCCGGGCCCGACGACCGTCGTGATCGCGCCGCCACTCGGCGACCGAAGCCGCCGCCACGACGTCGAATCCCTGCGCCTCCAGAATCAAGCGCACGGACTGCCTCAGGGCGGGATTCGATTCGATCACGACGATCTCGGCCGGCATCGTGACGTTCCCACCTCGGGCCCGGCTGGGCGGCGATCTCGAGCGAGCGAGATTCCACGATCGCCGCATCGCCCACCATCGGGGCGCAGATGAATCCGACCTCGGGGATCGCCCGTGGTGCGCTTACGCCACCCCGGCGCCGGACGTACGCTCGAGCTACTCGACGACGCGCAACCCGCAACGGCACGTGAGCTGCACCTTCGTATCGACCGAGCACGTCGTTGTGCGGCGCCACAATCCACGGCCCCCAAAAACCACCACCGCTCTCGACCGACGAGAGCGAGACGAGGACTCAGAGATGCCCAGGCGAGAATCCACGGCGCAGCGATCGGTGAAGAAGGCGATGCACGAGAGGAAGCGCGGCCAGCTCAAGAGCGGTCGCAGTGGGAAGAAGGTGACGAGCCGTAAGCAGGCGATCGCGATCGGTCTGTCCGAGGCCCGCAAGAAGGGCGCGAAGGTGCCCCGGAAGAAGCGCTGATACCGCGGCGCGGACAAGGATCGGCACATCGTTTGCGACAATTCTTGGCGCCGGTTTCCAACTCACCGAGTGAGGCTACGGAGTGACCTATGGCTCGCATCGCGGTCATCGTCGACCAGATGTTCGAGGATTCCGAGCTCCGCATTCCCTAACGTGCACGCTCGCCTCGAGCAGGCTCGAGGCTGGCCGCAACCTGATCTGGTCGAGTGGCAGGAGCCTGCGGCGCGCCGGAAACCACGCTCCCGCGGTCACTCGCGTGAGGCGCCGCGCCAGTGGGCGCATGAGACGGGCCCGCGGCCGCCACTCGTTGAAATCGCCCATCATCAAGGTTGCGAGGCGCGGGTGCTCGTCCAGCCAGTGAATCAGCGGGTGCATCTGCGAGCGTCGTTCGGCGGCTCTGAGGCCCAGGTGCGTGACGATCACCCGGAGTCGCGAAGCGCCGGCGCCGAGCACCACGTCGATCGCGGCGCGCGGCGCGCGGCGCCACACGCTCAGATCGCGATGTGCGATCGAGACCACCTCGAGCGACGTGAAGAGCGCATTTCTGAAGGGGCCACGTTCGTCGACCAGGGTGGGCCCGGGAACCGCCGCCATCTCCAGACGCTCGGCGAAATACGTGAACTGGTGGACGTGGGTGCGTGCTTCGGTGCGGCGAGCGTCGACCTCCTGGAGCGCGACGATCTGCGGAGCCATCTCGAGCAACACGCGCACGCAGCGCTCCGGATCGAAGGCCCCGTCGCCTCCCACGCACCGGTGGACGTTGTAGGTGACCGCTTCGACGGGCATCGAGGCGGATGTCGCGGTGTCTGGCGCCGTCATGGCGACCTCGGTCGGCGCTCACCGCCCCCGCCGCCGCGATTTCGCCGAGGAGCATGCGCAATCCGCCCAGCGCGACTCCGAGTAGCACCGTCCCCAGGACGACGCGAGACCGCTGGCCACCGATTCGACGAAGGCGTGCTTCACCGTCGACGTCACCGGCCCGACCGCCGTGAGCGCCGGGAGTCCCGCGGCGACGCTACCGGCGACGTAAACGCCGACCGGTACCCGCGAGGCACCGGCCACCAGGTTCACCGTGGCGAACGGCAGCCGAGGAGTGAGCCGAGCGCGCGCGACCGTGCGAGCCGAGGGGGGATCAGGAATGTGACCAGCTCGGACTCGGCGCCCATGCGGCCGTCAGGCGAGCCCGCGCCGCGCCGGAGTCGCACACGGCTGTTGAAGTCCTACCCCAGCAAGTCGACCGCGTGCTCGGCCTTCTCGAACGAATCGGCCAGGGCTCGGTCGTACGCATCGGCGTCGACCAAGAAAGCGAGCCGTGCGCGGCGCTCGATGCGCCAGCAGTTTCGGCCCGCATGAAGCCTCTACAAATTTCCCGGCGAACCGGACTGAACGGGGCACGCTGGCGCGCGGCGCACGGTCCGAGAGCGCGCGAAGAGCGCATTCGCCTCATCTGACGCATGGTTCGTGCCGCGGCACACGACGTGCCTCTCTGTCGAGGATGAAGACCTCGGCCAGCGGACGCGTCTCGTACCGCGGCGGGAAATCCGGCTGGTGGAAGCTCGCCGCGGTGCTCACGCTCGCGTCGGCGGCTTCCCTGGCGTGGCGGCTGGGACCGCTTCGCGAGTGGGCGAGCCCCGAGCGTCTGGCGGAGCTGGCTCGACCGCTCGAGCGCGGGTGGATGGGCGCGGGAATCGGCGCGGCGATCTTCGCCGCACTCGCCACCGTTTCGTTTCCGCTGCTGGCGCTGGTGGTCGCGAGCGGCGTCGTGTTTCCGGCGCCGACATCGATCGCCGTTTCGGCGATCGGCTCTCTCGTCAGCGCGATGCTGGGGTTCTGGGTCGGGCGCAGCCGCTGGGGACGCGGCTTGATGCGCGAGCTTCCCGGCGGCGCGCGCGCCGAGGCCGCAGTCGCCAGGCTGGGAAGTTACGGAGTCCTGTGGCTGGCGGCCGTGCGGTTGATGCCGATCGCGCCGTTCATGGTGGTGAACCTGGCGGTTCGGAGCCGCCGGTTTTTCCACCACCGTCTACGTGCTCGGCACCATCGTCGGATTGTGCCCGGGAATCGTCGGTCTCACGCTGACCGCCAGCCGGGTGGTGGCGGCGGTCGCGCATCCCAGCTGGACGAACGCGGCGCTGGCGCTCGCCGTCGCGACGATCCCGCTACTCTTGGTCGACCTCGTGGTCCGCCTCACGCGGCGCAGGCGAGGGCTCTGAATCGCCTTGCCGTCCTTCGCCGGATCATTGTCCGGGTGCTTCGTCCAAATCGAGCTGGTGCTGCTTGGAGGGACGCGGTCCCTCGCGTCCGCAGCGTCTGAACCAAGATGGACGCCTGCGGCTGCGAGGGACTGCAGCCCTCCGACCAGCAGGCAGACGCTCGAGCGAGTTCCCCCCACGCAGGCCGCTTACCCAAGCGGCTGAATTTCTTTCGTCTACACCCTCTCAGAGGATCGCCAGGTATCCGGCCATCACGGCGCCGAGGGCCGCCAGCACCACCGCCATGAGAAACGGCAGGCGGGAATGAAAATGCGCCACGAACGTTCCCTCCCGCAGCGCCTGGACGTAAGTCCGATGGCGGAGCGCCGCGGTGCTCGTGACCACGATCCCGAGGAGAATGAGCGAGATGCCGATCGGGAGCGAGAGCGCGTGACGAGGCAGCGGCAGGGGTGAGCCCGAGGCGCTGAGCTCCCGCAAGAAGAGGCCGAATCTCGCGACGACGAAACCGAAACCCATCAGCGCCACACCGGTCCGCACCCACGCGAGAAACGTTCGCTCGGCGGCCATGTAAACGCGGGGATCGTGTTCGCTGGAGCTATCCATGCCTTTCGGCGCGTTCGCCGATGGAGCGCAGCAAGGTCTTGAGCGCCTCGAACTCGATCGGCTTGGTCACATGGTGATCGAAGCCCGCGTCCTTGGCTCGCTGGCGGTCCTCCTGCTGACCCCAGCCGGTCAGCGCCACCAGCACCACTTCGTCGCCGCGCTGCGCCCGGATGCGCCGCGCGACCTCGTAGCCGTCGAGCTTGGGTAGGCCGATGTCGAGCAGCACCACGTCCGGCTGGAATACTTCCGCGGCTCCCACCGCCGCGAGGCCGTCGTGCGCGGTGCGCACCTCGTGCCCGACCAGACGCAGCAGCATGGCCAGACTCTCGGCCGAGTCCTGGTTGTCGTCGACCACGAGAATGCTCTGCCCGAGGACCGGAGACGACTTCGTTGAACCGACGAGTGGCGCCGATGCGTCGGCTCGCTGAGCGACGGCCACCGGCAAACGCACCAGGAATTGGGCGCCAGTCCCGGCGCCGGCGCTCTTGGCCTCGATCGTGCCGCCGTGCATCGTCACCAGCCGGTGCGCCAGGGCCAAGCCGATCCCCAGCCCGTCCCGAGATCGCTCGAGCGAGCGATCGGCTTGCATGAACATTTCGAAGATCCGCGGCAGCACCTCCTCGCGGATGCCGACACCGGTGTCCCGGACCTGGATCAGCACTTCGCCGGCGCTTCGCTGGGCGGTGAGCCAGATGCGGCCGCCACGGTCGGTGTACTTGGCGGCGTTGTGGAGCAGGTTGAGCAGGATCTGCGCGAGCCGGACCGGATCGCCGTCCAGGAATACCGGCTCGCTCGGGATCTCGACCGTCAGCTCGTGTCCCCACTTCTCGACCATCGGCCGAGCGCCCTCGACCGCGTCGTTCACCACCGCGGCGAGCTCGACTCGCTGCTTGCGCAGCTCGATCTTCCCCTGGGTGATGCGCGACGCATCGAGCAGATCGTCGACCAGCCGCGTCATCTGCTCGATCTGGCGGTGAATCACTTCTCGCGCCCACTGCACCTCGGGCACCGGCGGCGCCTTGGCGCGCAGGATCTGAACGGCGTTCCGGATCGGCGCGAGCGGATTTCTGAGCTCGTGCGCGAGCAGCGCCAGGAACTCGTCCTTGCGGCGGTCGAGCTCCTTCAGCCGGGCCATGAGCGTCGCGTTCTCGATCGCGACCACGGCGCGCCGCGCCAGGTCCTCCGCGACTCGCAGATCGTCACGATCGTAGTGGCGTCCCGACTCCGCCGTGACGAAGCTCAACACACCGAGCGTGGTGCCGCGAGATTTGAGCGGGACGCACAGGCACGATCGAAAATGCAGCTTGCCGCGCCGCCCGAACGAGTCGGCGTCGTGGCTCGATTCCTTCAGGATCTCGTCGGTGATCTCGGGAATCCACTCGGCCTGGCCGGTGCGCACCACCTTCATCGGCCCGTGCGGCTCGTCGCCTTTGTGTGGGTACCGGCGGGCCAGGTCCCAGGCGGTCTCGAGCTCGACCGGGTCGGAGTGCGCGATCGCCACTCGCTGCACCGTGCCTGCGGCATCTCGCATGTCCACCATGCACCAGTCGGAGAAGACCGGAACCGAGAGATCGGCGATCTTCTGCAGCGTGCTCGCGTAGTCGGTGACCTGGGCCAGGATCTCGCTCGCGTCCGCGAGGAAGCGCTCGATCCGCTCCGCTCGCTTCCGACCGGTGATGTCGCGCGCGATCTTGGAGGCACCCACGATCCGACCGCTCGCGTCGCGCATCGGCGAGATGGTCACCGACACGTCGATGCGCCGGCCGTCCTTCCGCACCCGCACGGTCTCGAAATGATCCACTCGTTCGCCGGCCTGCAGGCGCCGCAGGATCTCGTCCTCTTCGTGCCTGCGCTCCACCGGCAAGAGCAGGTGGATCGGCTTTCCGACCATGTCGTCGGCCGAGTAGCCGAAGATCCGCTCCGCTCCCTGGTTCCAGGTGCGAACGACACCGTCGAGCGTCTTGCTGACGATGGCGTCGTCCGAGGTCTCGATCACCGCGGCCAGGCGCAGCTGCGCGTCCTCCGCGCGCTGCCGATCGGTGATGTCGCGGAACGTCCAGACGCGGCCCGTCGAGACTCCGTCGACGAACTGGGTGCGGGTCACGCGCTCGAACGCCCGCCCGTCGTCGATCTCGAGAATGTCCCGCGTCTCCTCCGGCGACGAGCTCCGGATCCGATCGATCCCAGCCAGGAATCTCCCGGGATCCCTCACACGTCGGCTCACGAACTCGATCAACCGGCCGTGCTGGCCGGATTCGAGGACCTCGTCGGGCATGCCCCACAACGTCTTGAGGTTCTCGTTCCAGTACGTGATTCGCCCTGCGTGATCGGTCACGAACAGGCCGTCGACCATGCAGTCCAAGGTCGCGCGCGTCAGGGCAAGCGCGCGAGCGAGCTCCTCGGCGCCTCGCTCGGCTGCCTTGTCGGCGTGCCGGCGCGCCTGGCGTCGCCGGTCGTCAGGCCCCGGAGCCGTCCGATGCGGATCCAGGTCGCGCGGCGCCATCAGTGTGGGATGAGTCTTCGGTGCTCGACCGGTGTCATGTCGCTGCTGCGTCGCGGTGGTCGAGGCACCCGACGAAGCGCGGAGTTAACAGCGTACCACCTCGAAGAGCAGCGGCCCGAGGAGGGTGGCCGAGTCTCAACCGGCGTCGCCCGGTCTCCCCGTGCATGCCTTCCGTACCTCGGCCCGCTGCTGCTCGGTGAGCGGTCTCCAGCGCGCCTGGTATTCCGGCCGAAGAGAAAACTGCGTGTCCGGCGCGAGCTCTCGATCGCGGTTCCGCGCATAGGTCCACTGACTCTTCGGGGGAGATCCCTCGAACACCGTCACATCCCCCTGGTCGGCGACGTTCCAAACCAGCTCCTTCGAGAGACCATCCCAGGGGCCT
>CAZYWA010000054.1:0-23286 GCA_964650975.1 uncultured bacterium
CCAACCGCACCGGTGCGACGCTGACATTGCACCTCTTCAACGTCGCCGATTTCGACATTCCCGAGTTCAGTAACGACGACACCGCCCGATTGGCGGAGTTCCCCCCTTTGATCGAAGTGACCGATCCGTCGGGCGTGGTCGGGAGCCACCTGGCGCTCACGCCCGCCACGTGGATGGCGACCACCTGGGACAACGGAACCGCCGACGTGGTCGGTCAGCTCAACGACTCCAACGTCGATGACTTCAACGACACGGGATTGCCGTTCGGCCCCGACGACTACACCGGTGGTTTCGAATTCGACCTGTTGTTCGCCCCGCATGCTTCCCGATCCGTAACGGTGGTCCTCGCCGTCGGTACCTCGTTGCGCTGTGGCGGGGCGTTCCAAAACGGCATCTTCTGCGACGGGTTCGAGAGCGGCGACACCTCGATCTGGACCCTGGCAAGCCCCTGAGGCCGACGCAGGCCCGGTTTTTGCTCGGTTTGTCATCGAACCGTCAGCTTCGTTGGCGAAGGTCCCCGTACCCGGGGCTGCGGGTCAGTCTGGACCGGGCTCGCCTCGCCGCTCACGACCCTCGCCAAGACGATGGATCTGGACGATCGCGACCGGTTGCTGGTGCTCGCACCGCACCCGGACGACGAGACCCTCGGCTCCGGCGGCCTGATCGCGCGCGCCGCGAGCCGGGGCGCGGCGATCCGCGTGCTGATGCTCACCGACGGCGAGCAGGCCGTGTGGACGCGGCGCCTGGCGGAGCGCCGCGTCCGGCTGTCGGCGGCGGATCTCGGCCGCTTCGGCACCGTGCGCCGTGACGAGGCCCGGCGCGCGCTGGCTCGTCTCGGCGCGGCGGAGGACTCCCTCGTCTTCTGGGGCGCTCCCGACACCGGGCTGACCAGTCTCCTGCTCCACGACCGCGAGACCCTGGTGGAATGCCTGGCTCGCGAGCTCGAGGAATGGCGCCCGACGCTGGTGGTTTCACCCTCCCTCGCCGACCTCCATCCGGATCACAGCAGCGCGGCGGTGCTGTTGCAGCTGGCGGCGCGGCTGGCCGCCTCCCGTGTGGCCGGGAGCGCGCCCGAGCCGCGGTACCTCTCGTACCTCGTTCATGGAGCGCCGTGGCTCGAGCAGGATCCTTCGGTCGAGAGCGTGGCGCTCACCGAAGAGGAGCGCGGCCGCAAGCGCGAAGCCATCGGATGTTACCGATCCCAGCTCGCGGCTCATCCGTGGTCGTTGCCACGCTTCGCCGGCGAGCGAGAGCGTTTCGTGCGCGGCGACGCCGCCACGCCGAGGCACCGCGGCCGGTACTCGATCCTCGACGTGTGGCACCGGGCGGACGCGCTGCGCTTCGAGGTGGTGCGTCGTCCGATGCTGCGCGCCTTCGGTGCCGCGCGCCTCGAGATCCTGGGTTGCGAGCCGAGCGGTGCCGTGTCGGCGCTCGAGGCACGCCTCGATTGGCGCGACGGCCACGTGCCGCTCGAAGAGGTGGGAAGCTCCGGCCCGGCCGGCCGCGTGTGGCTCGACGGCGGAAAGGAAGGCGGCGTGGTGCGGGTGCGTGCGCCGTCGCTCGCGCGCTTCACCCGGATCTTCCTCAAGATCGAGCATCGCTTTGGATTCTTCGACGAAGCCGGCTGGGTCCCTGTGAACGGCGAGCAGGATCGAAGGGCCGACGCCCTCGCGCACGCGCCGGCGCTCCACGCGCTCGCGCCGCGCGAGGCTCGGCCGTTCGCGTGCGCGGTGGTGCCGTGCTTCGACGTCGCGCCGTGGTGCGCGGCGGTGGTGCGTGAGACGGCCGGCTACGTCGACCACGTGATCGCTGTCGACGACGGTTCGACCGACGGCACCGGCGAGATCCTGCGTCAGGTCGCGGATTCCTCGGGAGGCCGGATCGAGGTGCTGACGCTGGCGCGGAATCGCGGCAAGGGCGTGGCGCTGCTCGATGCGTTTCGCCACGCGCTCGCGACGCTCCCCGTCGACGTGCTGGTGACGATCGACGGCGACGGCCAGCATCGTCCCGCCGACATTCCCCAGCTCACCCAGGCCTGCCGGGAGGGAGCGGCCCTGGTGATGGGCAGCCGCACCGCGCTCGAGCGCATGCCGTTTCGCAGCCGCCTCGGCAACACGTTCACCGGCGCGCTGCTGCGCTTGCTGTTTCCGGCGAGCCCGCCGGACACCCAGTCGGGCCTTCGTGCGCTCGACCGGCGGTTCGCGGAGCGGGTCGTGGACCGCCTGCGCGGACGCCGCTACGAGACGGAGCTGCAGATCCTGGTGATGGCGCTGGGCGATGGCGAGGCCGTCGCGTCGGTGCCGATCCCGACCGTGTACATCGATCGCAACCGCTCCTCGCACTTCCGGCCGGTCCGGGACTCGGTGCGGATCTACGCGGCGCTGGCGGCCAATCTGACGCTGCTTGGCCCGCGCCTTCCGGTGGAACGGCCGGATGCGTTCTGAGTTTCCCGGGGGGCTGTTCCAGCCCTCCGCCCCACGAAAAGTGCGATTTTCGTGGGGCCCCACCCCCAAGTCGGCTCGCGTCGCTCGCCGCGCGCCTGCGGCGCGATGCTTCTGCGTCGGCCCACTGCCGCAACGGGTGCGGGAGGGCGGCACTTCCGCGCCGCCGGGCTCGTGCCCCAATTCCCTCACACACTCTGAGTCGAGCTCGAGCTCGAGCTCGAGCTCGCGCCGCGAGCGCTGGGCCGTCGGCCTCGCGATCGGCGCGTGGGCCGCGCTGCACGCGGTCTTCCTGCTGCACCGCCGGTTCGGCTCGGACGAGCCGCAGCACCTGCATGTGGCGTGGGCATGGACCCGCGGCCTGCTTCCCTATCGCGACGTGTTCGACAACCACGCGCCGCTTTTCCACCTGCTGACCGCTCCGCTGCTTCGTGCGGTGGGTGAGCGGGCGACGGCGCTCTTGTGGATGCGCGTGGCGATGGTGCCCGTGGTCGCGGTGCTGCTCTTCGCTCTTCACCGGCTCGCGGCGGTGCTGTTCGGAGCGGAAGCCGCGCGCTGGACGCTCGCGCTGGCGGCCTTCTATCCGCCGTTTTTCGGCTATTCGGTGGAGTTCCGCACCGACGTGCCGTGGGCGGCCCTGTGGATCCTGGCGCTGGCGCAGCTCGTGGGCGGCGGTGCGCTGACGCCGATGCGCGGGTTCGTCGCGGGCCTGTGGCTCGGCGCGATGCTCGGTGTATCGCTCAAGAGCACGGTGCTGGTGGCGGCACTGGCTCTCGCCGCGGCGGGCGTGGTGGGGCTCGATCCCACGCTCCGGAACCGGAACGACCTGGCCCGGATCGCGCGGTCTGGCGCCGCGCTCGCGGCCGGAGCGTGCGTCGTGCCCGCGCTCTTGATCGCGCTCTTCGGGGCCCTCGGTGCGGCACGCGAGCTGCTCGATTGCACGGTGCGCTTCAACACCAGCGACGGGCTCGTCGTCGCCCGGTCCGCGTGGATGCGGCTGCTGCCCACGTTGCTGGTACCGCCGGCTGCGGCAGCGGCGCGTTTCTGGCTGAGGAGCGACGCCGATCCGGGGGTCGCGCGGCGACGTGCGTGGCTCTGGCTCGCCGGCTGCTTCTACATCTGGATCCTGGTCACTTTCTGGCCTCTCTTGACCCGCCAGGATTGGCTGCCGATGGATCCGCTGGTGGTGTTGTTCGCGGTGGCCGCGCTTTTCCACGTCTTGCGGTCCGCATCCGCGAGAGTCCGATCGGACGCGGCCCTGGTGGTGCTCGTGGCCGAGATCGCGATCCTGCTGATCCAGCCGCCGCTCAGGCGCGACGGCACGGCCGCCGACGTCGCGATGGTGCGCGACGCGCTGCGCCTCACCGCTCCACACGAGACGGTGCTCGACACCAAGGGTGAGCTGATCTTCCGGCCTCGCCCGGTCCGCTGGGTGCTCGAGACGATCACTCGCGGCCGGATGCAGTCGGGCGTGCTCGCGGACACGACTCCCGAGCGCGTGGCCGCGTCGGGAACCTGTCTCGCGGTCCTGGATAGCCCGCGGTTCTCCGATCGGACCCGGTCGTTCCTGTCGCAAAACTTCGTCTCGGTCGGGAGCGTGCGAGTGGCCGGCCGGCTTCTCGATTCCGCCGCGCGAGCGGGCGGCGAGCCGATTCCCTTCGAGGTCGGTATCCCGGCCCGCTACGCGATCCTGAGCCAGCGCGGCGAAGCGCACGGACGACTGGATGGCGAGCCCTACGTCGGGCCGCGTTTCCTCGCGGCCGGCCGTCACCAGTTCGAGCCGGATCCGCTGCTCGCGCGCCGGCTGCGGCGGGGCGATGGGATCGCGGTGATCTGGGCGCGCGCCGCGCAGTGCGGCTACCGTCCGTTCGAGCCGCTGGCGCCACGCGACGGGAAGCGCTCGCGCGAGCGAAGCACCGCTTGCCCGATCGACACCGAGAGCGCCGTACCCAGCGCCACACTCGCCGCGACGTAGAGCGGAATCTCGGCGGCGGCCTTCATCGGCCGCCTGGGGAGCCCGCCGAATCGAGGAACCGGAAGTAGTGCTCGAGCACCGCCTCGGGAGCCTCCACCTGTGGGTAGTGCCCGATCGCCGGCAGCTCCGCGACGTATCCCTTGCCGACCACCTCACGGTACCGCTCGACCATGTGCGCGCCCGAGATCGGATCGGCGCCGCCGTCGATCAAGGCCAGCGGCGTTCGCGTGTCGCGCAACGCATTCACCCATCGCTCGCGATGGATCCGCCGCTCGCGCATGTAGCCGATCAGGCGATGGAAGATCAGCCGGCCGCCGCCCTGCTCCACGAGGCGCCAGAAGGATTCGAGCTCGCGTTCGCTGGGCTGCGTGGCGGCGCCGAAGATGTGGCGCATGCTGCGCGCCAGCGCCGCGCGGTTGGTGAGGCGCGTCACGAGGGGCCCGAGAGGACCGAGCAAGAGCCGCTGGATCGGCAGTGCGCGATGGGTCTCGGGGAAGAGCCCGCCATTCAGGAGGCACACGCTCTCGATGCGCGGCGCCGCGCAAGCGTTGTCCCGCGCCAGCAGCTCCTGGGCGACCGTGTCTCCGTAATCGTGGGCGAGCACGTGGAAGCGGTCGATCCCGAGGCGCTCGAGCAGCGCCTCGAGCAGGTCGGCTTGCTCGAGGATCGAGTAGGCGTGCGGATTGGGCTTGTGGCTGAAGCCGAAGCCCAGCATGTCGGGCGCCAGCACCCGGAAGCGCATGACGAGCGCCGGCCAGAGCTTGGCGAAATCCCAGCCGGCCGTGGGAAAGCCGTGCACCAGGAGCAACACGGGTGCCCCGCTCGGCCCGTCGGAGCGCGAGTCGACGAAGAAGATCGCGTGACCGAGGAGCTCGATCCGGCGGCCCGCCGCGTGCCAGGCGTCGAGCTCCATCAACGCTGCACGAAGACGCCGATCTCGAGCCGATCGTTCTTCACGGTGTTGGTGCCGCTGAGGGTGGTGGCGTATCCGGCCTGGACACCCAGTCCGTCGTAGCCGTACCAAACGTCGCCGCCCACTTGCAGCCACTCCTGGTCGTTGAGAACCACCACGCGGGTCTTGGGGTCGAGGTGGAGCAGGTCCTGGGTGATGGTGTCCGAGGCGCTGCCGTTCCTGGTGCTCAGGTTTCCACCCAGGTAACCGTCGCAGCCGAGGCCCCAGCGGCTGACGCCGAGCTTGGCCGACCAGTTGAAGGAGTCCGAGAACTTCCGGTGCTCGAGATCCGCGAGCACGTAGGCGGCACTCAGGTCCGCGAACACCCACGGCAGCAGCGGCCCCGAAGACGCTTCGAGGCCGAGGGTGAGATCGGTGGTGCCGTTCCCGAGAGCGATCCTGTCGTTCGACGAGTCGAGCGTATCGAGACGCAGCGCGTGCACCGACGTGGAGTAGGTGGGGATCCGGAACGAGAAGCCGGCCGCCAGCGGCAGCGGATCGGCCAGGAACTGGTACTTGAGACCGGCGTTCACGTCGCCGAGCCCGCTCGACTTCTGGTCGATCGGGTAGACGATCCCGAGACCCTCGAGGCGGAAGCTCTTCTCGATGTCCTTCCACTCCGTGGAGAGGACCAGGTCGAGAGAGTCGGTGAGGCCGAATTCGCCGTAGATCCCGAAGTCGGTCTCGTCGTACTTGCCGCCGTGGGCGAACAGGCTGGTCAGCCGATCGAGGAACGCGTTCGAAACCAGGCTCATCTCGTCGCCGTTCGAATCGAACCCACTGTCCGCGTCGCTGTGGGCGTAATAGGTCTTGAGATAGACGTGTCCGAGCCCGCCGCGGCTCTCCGCTCCCGCGCGCGCGAACGGCGCGAGCGCGCTCACCGCGCCGCACGCCAACAGGGCGACGAGCGCACCGCGTGCCGCTCGGCGACCCAGGACATCACCAGAATCCGCCATGTCACCCCTTCCACCCCTCTCCCAGATTTCGCGATTCGACGCACCAAGGTTCACCGGCAGGTACTATCTCAGAAGGTGTGGACGAAATCGGATCGATCCGGAGCGCGTCCTCCACAGATCTCGTGCCGTTTGGAGGGACGCGGTCCTCGCGTCCGCAGCGTCTGAACCAAGATGAACGCCTGCGGCTGCGAGGGACCGCAGCCCATAGGCGATCACGGACAGACGCCCGAGCGGTTTCCCGCCACGCATGCCACTGATCCGAGCAGCTCAGAGTGTGGACTGCTCGCGGGATCCATGCCGGCGCCGAGAGGCGCCCGCGAGCGCAGCGAGCACCTCGGGGGGCTGGAACAGCCCCCGGGAGATTACGGTGCTCCCCAGGACTTGAGGGTCTCGGTCTGGACCCCCGACGCGAAGGCGCTCGCCACGGCCGCGCTGCACTTGGCCTGCGCGTTGTGCAGCTCCTCGAGCGCCTGGGCGGAATCCTGGTTCGCGTCGCGGCGCGCGGCGTCGTCCGAGTGCGTGGCCTCTCCCACCTTGCGGCTCGCGAGCGCGAACTTCGCTTCGGCCACCTTCATGTCGCCCTGACACGCGGTTCGCACCTCGACCTCGAAGGGCGTCAGACTCTCCTTGGCTTTCGAGTCGTGCGAACCGGCCGGGCCGCTTGCGGAGCCCGGCTTCGATGAGCGGTCGTCGGCGCCGGAGGAGGAAGCACCGTCCTTGGCGGGCGTCGGAGTCGGTCGGGAGGCCCCCGCGCATTCGGGCGGCATCGGCTTCGAGGAGTCGTAGAGGTGCGTTTGACCGCTCTTGTCGACGCAGCTCTGGAAGGTCCCGGCGAGCGCCGGCCGGGCGGCGAGCGAAAGCAGGAGCGCGGCACTTCCCAGCATGAGCCACGTGCGACCGATTCGTGTCATGTGCGAAACCCCGCGAGATCCGCGCGCCGGCTCGCGACGATAAGGCGCCGGAGAGCGCCGGTCAACGCGAGCTCATGCTACGTGGATTGCTACCCGGAGGGCTGCGGTCCCTCGCAGCCGCAGGGCTCTCTCTCGATCCACCTCTGCGGACGCGACGGAGCGCGTCCCTCCCGCCGCTGCCCGTCGAGGTCGAACGGGAAAACGACTCGAACCGGAACGAAAACGGCCGGGGCCATCGAGGCCCCGGCCGGATCGCCCGCGAGTTGTGCGAGCGAGGAACTACCCGTCGAATCGATCGCGCGCGATCACGCTCGCGCGCGACGCCGCGCCCGCAGCGCGAACACCAGCGCCGCCGCCGGGATCAGGTACATGCCGACGTCGGCAGGCACCTGGTTCCCGGAGGACGTGACGCCCGTTCCGGCCTCGGCGAGCTGCTGCTGGCAGCCGCCTGGTGTGGCCGGATTGCAGTCGTCATCGATTCCGTTGCCCGGGATCTCGGTGGCGCCCGGATTCACGGCCGCGTTGTTGTCGTCGCAGTCGGTCGCCGATCCGTTCGGGCAAGACGCGCTGCCCGGATTGCCGTAGCCGTCGTGATCGTTGTCGATGCAGGTGCCGCCGCCACCGCAGGAGGCCGGCACCGCGAAGCCGTTGGTGACGCTCACCGAGAGGCCGCCGGGGCCGGGGTTGGCGTCGCTTCCGAGGCCGCGCTTCGCGAACGCGGTCCACAGGGTGCAGACATCCTGGCCGCCGAAGTTGTCCTGCGCCGCCTGGATCATGCCGTCGCGCACCTGCGTGAAGGTCGGGTTGCAGGGCGTGTTCTTGAGGCCTTCCTCCATGTAGAGCATCGCGCGCTGGTTACCCGCGCCGCCCGCTTCGTTGTAGAGGTTGGCGTCGAAGCCGTGGGCCGTGACCAGCGCCCAGTACATCTCCCACTCGATCGAGGCCCACACCTCGCCCACGAAGTGAACCTCGGGGACGAAGCCGTTGATGTCCTGGTAGGTGTGGGTGTTGACGGTCATGTCGGTGGTGTAGGGCATGGTGCGGATGCCGAGGCCGGTGGTGGGCTCGCCCAGCACGTAGGTGCCCATGCCGCGCGCCTCGGTCGCCGTGTCGGTGGGCTTGGCCGTGAAGACCAGGGCCCACCAGTCGCTCAGGCCCTCACCGGGCTGCTGGCGGCTCGACAAGCAGCTCGAGTTCGAGGGACCGCCGACGGTGCGGATCGAAACACCGTGGCCGAACTCGTGGGCGATGATCCCGGCGTCGAAGTCGCCGTCGCGGCGCGGGGTGGTCTGGGTCCAGAGGTACATCTGCATGCGGCCCGAGGTGCCGTCGGGCGGCGCCGAGAAGTTGGCGTTGTTGCAGGCACCGGCGCTGCAGTTCGAATCCTGCGCTTCCGCGTTGACGGAGTCGTTGCCGACGCCGCCGTTGCCGAAGTTGTTGGTCTGGTAATTGCCGCCGGCTTCGTCGAAGCCGTAGTGGTAGTGGACGTCGTGCAGGATGTTGTTCCAGTAGAAGAGATTCGTGACCGCGGCCGACGTGTAGGTCGTGGGGTCCGCGGTGGCGAAGTCGATCGGGTAGTTGAAGTCGCACACCTGCGAGCCGCCGCAGTTGGGCTCGGTGGCGGGCGGAGCGTTGTTGCCGTCGAGATCGTCGTAGGCGTGAACGTTGTTGCCCTGCGGCTTGCTGAAGGTGGTGGTGCCGTTCGAGTTCCAGCCGAGCGGCGACGCGACGGCGTCGGCCGGGTTGGTGAGCAGCACGCGGCCGTCCGCGGGCGGCGCGGGCGTGGTGTGGTTCGGGCTCTCGACCGGCTGCGGGTAGACGCGGTACTGCTCGTCGCGAGTCCAGTCGAAGCGCGTCCAGATCTGGTGGGTCGAGGCGTCGACCGTGAAGTCGTAGTGGTGCTGCGAGTCGGGAGTCTTGACCGCGAAGTTCCACACCAGCCGCGCGTTGCCCGAGCGCACCGGGAGCCACATCTGGCGCGCCGGGATCGTCGAGGCGTCGAGCTTGAGACCGAGATGGGTGCCGGCGGCGGCGATCGCCGCGGCGGCGGTGTCGGCGTGCTCGCCGCGCGCGGCGGCGCTGGCACCGGCGATGTCGGCGATGGCGCCGCTGTTGACGCTGATGATGCGTCCGTCGCGGTTCACGTGCACCTGGATCTGCGCGTTGTAGACCGGCTTACCGGCGTACACCTGGCGGAAATAGACGTGTGTGGCGCCGGTGACCTTCGAGTACACGCTGTCGGTCACCTCGAGGCCGTCGAGGTCGGCGTCGTCGAGGCCGAGAGCCGCGACGTGCGCCTTGAGGAAGGCGAGGGCGATGGTCTTGGCGTCGCCCTTGGCGGCGGCGCTCAGGTAGCCGCCGCGGTTCCAGAGCGAGCTGGTGACGCCGGTCGCGGGATCGAAGCTGGCGACCAGGTCGCCGTACTGCGCGCGCAACGCGTCGACCGCGCGGACCTGTGCCGAGCGCGGCTGTGCCACGCCGCCCGCGTCGATGAGCGGCGCGCGCGCGTCCAGATCGCGCGTCGCGGATGCGATCACCGGCGCCGCGAGCGTCGCCGCGATCGCCACCAGCAGCGCACGCCGCCAGGCAGCCGCACCTACTGCGGTGTTGCGATGTTTCATGGTCCTCTCCCCTCCCCCTGCGAGTATGGTTTTGCCGACCGAATCTCGGCCGTGCGTGCTTGGCGAACCGCGCCCAGCAACGTTCGAGTTGCCGCGATACCAGCCGAGCCAGCGTGTCGATGGATCCCCGTCAATTGTGCCAGCCGCGCCGCCTGGCGCGCAACGCGGCTCCCGCGGCCAGGGCCACCAGCGGCACGGCCCACACGTCCATCGGCAAGCGCAAGCGGTTCTCGATGAGGGCGCTGGTCGCGGCGGGGATCATCACGCCGGCGAAGCTCGCGACCAGGAAGAGAGCAACCCTCGCGTCGGCTCGCAACAGACACGTGAGCCCGAGCAGCGCGCCGAGCCAGAAGATCGCGTTCACCGCCGGCGCCAGCGTCATCCAGCGTGGATAGAGCGCCTGCCACGCGTAGCGGCTGAACGGCCGAGGTGGCGAGAGCAGCTGCTGGCGGAGCTCGCGACCGAGGGAGAGCAGGGTGAGACCGGGATGCGCCGCGATCGTCTCGCGAACGTCGGCCCGCTGGACGGCAATCCGCTCGGGCAGCGGAATCGCCCGGTAGCGCGCGAACGCCGCCTCTCGGATCGCGAAGAAATCGCCCTCGCCGTTCGCGGCGCGGACCCGGGGCACCAGGTAGCAGGACGCCGTTTCCGTGCCGATGGCCGACGCGGTCGCGACTCCGTGCTGAACGAGGTTCGATCCGACCACGAACGCCGGGATCGCGAGCGTCGCGGCCCACAGTCCCCAGGCCTGCGCTCGGCTGGCCGCCGCTCTACGCGGTCGCGCGATGAGCAGCGGCAGCAGCGCGGGGATGAAAAAGAACGTGGGCCGAATCGACTGGCACGCCGCCCAGGCGAGCGCCGCGGCCGTGGCCAGCAGCGCACCGCCGCGCTCGCGCCACGCGAGCGTCGCCGCGAGCGCCAGCGCCGCCAGGAACGCGTGCGGCGCGTCGGTGATCAGCTCCGGCGCGAACTGCACCATCGCCGGCCACGCGGCGAAGAGCAGGCCGGCGATCGCGCCGCCGCGACCGCCCGCGCCGATGGAGCGCGCGATGCTCATCACCGCACCGGCCGCGAGCGCCGCGAGCCACGGCTCGATCCAGAGCGGCAGCAGCGGGTGACCGGCGAGCCGGTGAGAGAGCGCCAGCAACAGCGGGTAGCCCGGGCCGCGCAGCAGGTAGGACGCGCGCAGCGGGCCGTGCGCCAGAATGTCGCGCGCCACGTCCACGTAGCTCGACGTGTCGGGCGCCACCCACGGAACTTTTCCGGCAGGGCAAGCGAGGCTCAGCGGATCGCACCCGAGCGACCGGGCCACGTGCATCAGATTGAGCTGATGCAGCAGTCCCACCAGCAGCGGGACGAGCACCGGAAACAGCAGCCTCGCGGGCGTTCGCGACGACGCCTGCCCGGTGTCGCTCCGGGCAGGTGTGGGAGGTGCCCCGTCTGGCGTCATCGTGGCGATGTAAGGCATATGCGCGGAGCGCGCGAGTATACGCCCGCCCACGATCGCACTTCCCAGCCGGCGCGCCGCCGAACACGTCCATCGCCGCACGGGCGCCGTGAGAAGAGTGAGCCAGCCGGCTCGGGGGTGGCAGCGTCTCAGTTGCTGCTTGGAGGGACCCCGCGCCTTCGGCGCTCCTGCGGGTCCGCGTTGGCATCGCGATCGATCGCTGCCCACCGAGGGACCGGTGGGCCTCCAGACGGAATCGCGGAGATGCCGCTTGGAGCGCCCGCGGTCCCTCGCGCGCGAGGGCAGAACGAGACACTGACCGGCGGTGGAACCCGAAAGAAATCGCAGCCTGCTAAGATCGATTTCCCCGCTGCGATCCGCCCCTCACGATGTATCGCTCGCTCCGCGTCGCCGCGATCGTGCCGGTCTTCGACGAGGCCGCCAAGATCGGCGACGTCGTGCGTCGCACCCCGCGCGACGTGGTCGACTCGCTGCTGGTGGTCGACGACGGCTCCGCGGACGGCTCCGCGGAAGTCGCCGAGCGCGGCGGAGCCGAGCTGATTCGCCACGGCGAGCGCCGCGGGGTCGGCGCGGCGCTGCGCAGCGGGTACGCCGCGGCGCTCGCGCGCGACTGCGACGTGGCCGTGGTGATGGCCGGGAACGACAAGGACTCGCCCGAGGAGATCCGCCTGCTCCTCGACCCGATCGTGGAAGGACGAGCCGACTTCGTGCAGGGCTCGCGGTTCCTGACGCGCGGTGCTCGCTTCGGCGACATGCCGCTTCATCGCCGCGCCGCCACCCGAGTCCATCCGTTGCTGTTCTCGCTGGCAGCCCGGCGGCGAGTCACCGAGTCCACCAACGGCTTCCGCGCGATTCATCGCCGGGTCCTCGTGGATTCGCGGATCGCACTGGATCAGCGCTGGCTCGACGGTTACGCGCTCGAGCCTTACCTCTACCTGCGCGCCATCCGCCTCGGTTACCGGACCGCCGAGGTGCCGGTCACGAAGGTGTATCCACCGAGACGTCTCGGTCAGACCAAGATGAAGCCGGGCGCCGACTGGTGGCAGATGCTGAGCCCGTTGGTGCGCGTGGGCCTGGGGCGCTAGATCCGTGCCCAAGAGCGAGCCGCGCATCCCGCTCGTGGATCTGCGCGTGCAGCACGCCGAGGTCGCGGCGGAGATCTCGGCGGGCATCGCGCGAGCGTGCGAGCGGGGCGAGTTCATCGGCGGCTCCGCGGTGGCCGACTTCGAGCGCCGCTACGCCACGTTCTGCGGCACGCGGGAGTGCGTGGGCGTCGGCAACGGCACCGATGCCATCGAGCTGACGCTGCGCGCGCTCGGTGTCGGTGCGGGCGACGAGGTGATCCTGCCCGCCAATACCTTCATCGCCACGGCGATGGCGGTGCTGCGCATCGGTGCCGCGCCGGTGCTGGTCGACTGTGAGCCTCGCCATCACGGGATCGACCCCGCGGCCGTGGCCGCACGCATCGGCAATCGCACCCGCGCCATCATCCCCGTCCACCTCTTCGGGCAGATGGCGTCGCTCGAGGCGCTCGGGGAGATGGCCGCTCGAGCGGGCGTGCCGATCGTGGAGGATGCTGCGCAGGCGCATGGTGCGTTGCGGCACGGTGCGCAGCCCGGGACCCTCGGAGTCGCGGCGACGACGAGCTTTTATCCATCCAAGAACCTCGGTGCCTACGGTGACGCCGGCGCGGTCTTGACCAACGACCTCGAGCTGGCACGGCGAGTGCGCGCGCTCGGCAACTACGGCCGCGACGGCCA
This sequence comes from uncultured bacterium, assembly GCA_964650975.1. Lineage (GTDB taxonomy): Bacteria > JADJOY01 > JADJOY01 > JADJOY01 > JADJOY01 > CAZYWA01. The sequence continues at coordinate 13,085 of CAZYWA010000054.1, forward strand.
CCACGATCACGTCGAGCCGGGATTCAACTCGCGCCTCGACGCCATCCAGGCCGTGGTGCTGGGCGTCAAGCTCGGCCGGCTCGCGGCGTGGAACGCGGCGCGGCGCGCGGCCGCTGAGCGCTATCACGAGTTGCTCGGCGTTTTGCCCGAGGTGACGCGCCCTGAGACCGCCCCTGGAAACGCCCACGTCTGGCATCTCTACGTGGTCCGCGTTCCGCGCCGCGACGCGATCATCCAGCGTCTCGCGGAGCTGGGGATCGACGCGGGAATCCACTATGCGTTGCCGCTTCACCTCACACGCGCGCTCGCGATGCTCGGCCACCGGCCCGGAGACTTCCCGGTCGCGGAACGGCTCGCGTCGGAGATCTTGTCGTTGCCGCTCTTTCCGGGCATCACGGCGGAGCAACAGCAGCGAGTGGTCGGTGCGCTCGGCTTGGCGCTCCGGGGAGAGTGACGATCGTGCCGCGCGATCCCAGTGTCTTCGTCCACGAGCGGGCGCTCTGCGAGAGCAGCGAGATCGGCGCACGCACGCGCGTGTGGGCGTTCGCCCACGTCATGGAGGGAGCGCGCGTGGGTGCCGACTGCAACGTCGGCGACCACGCGTTCATCGAGGCGGGTGCCGTGATCGGCGACCGCGTCACGGTCAAGAACGCGGTGCTGGTGTGGGACAAGGTCACCGTCGAGGACGACGTGTTCCTGGGACCCAACATGATCTTCACCAACGATTCCGTACCGCGCGCCGCGTTCAAGAAGCCGAGCGACCAATTCCTGCCGACCCGCGTTCGCCGCGGCGCCTCGATCGGCGCCAACGCGACGATCGTGTGCGGCGTGACCGTCGGGGAAGCGGCGTTCGTCGGCGCAGGCGCGGTGGTGGTGCGCGACGTGCCGGCCCGCGCGCTGGTGGTTGGAAATCCGGCCGCGCCGATCGGATGGATCTGCGATTGCGGCGAACGGCTGGGCGAGTCGCTGCGCTGCTCGTGCGGCCGCGCGTTCCGATTGGTTTCCGCCGAGGACGGGCTCGAGCCGGTTCGATGAACGCTCGATGAGCACGACCATGAGCCAACCCACGATCCGCGTGGCGCGTCCCGAGGACGGCGAGCACGTGGCGGCGATCTACCGGCCGTACGTGGTGTCGACGCCGATCACCTTCGAGACCGAGCCGCCGAGCGGCGCCGCGATGAGCGAGCGCATCGAATCGATCCTGCCGCGCTGGCCGTGGCTGGTGTGGGAAGAGCGCGGACGGGTGCTGGGATACGCGTACGCGAGCGAATACCGGGCTCGAATCGCCTATCGCTGGTCGGTCGACGTCGCGGTGTACGTGGATTCCACCGCGCACCGCCGCGGCATCGGACGACGGCTCTACCAGGCGCTCTTTCCGCTGCTCACGCTGCAACGGCTGGAAAACGCCTACGCCGGCATCACGCTGCCCAACGCGGGAAGCGTCGGGCTCCACGAAGCGATGGGTTTCCGAACCGTGGGCGTCTACAGCAACGTCGGCTGGAAGCTCGGCGCCTGGCACGACGTCGGCTGGTGGGGCTTGGCACTCGGCCGCTACCCAACGCCCCCGCCCGAACCGATTCCCTTCGGTGAGCTGCGCGAATCCCCCGAGGTCGCCGCGATCTTGAGCCGGGTGTAGCGAAGGGACGCCGCCGCGCGGAAACGTCGGGCGAGCGCGCTTCAGAACCGCCCGCGGTCTGGATTCGCGAGCCAGGCGAACAGGCCGAGCCCGACCCCCGTGGCAACGAGCGGGAAACCCGACTGGGCCCAACGAACGAGACCCGCGACCAGGGCGACCAGACCGCCGACCGAGAACGCGATTCCCACGAGAATCCGCCATTTCTCGGACTTGGGCGGCTCGGGGCGGCGGGGAGGCACGGAGATCACGATCTCGTCTCGCGGCATCCCTCGAAGGAAGTGCGCCGCCGTCTCCAAAGCGTCAAGATCGGAAGACTGCGGCGAACGGCGCGTAGTTGTCTGGGCCGTATCCCGAAGCGCGGATTGCAAACGCGATGACAGAGAAGTCAGGCGCGCGTGCGGCAATCTCCTCTTGATAGATGCGCGCCACCTGTTCCGCGGGATTCTGGAATGCACCGCAGCCAAATGCTCCCAGCACGACGTGTCGGACATCATGACTCCGCAGCGTGTTCAGCTGCGCCGAGATCCTCCGCCGGGCGTCCCGCCGATCGAACTCGGAGCCATCGCGAAGATCCTGGGCGGATGCTCGGAGCTCCATGAACGGAAAGATCTCGTCGTCTTTCAGCCAGCGATAGCCAAGGTCGGCTCTCGAACGATCCTCTGCGCCGCGAATGCACACGCGAGGGTGTTCGGCATCCAGGTAGACGACGTCACTCGCAGCGGACAGCAGTCTGGTCATCTCGGGTCGATAGCTGTCCGTCTCGGCGTCGTATTCGTCTTCCCCTATTCGGAAATGGCAGTCCGTACGCCGGAACATGTTCTCCTCTTGGGCGGGAGCGCCCTCGATGTACGCGCCCCCTGGGACCTCTGCGTTTGCCATGTTGAGCACAGCGAAGCACGTTCCATGTTTTGCAGTTAGCTCTTGCGCAACCTCCCCCCAGTCACGAGCGAACACGTTCACCCGCAAGCCAGACTCGGCAATACGGCTTCTGCTTCGCCAGACGTCGAGATTCGACGCTGCAATGCGATGGTACCGATCGGGCGGCTCAGATTGCTCGAAAGCAAGGACTGTTTCGCGAAGAACCTCGCGCCTCCGGGCACAGGCAGCGTCGGAGAATCCCTGACGGACAGCCTCCCGTTCACTGCAAAAGGCTCTTCCGACCATGACTTGCCCTTTTCCCGACGGCAACGAGTGCGCTTGGAGACGGCATGCTGGGCGTTTCGTCGCGTGACAATCGATGTCGATGCTGAGGAATTCCCAGGACCTGAAATGACTGCCCAAGGGCTAGCTGCGATCCAAAGCGTGACGGCAACTGCGATGGTCGCGCGCTGTCTGCCGAACCCCTGATTGACCGAAACTAGCGATTTCCTGGATTGCCGGTCGAGTCTGCCTAGGATACCGCAATGCCGTGTGTCGCGCTTGGGTCGAACGCGGCCGAAGGACTCGGGGAGTTTTCGTTTCAGATCCGCCGGCGCGGTTAGCCACTCGGGATATTTCCGAGGCGCACGGACGGGAGCTCGAGGGACATCGCGCAGGCGATCGGCGTGCGGTATTGGGCTCGATCGAGAGTCGAGTGGCGTCGAATTCGGCCTCGCCGCGGGCCATGGGCGTCCGCTCTGGCGTCGTGCTTGGGGAAACGCTTCGACCTGGAGCAAACGACATGCCTCACCTGCCGATCTTTTCGATGGCGCTTCGAACCGCGTAGCCGTACGGAGTCGCAAACGCGTCCTCCGGTAGATCGGGCACCACGTACTCGAGCGCTGGGAGAGCCTCGCGCGCCGCGGGGCCGAGGCGTGCCAGCGCCTGCATCGCGACGAGACGGGGGGCGGGCTTGTGCCACATCAGGTCCTCTGGCACGTCCTTGGAGATGTGGCGCTTCAGGGCCGGCACCAGCGACGGGTCGACGGCTCCCGCCCGATCCAGGCTTCGATCGCGCCGCGCTTGATCGGCGCGAGCCTCGCCGGATACGGTTTCGAGTCTCCCGCGGAGGTTCGAAGCCATGACGATGATCGAGGAGATCCGGGCGCGCGAGATCCTGGATTCGCGCGGCAATCCGACCGTCGAGGTCGACGTCGTCCTGGAATCGGGCGCGATGGGACGCGCCGCCGTGCCGTCGGGCGCCTCGACCGGCGAGCACGAGGCGGTGGAGCTGCGTGACACCGATCGCAAGCGCTTCGGTGGCAAGGGCGTCAAGGGCGCCGTCGCGAAGGTGCACGAGGAGATCGCCCCCGAGCTGATCGGCAAGGACGCGCTGGACCAGGCCGACGTCGATTCGTGCCTGATCGCGCTCGACGGCACGCCCAACAAGTCCCGTCTCGGCGCGAACGCGATCCTCGGTGTCTCGATGGCGGTGGCGCGCGCCGCCGCGCACTCGCTGGGACTGCCGCTCTACCGTTACCTGGGTGGGGCCTCGGCGCGGGTGCTGCCGGTGCCGATGATGAACGTGGTGAACGGCGGCATGCACGCCGACAACGGCATCGACTTCCAGGAGTACATGATCATGCCGGTGGGCGCGCCGAGCTTTTCGGAGGCGCTGCGCTGGGGCGCCGAGGTGTTCCACACGCTCAAGAAGATCCTCGCGAAGAAGGGCCTTTCGACCGCGGTCGGCGACGAAGGCGGCTTCGCGCCCGCGCTCGGCGACAACGAGGAGCCTCTCAAGGTGCTGATGGAAGCGATCGAGAAAGCGGGGCTCAAGCCGGGTGACGACGTCGCTCTGGCGATGGATCCCGCCGCGAGCTCGTTCTACTCGACCGAGAAGAAGCGCTACGAGCTCAAGGCCGCGAAGAAAGACGCCACCTCGTCCGAGATGGTCGCGATCTGGAAGGACCTGTCGAGCCGCTATCCGATCGTGTCGATCGAGGACGGTCTCGCCGAGGACGACTGGGGCGGCTGGAAGGAGCTCACCGCCGCGATCGGCGATCGCGTGCAGCTGGTCGGCGACGATCTATTCGTCACCCAGGTGAAGCGGCTGGAGATGGGCATCTCGCAACACGTCTGCAACAGCGTGCTGATCAAGGTGAACCAGGTGGGCACGCTCACCGAGACCTTCGACACCGTGCGGCGCGCGACTCGCGCCGGGTACACGTCGGTGGTCTCGCACCGCAGCGGCGAGACCGAGGACACGACCATCGCGGACCTCGCGGTGGCCCTCGGCACCGGCCAGATCAAGACCGGCTCGCTCTGCCGCACCGACCGCACCGCCAAGTACAACCAGCTGCTCCGCATCGAGGAGCAGCTCGGCACGGGCGCCATCTACCCGGGCCGCTCGGCGCTCGAGCGCTAGGGCTCCGCGAAAGCCATCGACCGCTGGGCCACCAGAGACCGGTGGTCCTCCGTGGAGCGCGCCGGTCTCCGGCGCGGAGCGCTCGACTGGCGGATCGAGGGGCCCACCGGGGGCCCGGCCGCCGGAGACCGTCGGCCTCCATCGAGTGCGCTCGATAGGCTGAGCTGATCGCCATGACTCCTTTCGCGAAGCGCGTGACCGTCGCAGGCGTGATGCTGGGGATGTTCCTGGCGTCGCTCGAGATGACCGTGGTGAGCACCGCGATGCCCACGATCATCGGCAAGCTGGGCGGTGTCGAGATCATGGGCTGGGTGTTCGCGGCCTACCTCGTGGCTTCCACCACCACGATTCCCGTCTACGGCAAGCTCGCCGACCACTTCGGGCGGAAGCCGGTATTCCTGCTCGGCACGTCGATCTTCCTGGTCGGCTCGGTGCTGTGCGGGATGGCGCACACCATGACCGAGCTGATCGTGTGCCGCGCCATCCAGGGGCTCGGCGCCGGCGGGATCGCGCCCATCACGCTCACCATCATCGGCGACCTCTTCTCCCTCGAGCAGCGTGCGCGGCTGCAAGGGCTCTTCAGCGGCGTGTGGGGCTTCTCGAGCGTGGTCGGGCCGCTGGTCGGCGGGTACATCACCGATCGTTTTCACTGGCGCTGGGTGTTCTGGCTCAACCTGCCGCCGGGCTTGCTGTCGATGGCGCTGCTCGCGGGATTCCTCCACGAGCCCCAGAAAGAGCACCGCGAGCGAAGCCTCGACGGCGGCGGGGTGGTGCTGCTCACCAGCGGAGTCGTGGCGCTCTTGCTGGCGCTCTTGCAGGGAGGACACGCGTGGCCGTGGTCGTCGCCGGCGAGCATCGCGACCTTCGCGCTCGCCGCCGCTTCCATCGCGGGTTTCGTGTGGAACGAGCGCCGCGCCGCCGACCCGATCCTGCCGCCCGCGCTCTTCCAGAGGCCGGTGGTCGCGGTGACCAGCGTCGCGAGCTTCGTGACCGGAGGCGTGCTGTTCGGCGTCGCGAGCTTCGTGCCGCCCTTCGTGCAAGCCGTGGGCGGCGGCAGTGCCTTCGACGCGGGTGCGTCGATCGCGCCCGTTTCGTTCGGCTGGGTGCTTTCGAGCATCGTCGCCGGCCGCGCGATCCTGCGCTTCGGCGTGCGCCGCGTGGCGCTGGTGGGCGGCGTGGTGATGGTGGCGGGCGCGGCGTTGCTCATGACCGTCGACGTGGGCACGCCGCACGCGGTGGCGATCGTCGCGATGCTCGCGATCGGCGCCGGCATGGGCGCCTCGGGCACGTCGCTGCTCATCTGCGTGCAGAACGTGGTGGCGTGGAACGAGCGCGGCGTCGCGACCGCGTCGGTGCAGTTCTTCCGCACCATCGGCGGCGCGGTGATCGTGGCCGCGATGGGCGCGGTGCTCACCACGGGCTGGCGCGGCCGCGTCGCGACCATCGGCGAAGTGGCCGGCACCTCGCTCGCCAATCCGAACCAGCTCCTCGACCCCGCCGCTCGCGGCGCGATCCCGCCGTCGCTCCTCCCGGTGCTCGAGCACGCCATGGCCGGCGCGCTTCACCAGACCTATTGGCTCTTGCTCGCGGCCGCGATCGTGGCGCTCCTCGCCACGACCTTCTTCCCGGCGGGAAGCGTCGCCGACCTCCGGTCGGAAGCGTTCGAGGCTTAGGCTCGGCGCGCTAGCAAGAAAGTAGACAACCAGCCCTTCAAAAATGAGACAATCAGCACTTGAAAAACAAGACAAACAGATCTCAAGCGCATGACGATTTTCACACAAAATAGGGCAAAAACCGCGAAGAATGTGCCCGTGGGGCAAGCCCCGCGCGACGCGCGAATGGGCTCTGCGGCGCGGTGCCCCCAATTTGCCCAGCGCGGTGGTGTCTCGAGTTGAGCCCTGGCCACCGAGGGACCGGTGGCCCTCCAACCGGAATCGCGGAGATGCCGTTTGGAGCGCGCGCGGTCCCTCGCGCGCGGGGTCGAACCGAGACGCTACCGACGGGGCGAGGGGCTCGAAGGCCCCCCCGAGGAGCTCTCGATCCGGATCTCGCCGGTCAGGATGCGGTGCATCGGGCATTTGCTGGCGATCTCGAGCAGCCGCGCGCGCTGCTCGTCGTCGAGCGCACCATCGAGGTGGATGCGGCGCCGGATCACGTGGGCGGCGCCGTCCTTCGCCTGCTCGAGCTCGACGTGGACGTGCGTGAGCGGCCAGCCCTTGCGGTCGGCGTAGAGCTTGATCGTCATCGAGGTACACGAGCCCAGGGCCGCGAGCAGGAAATCGGCGGGCGCGGGACCGCCGTCGTCGCCGCCGTCCGCGACGGGCTCGTCGGCCACGAGGTGATGCGGGCCGATCTCGATCGACTGCTGGAACTTGCCGCTCTTGGTGTCGACGCTCGCTGGTCGCATCGAGGCCTCCTCAGAACGTGTGAAGAAATCGCCCGAACCGATCCCGCGCCAGAGGCGCGGCGGCGCGTTGTCGCGCCGGATTTGGGGTGGGGCCCCGCCCGAATTCACTTCGGGCGGGGCGGGGGCTTGGAAAGCCCCCGCGGCAACTCAGCCGCGGGCCGCGCCGTCGAGATCGCTGCCGCGGATCCACCAGGCGTGGAAGCCGATCGGCACGCGCTGCGGAATGTGGAGCCGTGCCGCCGGTTTTCCGGCGACGTTCCGGGCGTCGAGGATGACCAGCTCGGCGGCGTCGTTGGTGGAATCGTGGACGAAGGTGAGGAGCCAGCCGTCGTCCTCGGCCGACCCCGGCGCATCGCCGTCGATGCGCGGCGCGAACACCACCTCGCCGCCGAACCGGCCGTCGCCCCAGCGGTGCGCTTCCGACGTGCCGCGGTCGACGTCGTACTTGATCACGCCGTCGAAGAGCAGCTCCGAGCTCTCGGCGATGCTCGGGTTGTAGCTGATCGACGTGCGTTGCCCGAGGCGCTGGTTGTTCATGCGCGGGAACTCGCTGGGCCGGTCGTCGAGGCGCTCCTCGCTCACGGCGCCGGTCTTGAGATCGAAACGCCAGCGCGTGAGGAACGGATGGAGCTCGAGGAAGAAGAGCCGCGGGATCTTGCCGTCCGACTCTCGGGTGCGTGGCAGCGGGTTCTCGATCCGGCACGCGGTGAGCACGATCGCGTCGCCGTCCTCGTAGGCGTTGATGGTGTGGTAGCAGTAGCAGGGCGGTGTCTCGAACCAGCGCACGTCCGCGTTGCTTCCGTGGCGCGGCACGATCCCGAAGCGGCTGGGGAGCGCGGTGTCGAAGCCGACGCGGCGCTTGCCGCTCTTCAGCCGGTCGATCTCCCACAGCATCGGGAAGTCGAGGAGGATCGTGTAGTGCTCGGTGATCGCGGTGTCGTGGAGCAGACGCGGGCCGGGCAGCTCGATCGGCGAGGTCTTGACGCTCGATCCGTCGGCGGCGGCCACGCCGTACGTCAGGTAGGGAGCGGAGTAGGGCGAGTAGTCGATGAATATGAGCTCGCCGGTCCGCGGATCGACCTTGGGATGCGACGCGAGACCGCAGGTGAGCCGGCCCTCGTACGAATACGGACCGACCGTCTCGAGCGACGGCGCCGCCACTTCCACCGGCTCGCCGCCCAGCCACCAGGTCGCGAGCAGGCGGCCGTTGTGCCACACCAGATCCGTGTTGGCCGTGTCCTTGTCGGGACGATCGGCTCGCTCCGGTGGGATCGGATCCATGATCCCACCCCAGAGCCCGGTGCCGGCGCGCTCTTCCTCCGCGAGATCGCGGGTGCGCACGTAGCGATTCGCGTAGGTGGCGCGACCGTTCTCGAGGTGCACGCCGTGGATCATCCCGTCGCCGTCGAACCAGTGATAGCGGCCGCGCGGAGCGAAGCGCGGGTTGGCGCCGTTCCGCACGAACATGCCGCGCAGCTCGCGCGGGATCTCGCCCTCGATCACCGCGAGATCGTGCGCGGTCAGCTCTTGCGACTGCGGCGCGAACGGGCCGCTCAGGTAGGGATTGGCCTCGGGAGCGAGGGTGCCGGGCATCGTGGACCTCCGGTGAATGGACGAGGTCGGATCTACGTCGAAGCGAGTTAGGCTACCCATGGCCCGTGCGGCACGTAAACTCGGGCCCAAAGGAGATCGGCTCATGCGCATCAAGCTGGATGTGGCGTTGCTCGCGACCGTGGCGTTGGTGGGGAGCGTCGCGGCCGGACCCAAGAACAACGAGCGACCGTTCGCGCCGCTCGGCGGAGCGCTCGCGAGCGGCGTCTCGCCCGCCGATCGCGACGCGGTGCACTCCGCGTGCGAGGCCAAGGCAAGCACGGACCACATGACGATCACGCGCTGGCAGGACGTCCGGCAGACCAGCGCCGACATCTTCCAGGCCGACGTGACGGTCGACTACAACGGCTCGCCCTACGAGCGCACTTGCACCTATCACGGCCGCAGCCACGCGGTCGATTTCAGCGACAAGCCCGGGAGCACGCCGATGGCCGAGATGGGCGCCGAGAAGGTCGAGCACCAGCGCGCCCGCCAGGCGTGCGAGGCCAAGGCGCAGGCCGACGGCATGCAGATCCTGTCGTGGGAGCGCTTCCAGCAGATGGGCGACGACAAGTGGGAGTCGCACATCCGCGTCTCGTGGAAGGGCCAGACCTACGAACGCACGTGCATCTACAAGGACAAGAGCCAGAACGTCGAGATCAAGTGATCGAGGGAGGAAGCATGCGAGCGAAGATCGCGTTGCTGTGGATCGCGGGAACGGTTGTCGCGGGCGCTGGCGCCGGCTGCGCGCAGCTCGGGCAGTACGCCACCGTGACGCCGCAGGATCGGGCGGCCGTGCAGGACGCGTGCGAGGCCAAGGCGCGCTCCGACCACATGACGATCACCAACTGGCACGGCATCCGTCAGGCGAGCCCCGACGTGTTCCAGGCCGACGTGACCGTCGAGTACAAGAACGCGCCCTACGAACGCACCTGCACCTACAAGGCGCGCGATCGCGCGGTCGATTTCAGCGACGCACCCGGACAGGGGCCGTTCTCCGGTGTCGGCAACCAGCTCGACGTCCGCCAGCGCGCCCGGGATGCGTGCGAGGCCAAGGCCAAGGACGACAACATGCAGATCGTGAGCTGGATGCCGTTCCAGCAACTGGGCGACGATCGGTACGAGGCAAACGTCCGCGTCCAGTGGAAGGGCCAGACTTACGACCGCACCTGCGTCTACAAGGACAAGAGCCAGAACGTCGAGATCAAGTAATTGCGGGGGGCTGTTCCCGCCCCCCGCCCCGGCCGGAGTGAATCCGGCCGGGGCCCCACCCCCGAGGCGGCTCG
>CAZYWA010000055.1:0-23095 GCA_964650975.1 uncultured bacterium
GTACTTCACGACCTTGAAGGGCTTGCCGTTCAGATCGAGGATCGGGTTGTAGGACGCCTGGATCCAGATCTCCTTGCCGCCCTTGCCGAGGCGCTTGTATTCGCCGGCGTCGTACTCGCCGCGGTTGAGCTTCTCCCAGAACGCGCGGTATTCGGGGCTCGACGCATACGCCGGCTCCGCGAACATGCGGTGATGCTGGCCCTGGATCTCGTCGAGGCGATAGCCCAGCGCGGTGCAGAAGTTGTCGTTGGCGTGGATGACCGTGCCGTCCATCTGGAACTCGACCACCGCCTGCGACTTGCCGATCGCCTCGGCCGCCGCGCGATACGCGGCGTTGGCCCGCTCCGCCTCACGAGCCGCCGTGACGTCCTGCCACTCGAGGCTGCTGCCGATGTAGTTGCCGTCCTCGTCCAGGATGGCCGTCACGTGCTGGCGGATCTTGACCGGCCCGATCTCGATGTCGGCGTCGTGCGGCAGGTTCTTGGGATCGCCGAGGAGCCGCCGCTGGCGCTCGGGGTGGCGGTGGAACGCGTCGATGCAGCTACCCACGATCTTGTCGACCGAGAAGCCGGGGAAGGTCTTCTGCAGCAACGCCTCGTGCTCGCGCAGCAGCGCGAACGACGACTCGTTCGCGTAGGTCACCACGAGGTCGCGGTCGACCATCATGATCGCGGTCTTCGCGGTGGCGAGAGCGGAACGGAGTCGCGTCAGCTCCTTGCCGGCGTCCTTCGCCTTCGCGGCGCGAGCGGACGGCCGCGGTGCGTCGAAACCGGCGGCACTGACCTTCTTCTTCGCCTTGGCGGCGGGCACTCGGATCTTGGCGGTCGGCATGACGGAGATCTCCTTTTTCCGGACGACCGGCGCCCGGGCCTGGTTTTCAGTGGGTTGGGGCGTCGAGGGTGCTGAGCTCGCGCTCGTTGATGAGTCGATCGATGTCGAGGAGGATGATCATCTTCTGATCGACGGTGGCGAGGCCTTTCGCGAACTGGGCCTCCATGGAGGTCCCGAACTCCGGGGTTTCCTTGATCTCGGCTTCCGGCAGGTTGTAGACGTCGGACACCGCGTCCACGACCACGCCCATCACCCGGCTCTTGTTGCCGCGCTGCACGCGCAGCACCACCACCACCGTGGTGCGCCCGTACTCGGCCGACTCCAGACCGAAGCGCTCGCGCAGGTCGATGATCGGCACGATCGTGCCGCGCAGGTTGATCACGCCCTTCACGAAGGCCGGCGTGTTGGGAAGGCGAGTGGCGCGCTCCCAGCCGCGGATCTCCTGCACGCGCAGGATGTCGACGCCGTACTCCTCGCCCGCAAGGATGAAGGTCAGGTACTGCCCACCGACCTCGGCTTGCCCCGAAGCGGTCCGGTCGAGATCGGAGACTTGTGCGGTGCCCATCGAATCCTCCTCAGGCCGCGATCGCGGCTGGATGCGCGTGTGCTTCGGGTGCGGAAGGGACTGGAGTCGACGACGATCGGCGGCGGGAGATCTGGACCAGACCACCGACGTCCAGGATCAGCGCCACGACGCCGTTCCCGAGGATGGTCGCGCCCGAGACTCCCTCGAGCCGCCGGTAATTCGATTCGAGACTCTTGATGACCACTTGCTGCTGACCGAGCAACTCGTCGACCACCAGTCCGACCTGCCGCCCTTCGTTCTCGACCACCACCGCCAGCTGCCCGTCGAGGGCGCCGTGCGCGTCCTCGGCCGCGAACACCTCGCGCAGCCGGATGACGGGGAGGATCTGGTCGCGCAAGCGGTAGACCTCGGTGCGTCCCGCGATCGTGTTCACCAGGGCGCGCTGGATCTGCAGCGACTCGACGATCGACACCAGCGGGATGATGTAGGTCTCGGAGTCGACCCGCACCAGCTGCCCGTCGAGGATCGCGAGCGTGAGCGGCAAACGGATCGTGAAGGTGGCGCCGCGTCCGGTCTCGGAACGCACCGCGACGGTGCCGCCCAGCTCCTGGATGTTGCGCCGCACCACGTCCATCCCGACGCCGCGACCCGACACATCGCTCACTTTCTTGGCCGTCGAGAGGCCCGGGAGGAACACGAGATCGAGCGCTTGGTCGTCGGTGACGGTCTCGTCTGGCCCGATGAGGCCCTTGCGGCGGGCGCTGTCGACGATCCGCGCCCGGTCCAGCCCGGCGCCGTCGTCGCTGATCTCGATCACCACGTTGCCGCCCTGGTGGTAGGCGTGCAGGTGGATGACACCGGTCTCGGGCTTGCCCAGCTCGCGACGCCGCTCCGGCGGCTCGATGCCGTGATCGAGCGAGTTCCGCACCAGATGCACCAGCGGATCGGCGATCTTCTCGAGCACGGTCTTGTCGAGCTCGGTGCCCTCGCCCGTGGTCTTGAGCTCGACGGACTTGCCGAGCTGGCGTCCCAGATCACGCACCAGGCGCGTGAAGCGGCTGAAGGTGTTGCCGATCGGCAGCATCCGGATGCGCATCACGCTGTCTTGCAGCTCGCGAGTGTTGCGCGCGAGCTGCGCCAGACCGCCGCGTAGCCGTTCGAGCCGGTCGATGTCGAAGTCGTCGTCGATCTCACCCAGCATCGACTGGGTGATGACCAGCTCGCCCACCATGTTGATGAGCGCATCGATCTTTTCGATGCTGACCCGGATCGACGACATCTCTCCCGACACCGCGACCGCCGAACCGGCGCGCGCCAAGCGTTCCCCTCCCACCCCCGTGACCGTCGCGCTGGGCGTGGCGGTGGCATTCACCGCGACGCCGGGCTGGTCGCGGCCAGCGGGCGCCGGACTCGAGGCCGGTCCGGCCTGTTCGATCGGCTCGATCGAGAGCTCGCAGTCTCCGTCCACCCACGCGAACAGCTCGCGAACGTCGGCTTCCCGGATCTCGCCGACGAGCGTGAGATCCCAGCCGAGATATGCGTCCTCGGGTACGATCTCCGCGAGCGGCGGCAGCGCGCTCACGCTGCACGCGGTGGTGAGCGCGCCGAGTCCCGCCAGCTCTCGCAGGATGTGACCCGGCTCGTTTCCGGTGCGCAGCAGGTGGCGATGCGGCTGGAAGTGGATCCGGTAGCCGCCTTTCGCCGGGCCCGGTGATGCGTGAAGTTGGTGATGTCGCTGAAGCCGAAGGCTCCCGCGGCGCCTTTGATCGAGTGGGCGGCGCGGAAGATCGTGTGGACTCGCTCCCCTTCCTGAGCGCCTTCGGAGAGCTCCAGCAGACCCGATTCGAGCGTCTCGAGCCCCTCGCGAGCCTCCTCGAAGAACGCCTCGACGAGCTCGACGGAAATCTGGTTCTTGGCGTTCGCCACGGCGGTCAACCCACGACCTTGCGGATGGTCGCCAGCAGCGTCTCGGGATCGAACGGCTTGACGATCCAGCCCGTGGCGCCCGAGGCCTTGGCCTGCTGCTTCTTGGCCGGGTCCATCTCGGTGGTGAGCACCAGGATCGGCGTGAACTTGTAGCTGGGGATTCCACGCAGGCGGCCGATCAACGTCAGGCCGTCCATGTTCGGCATGTTCACGTCGGTGATGACCAGCTGCACCGAACGACCCTCCGCGACGCGCAGCGCCGCCATGCCGTCCTCGGCTTCCACGACCTGATGTCCCACGCCGGCCAGCGTCGAGGCGACGAGCTTGCGCATGGAGGGTGAATCGTCGACCGCCAGAATGCTCGCCATCTTGCTGCTCCTTCCCGAGAGCTAGACCAGCCCCAGGCGCTGGCTCAGACCGAGTCGCGCGACGCCCGACCGCAACGCTTCCGAGGGCTGGATCCAGCGAACCTGACCTCCCGAGACCCGGACCGCCTCGACGAACCCGAGAAGCAGCTGCACGCCGGTCGTGTCGACGGCCTCGACCTGCGAGGCGACGACGCCGACCGCGCAGGCAACCGGGCAGTCGCCGAGCGCAGCCACGAGCTGGCCACGAAATTCCGTTGCCGTGGCGATGTTCAACGCATTCGGGAGAACGAGCTCCATCGATGCGGGCTCCTCGAGCTGGATCGAGAAATGCGAAATGCCGGCGGCATCTAGCGGCACGACACGGCGGGCATGAGCAACGCCCGTGCCACGCTCGACGCGAGACGACTCGCGCCTCGACCCCCACGATTCCCACGAGATTTCGAGGCTCGCTTCGACAAGCACGCGCCAGGAGCGGGCTCGACTGGGCAGATTGAGCCGTCGTGCGGCGGCCAGAACTGCCCGGTCGGGCGGCGCCAGGTCGAGACCGCCCCCGCCGGGGCGCCCCGTCGGTCGAGAGCGCGGCTCGGTAAAACGCCGGAGTTCCGAGCGGCTTACGCCTCGACGCTCGAGCGATCGAGACGCAAGCGCGCCCCCCGTCCACGAGGGGTTACGGTGGGATCAGGTCCGCCCGGTGGCGGTGGCGATCGCGGCGAAGAGAGCGTCCGCGCCAACCGGTTTGGGCAAGTAAAGATCCATCCCGGCAGCCAAGCATCGGTCGCGATCGACGCTGGTCGAGCTGGCGGTCATCGCGACGATCGGGACGTGCGCGCCGGTTCCACGCTCGCCTTCGCGGATCGCCTCGGTGGCCGCGAGACCGTCCATCTCGGGCATCTGAACGTCCATCAGCACCACGTCGAAGCGCTCCGCAGCGAGCACCTCGAGCGCCTCGCGGCCGTTGGTCGCGAACGCCACCTCGAAGCCGCGTTTGGTGAGCATCTTTCCGGCGAGCTTGCGGCTCACCGGGTTGTCCTCGACCACCAGTACCCGGGTGCTGGCGGAGGCGGGCCGATCGGCATCGGCGACGGTCGACTCGCTCTGCGACCCGACCGAGCCGAACGGCTCCACCACCGCCCGCAGCGTGGCCGCCAGCTCGGGCTCGAGGACCGGTTTCACCAGCACGCGCAAGGCACTCGGTCCGGTGCCGGCCGCCGCGGCACTCGACGCCGGGCGCAGCTCGACCACCGTTCCCAAACCCGGTCCCGCGTCTTCGAGCGCTCCCGCACCGGCGGCTCCCGACTCGCTCCGCAGACGCGAGTCCACCAGCGTCGCCGCGAACGACGCTCCACCCAGCCGGGCCGATTCGAGCGCCTCGAGCGCGAGCTCGACGTCGCGCACCGCCACAGGCTGGAAGCCCAGCCGCGACAGCAGCTCCGAAAGCACGCCGCGCTGCCGTTCGCTCCGTTCGACCACCAGGGCGCGAGCGTCGCGCCAGCTCGGGACTTCGAGGGCCGGCGGCCTCGCGCGCGCCGCCAGCTCGAGCGGAACCGTGAAGTGGAAGCGGCTGCCGTAACCCAGCTCGCTCTCGAGCCACACTCGCCCACCCATCGTCTCGACCAACCGCTTCACCAGGGCCAGCCCCAGCCCGGTGCCTTCGAACGAGCGGGCAGCCGAGGCGTCGACCTGCCAGAACGGATCGAACACGCGGGCCTGCATCTCGGGCACGATGCCGATGCCGGTGTCCGCCACGGTCACCCGAATGGTGCAGGTCGCCGCGAGCGGGGCGGAGACCGGCGTCTCGGGGCCGGCCTCGCCGTCGAGCGCCACCCTGACGTCCACGGTGCCCGACTCGGTGAACTTGAACGCGTTCCCCACCAGGTTGAGGAGCACCTGGCGAAGCCGTCCGAGGTCGCCGCGAACCGCGTCGGGAACTGCCGGATCCACGTCGCACACCAGCTCCGGGCCGTGCTCGAGGTCGCGCGGCCCGACGATCTTGAGGATCGACCCGAGCGACGAGCGCAGCGCGAAATCGCACGGCTCGAGCACCACCAGCCCGGTTTCGAGACGCGAGAAATCCACCACGTCGCCGATCACGGTGCGCAGCACCTCGGCCGAGCACCACGCGGTGTCGAGAAGCGCGTGCTGTTCCCGGGTGAGCTGCGTGCCGCGGGCCAGCTCCAGATGGCCCATCAGGCCGTGAAGCGGGGTGCGCACTTCGTGCGAGACGTGCCACAAGAATCGGTCCTTGAGCGCGTTGATCTCGACCAGCCGCTGGTTCATCACTTCCAGCGCCTGGGTGCGCTCGCGGACCAGCGCCTCGAGGCGCGACGCGTCCTCGCGCTCGAGCGCCAGGATCCGGTCCTGCTCGCGCACGTTTTGCTCGACGATCGCCTGGTGCTCGGTGCGCAGCACCGCCATCTCGCGCAGCAGTTGGGCGGAACGAGCCTCGAGCTCGCCGGCGCGCATTCGCCAGGCCAGCTCGGCGCTCGCGCTTTCGGCTACCGACACCAGCCACTCGCTCGCGGTCGGAACGTGCGCCGGGTTGCCCAGCCTCGCGACGAGACGCGGGATGGCCGCCGTGAGCGCCGGCGATTCGGGCCTCGTCCCCGAATCGAGCTCGAGCTCGATCCCGCGGACGCGGCGCGCGAGCCGCTCCTGCACGGCGGCGAGCGCTGTCACCAGGGCATCGCGCGCGCGGCCCACGTCAACCTCGGCGCGGCACCGCGCTGGACGAGGGCTCGAAGAACAGCTCGGCCTTGGTCATCTCGCCCGCAAAATCCCGCACCAGAGCCTGATATTCAAGCTCCTGTTCGGCGACGTGCTCGGCCACCCACCCGGGTGCCTCGGGCGGCGCGTCCGCCACTTCCGGGAAACCGAGCTCGCGCGCGAGGAAATGGGCCACCGCCACCACGTCGCCGATTCCCAGGCCACTCGCCGCGCAGGGGGGCGGATCGTGGTGGGTCGCGATCGCCCTCTCGACCTCGGCCGGAAACTTCCAGCGCGCCGAGAGCGCCAGACCGACCTGCAGGTGATCGGTGTCCAGCACGCGACGCTCGCAATCGGGCAGCGACCCAGCGCCGGCCCGGTGCAGCTCGATGGCCCTGCCGAGCTCGGGCTCGCGCGCCTGGTCGAGCACCACCAGGCCGATGTCGTGGAGCAAACCGGCGAGAAAGACGTCGTCCCCGCCCACCCCGAGGATGCGGCGCGCGATCATCTGCGAGCACACCGCGACCGCCGTGCAGTGGAGCCACAGGCGCGGCCGCGAGAGCGCCGGAGTCCCGCGAGAGCGGCCCAGCGTGCCCACGACTTCGGCCATCACCAGATTCCGCACCTGCTTGAGACCGACCAGCATGATCGCCTGCAGCAGGCTCGAGACCGGCCTCGCCAGGCCGAAGTAAGGTCCGTTGACCAGGCGCAGCAGGCGCGACGCGAGCGTCGGGTCGCGGCTCAGCACGGCCTCGACGGCGGCGGCCGCGCATTCCGGGTCGGCGCACAGCTCCGCGGCGCGCAGCGCCACGACCGGAATGGTCTTCAGTCCGTCGAACGAATCGATGAGCGCGACGGCGGCCGAAGCCGCTCGCGACGGCGGCGCGACGGCGACGGCGACGCGCGGGGCGGTTCTGGGTCGGGTGTCCATCGGAGGCTGGTCTGGAATTGGGCCTGCGCTCGTGCGGCTCCGTGACGGTCAGGATCCGTAGCGAGCGAGGATGTCGATGGCGCGCTGGTACGACCCCACGGCGCGCTCGAGCAACTCGCCGGCGCCCAGCAAGCGGCCCGAGCGACCCAGATCCTGAAGCTCGGCCAGGGTGCTCGAGAGCGAGCGCGCCCCGAGGTTGCCCGCGCTGCCGCGCAGCGAGTGCGCGGATCGATAGATCAACTCTGCGTCCCCGGCCGCGGCCGCATGCCGCAGCTCCGCCAGCCGCAGCTCGGCGTGGTGACGGAACTCCTCGACCAGGTTGCGGAAGAAATCCGGGGTCTCCTCGTCGGAAAGCGACCGCAGCGACTCGACGACTTCCGGATCCACCTCCAGATCGGCGGCCTCGGGATCGGTCGCGCTCGTCGGTGCGGCCCGGTGGTCAGTGCTCGATTGCACGGTCATTCGATCACCTCGGATGGACTTTCACGGTTCGAAGTGCCGTCACGCTCCGACGACACCGTCGAGCTGGGGTTTCACCTCGCGCTCGAAGCAATCGGGACAGATCGAATGGCTAAAGCGCGACTTGGTGTGCGAGGTGATGAAGTCCTCGAGCCGCTGCCACAGCCACCCTTCGGTGCGAATCCGCCGGCAATACGAGCAGATGGGCAACAGCTCGCGAAGCTGACGGACCTCGGTCTGCAGCGAAACGATTCGCTCGGCGACCCGGGTGCGCGCCGCCACCACCTCGAGATCGAGCGGCTTGCTCATGAAATCGTCGGCACCCGACTGCAGCGCCTCGAGGTAGCAGCCTTTCCCGCCCAGGATCGTGAGCATGATGATGTAGGTGTAGGCGGGGCGCTTCTCGCTTCGCACCCAGCGGCACAGCTCCGGCCCGTCGATGCCGGGCATGATCCAGTCGGAGATCAAGAGCTGCGGGGCGCTTTCCCGGTACATGTCCCAGGCCGTCCGCCCGTCGGGGGCGGTGCGCGCGTCGTGTCCCAGCTGGCGGAGCTGTTCCGACAGCACACTCCGCGCGACCGGATCGTCATCGGCAATCAACACGTTCATGAAGCACTCCTCTGGCGATCTGAGCAGCGAGGGCCGTGCAGGAACCGCGCCAATGCCTCGATCCCTCGATTCGCTCAACCGCTCGGATTCCGGTCGTGCAGCGCGTCGCCGAACGGCAGCGGCATGCCCTTGAGCTCGCCTGGCGCCGGTCCGATCGGTGGATGCATTTCCGCGCTGACTATCGCCGGATTGTGCGCCGCGCCCGCGGTTACGTCGCCGGAGGCCGCGCGCGTCTCCACCGCTCCCCGCGCCGCGGAGTCACCGGATTCCGCCGCCGGCCCGCTGCCGTCGCCCTCGTCGTCGGGCGTCCGCAGCAGGGTCACGGTGATCCGCCGGTTCACCGTGGCCCACGGATCGCCGGGCGCCGCCAGCTGCCGATCCGCCCGCCCGACGACGCTCGCGAACCGCGCGGCCTGGACGCCGTGGCCCTCCAGAAAGCGCCGCGAGGCGTTCGCCCGGTCGGACGAGAGCTCCCAGTTCGAGTAGCCGGTGGCGGTCACGTAGGGCCGCGCGTCGGTGTGACCTTCGATCTGGATCGGGTTCGCGAGCGGGCCGAGAGTCGTCGCGATGAGCTCCAGCAGCTGCTCGAAGCTCGGCGAGGGACGCGCGCTGCCCACCGCGAAGAGCTCGTGCTGCGCTTCCTCGTGGATGTCGATGACCAGCCCCTCGGGTCCGAGCTTGAGCGTCACCTGCCCTTTCAAGTCCTTGAGCTCCGGCGACTCCTCGAGCTTCTTCTGCAGCTCGCGGCGGGCCTTCTCGAGCGCGCGATCGATTTGCTTGACCGCAAGCTTCGAGACGTCGTTCATGACCCCGGCGCCGCCCTGCACCACGCCCCCACCGACCGAAACCGACTGGATCCGGAACGGTCCGTCGGAGCGGAAGAAGTTGGCCACCGCCTCCTTCTTCTCCTTGCTCGCCGAGTTGAGAATCCAGAGGAGCAGGAAGAACGCCATCATCGCGGTCGCGAAGTCGGCGTAGGCCACCTTCCATGCGCCGCCGTGGTGCCCGCCGCCGTGCCCGCCGGCTGGCGCGTGGCGACGCCTTCTTGGTTTGGCGTCCGACATGCCAGTCGCCCTTACTTGAGGCCGCGCTTGATCTCGGCGATGGCCTGGTTCATCTCTTCGCTTCCCGGCCGCTCCGAGGAATAGACCACTCGCCGCGCCTGCTCGACCGCCACCGCGGGCGAGGTGCCGTCCGCGAAGGCGACCAGGCCGACCATCACGCACTGCAGGTACTTCGATTCATCCCGGGAGAGATTCTCGATGCCGGATCCCAGCGGCTGCAGGAAGCCGTACGAGAGCAGGATGCCGAGAAACGTGCCGACCAGCGCCGAGGCCACCTTGTGGCCCAGCTCGGCCGCCGGGCCATCGAGAGCGCCCATCGCGATCACGATGCCCATCACCGCCGCGACGATGCCGAGGCCAGGCAGCGCGTCGGCCACCTTGCTCAGCACCGCCGGCGAGACCGCGTTCTCTTCGTGATGGGTGGCGAGGTCGGACTGCAGGATCTGCTCGACCTCGGCCGCCGCGGCGCCGTCGATCAAGAGCCTGAGCGAGTCGCAGAAGAACTCGACCGCGTGGTGGTTGGCGATGAAGCTCGGCGCCTTCGCGAAGAGCTCGCTCTTGAACGGCTCGGAAACGTCGCTCTCGAGCGCCAGCATGCCGTTCTTGCGGATGATCGAGTACACCTCGAACTGGAGGCGCAGGATCTCGAGGTAGCTCTGCTTGCCGTAGGGAGATCCCTTGAAGACTCCCGGGATCTTGCCGACCACGCCCTTCACCACCTTGGGCGGATTGGCGATCAGCAGGGTGCCGACCGCGGCGCCGCCGATGATCAAGAGCTCGGCTGGCTGCCAGAGCGCGAACGGATGTCCACCCTCGATGAGGTAGCCCCCGAGGATGGAGCCGATCACGACGACGATTCCGACGATCGCGAGCATGGAGATCGGTCCCTGGCTTCGTTCCCGCGCCGTTCATCCGGCGAGGTGAGCCTCGGCTGTAGGTATCGGCGGAGACGGGGCTCGGCTTGAGCCGGCGCGCGTCCCAGCGCGGGCGCGCGGGCTTCCGCGCTCAGGAGTAGCGCGCCACTCGCTCTTCGAGCCCGTCGGAGACGGCCTGGCGAACCAGGTCGAGGCGCGCCGGCGCGATTCCCAACCGCGATGCGGCGGCATCGAGCGCTTCGGCGAGACCCGGCCTCTCTGCGGCGCCGGCCCCGGCGGCCGCGTGCGCGACCATGTCCGCGAGATGCACGGCCGCGCCGACCCGATCGTCGCCGGGATCCGCATCGTGGTGATGGGTGATTCCGTCGACGATGGACTCGGGAAGGTCCCAGTCGCGGGCGATGAGCCCACCGAGCTCGGCATGGTGGACGGAGAGCACCTCGACCTCGGCCTGGAGCTCGGTGAGCCCGCCCTGCTCGCGGGCCTCGCGCAGCACCGTCAGGACTTCGTCGTCGAGGAAGCGCGCCAGCACCAGCTTGCCGAGATCGTGAAGCAGCGCGGCGCTGAAGGTGCCGGGCGGGACGCTCAGCTTGCCGACTCGAACCAGCGAGTCGACCGCCAGCGCGCACGCCACCGAATGCCGCCACAGATCGCCCTCGGTCAGCCCGTAGGCCGGGAGTGGCTCGTGGAGCCGCACCTTCACGGCGGAGCTCATCGCGAGCGCCAGCACCGTGCCGGTCCCCACGCGGTTCACCGCCGCGGACACCGACGTCACCGGCTCGCGGCTCGCGACGGTGGCTGAGTTGGCATAGCGCAGCAATCGCGCGGTCAGGGCCTGGTCGAACGACACCAGCTCCACCACCTCGCGCAGGCCCGCCTCCGGATCGGCGGCGACCGCGGCCAGCCGGGTGGTGGTCGCGGGCAGCGGCTCGAGGTCGTGCGCTTGGGCGATGAGGCGATCGAGGTCGATCAAGGCATGTCCTTTCGTCCCCGCTTCAGGGTGGCCCCGGATCAGCGGACGAGCCGCGGGCGCGGCGACTCGTCCGGGAAGAAGCACGAAGCGAGCCAACTCATCAGGACCGAAATGGCCTTGGACTCCGGGCGCTCCACGACTTCAACCTTGCAGCGCGGCTCAAGCTTGCGGCAGGTTTTTCCGATGAGCGGCATGAGCGGTCCGAAAGTCGGGACCGCCGGATCACCACTCCCGATGCCCTGGTTCGGCCGACCGAATGCCCGCAAGGGCGAAAGTCCCGGCAAGGCGGCGCAACAGCGCCCGCTTGCGGGGCTGCCCGTCGACGCCGACGCGCGCCTCAAGGAAATGGTGCTGCGCCAGGACGTCGAGATCGGCGAACTCGAGGCGGTCCAGAAAGAGCTGATCTCGACCCTGGTCTCGCTGATGAATGCGATCGGCCAGATCTCCGGGGCCGGATTCCAGGTGACACCGCTCGCCAGCGAGGCGCGCACCCTCAGGACACCCGAAGAAGCGGTGATGCTCCGGGAGAGTCTGCGCGACCTTCTGTTCGAGAGCTGTCTCGCGCCGATCCAGGGCGACGAGCGCGACGCGCTGCACGCGATGGTGCGCCTGCTGCTCGACGAGCTGCGGTCGATGGTCGGTGACTGGGGCGCGCTCGCGCCGGAGGTCACGGCGCTCCGCGACGACATCGCCCGCGAGGAGAACCGGTCGCAGCTCGACGGCGCGGTGGTGCGCTTGAAGGACATCCTGTTCCGGCTCGCGGTGCTGACCCGCGGCTTGACGGAAGAGCGCGACGGCCTGAAGGCGCTGGTGAGCGCTTCGCTGACGCGGTTGCGCGCCATCGCCGAGTCGATGACGGCCGTGCCGGGCGGCGCCAGCGGAGACTGGCGGGTGCGCGTCGACGCCGCCCTCGAGACCGGCAACATCGCCGAGGCCAAGAGCGCGCTCGAGGACGAGGGCGCGCGGCTCGCCCAGGAGGTGGCCCGGCTCGGTACCGCCCGGGTGGAGCTCACGGATCTCCTCGCGCAGGCCGAGCAGCGCATCCGCTCCCTCGAGGACGCGCTCCAGCGCACCGACGTGGTGCTCGACGTCGATCCCGAGACCGGCCTGGGGACCCGCCGCGCGCTCGAAGCACTGCTCGCGGACCCAGCTTCGCGCCCGCGCTGGGTGCTGGTGCTGCGCATCGCCAACGCCGCCGCGATCGGCGAGCGCTACGGCGCGGTTGCGCTGGGACGGGTGCTGCGGGCCCTGGTGGATCGAGCCGCGCCGCTGGTGCCCGACGCCCGAGGCCAGTTCCGGCTCGGCGCGGCGACTCTGGGCGTCACCTTCGCGACGGCCGATCCGGCGGCGCTCAGCGCCAAGGGCGAGGCGATCGCGGGCGCCGTCGAGCAGACCCGGTTCCTGTTCCGGAGCAACGTGGTGTCCGTGCACCTCGAGACCGAGGTCATGGAAGTTCCAGCTGGAAACGGTCCGGTCGCGCTGCTCGCCGAAGCCTGATCGAGCCGCGCGAGACGCGGCTGCTCAAGTCGCGACCGGCTCCAGCCGAAACCCCGGACCAGGGGGCGCATGATGAAAATCGTCGAAGGTGAAGCGGCCGGGCGAGTCGTCCAGCTGCTGGCGGAAGTGTTCCGCGGCACGCTCGAAGCGGTGGGCGGCCTGATCGGGATGAGCGCGCCGGGCAAGGCGCCGGAGGAGCTCCATCGGGTCGAACCCGGGGAGTTCTCGAAGGTCGAGCGCGAGGAGATCGCGATCCTGGATCTTCCCGCGGAAGGGAAGAACCCGGTCCATTTGGCGATCGGCATCCCGCTCGACGGGGCGGTGGCCCTGGCCGGGTTCCTCTTGATGAAGGCGCCCGAGATGATCCAGAAGCGGCTGGGCGCCGCGGCGCTCGACGAAACCGAGCAGGATGCGTTCGGCGAGGTCTGCAACATCCTCGCGGGGTCGATCGAGGGAGTGCTGAGGGCCAACCTCGATCCGTCGCTCAAGCTGCGCCACGGCACGGCACCTCGCTACAAGAAGCCCGCCCAGGATGCCTTTCTCTCCACGGCCTTCTTCTACGGCGTC
The DNA here is from genome assembly GCA_964650975.1 of uncultured bacterium. Classification (GTDB taxonomy): domain Bacteria; phylum JADJOY01; class JADJOY01; order JADJOY01; family JADJOY01; genus CAZYWA01. Next base: position 13,330 of record CAZYWA010000055.1, read on the forward strand.
GGCCAGGTCAAGCTCGGCGAGCTTCCGCCCTGCTGGATCTACGTGGCGATCGACCCGGCGAGCGCCAAAGAGGTCGCGGCACCGGACGAGCTGCCGTCCTTCGAGGTGGCCGGCGGAGACGCGGCGGCCGGAGCCGCCGCCACGGCACGGCCGCGCGCGCTCTGCTTCGGTTCGACGCTGCCCAAGTCGGCGCTCGACGCCATCGGCGCCGACCTGGACGTCGTGAGCTGCGATCACCCCGACGACCTCTTGACCCATGTCCGCAACAAGCCCCAGCCGCGGGTGGTGCTGATCAGCGTCGGTGGCGCCCAGGGCAACCCGCGCGCCGCGATCGGCCCGGTCGCCGAGAACGCCGCGGCGGTGGGAATTCCGGTGCTCGCGATCCTCGAGCGCCCCACGCGCAGCGCGGTGGTGCAAGCGGTGCAGGCCGGCGCTCGCCAGGTGCTGGCGATGGCCGGCGCCGGCGAACACTTGCGCCAACGGATCGATCTGCTTTCCGGCGAGCGCTTGAAGGCGGCGGCGTGAGCCGAGGACTTCGATGACGCAGATCGCAACCAGAGACCTCACGACACGCCGCGACCGGCATTCGATCCTGGCGCTGCTCGACGAGCCGCAGGCGCTGCCTCCGGTCCCGCCGGTGGCCCAGCAAGTCGTGCGCCTCGCCGAAGAGGACACGACCACCGCCGTGGCGCTCGCGGACGTCATCTCCCGCGACCCGGCGCTCGCGGGCCGGCTGCTGCGGGTGGCCAACTCCGCGTTCTTCGGGTTCTCGCGGCGCGTCGAGACCGTGACGCTCGCGGTCACGCTGCTCGGCTTCCGCGCGGTGCGCAACATGGTGCTGGCGGTGAGCCTCAAGAGCCTGTTCCGGACCTTCGGCATCCTGGAGCGGCGCCTGTGGGCGCAATCGGTGTGCATGGGGATCGCGGCCAGCGAGCTGGCGCGACGCACCCGGACCGCGGCACCCGAGGAAGCCTTCGTCGCCGGCCTGCTGGCCGACTCGGGACAAGCGGTCATGCTGGAGCTGATGCGCGCCGAGTATCAGCCGCTGTTGCTGACCGCCTACCGCGAGGGCGTCGAGGTGCTGGATCTCGAGCGGCAGCACTTCGGCGTCGGGCACGACGAGATCGGCGCGGCCCTCGCGCGACGCTGGAACCTCCCCGAGACGCTGGAGAAGACCATTCGCCAGCACCACGCGCCGGCGGACCCGAACGAGCCACCGCGCGGCGGTCTGGCGCGCTTGGTGCGGACCGCCGACGCGGTCGCGAGGGTGCTCGGCGCCGGCCGGCCGAACCCCACGCCGCAGAGCCATGCCGACATCGAGGAAGCGCTCGCCGGACTCGGCCTCGGAGCCGGGACCACCGAGGAGGTGTTCGCGAGGGTTCGCGCTCGCTTCGAGCGCGACGGCTACTCGCTCGGCTGAGCGAGGCGAAGCCCGCCCCCGGCCGACGCATCCTAGGAGGAAACACTTAGAGTTCTCGGGCACATTGCTTCAACCGTCACGAGGACCCCGTTCGCCAGCCCCAGGTTGGCGCAACCTTTACGGACGGCGATCGTCCTGGTCCGTTCCTTCTTCCGTGCACCGTCTGATCGAACCATCGAGTCGTTCCAGCCAGCGGCACGCAGCTCGACCGCGTGCGCCGCAGGTCTCACCGTGACCCAGGCCGCTCCCGACGGCAGTACTCTCACGCCCTCCGGGCGTACCCACAATCCCCAGGGCGCCCCCGCTCGCGCCGCCACCGGCGAACCCCCCGCGCGGGTCGGCCGGGTCCTGGTGATCGACGACGAGCCGCTGGTGGTGAGCGCCGTGCAGCGCGCCCTCGAACGGGAAGGCTTCACCGTCACCACCGGAGGGTCGATCGCCGACTGCCGCGCCCGGTTGCGCGAGCAATCGTTCGACGTGCTGCTGCTCGATCAAGTCCTCCCGGACGGAGACGGCACCGCGGCCGCCGCGGAGCTGGCGTCGGAAGACCAGGCTCCCGCCGTGGTGGTGATGACGGGGCAAGGAAGCGTCGCCAAGGCCGTCGAGGCGATGCGCAACGGTGCCTACGACTACGTCACCAAGCCGTTCGGCATGGCCGACCTGCCCGTCCGCCTGCGCCGCGCCATCGAGCACCGCGCCCTCGAGCGTCGAATCCGGGTGGCCGAGCGCCAGGACCGGCGCGGCACCAAGCCCGAGATCGAGTGGGCCTCGCCCAGGATGCGCGAGATGGAGGCGCTGGCGCACCGCTATGCCGCGTCCGAGGCGCCGATCCTGATCCTGGGCGAGACCGGCGTCGGGAAGGATCGCCTGGCTCGCCTGCTGCATCGCTGGAGTCCGCGTCGCAACGAGGGTTACGTGACCCTCGACTGCGCGGGGCTCCACCCCACGCTGCTCAACAGCGAGCTCTTCGGTCACGAGCGCGGCTCGTTCACCGGCGCACAGGGACGGCGCGAGGGTCTGCTGGAGCTGGCCCACCTGGGCACGCTCTTCATGGACGAGATCGGCGAACTGGTGCCCGAGGTGCAGGCGATGTTCCTGCGGGCGCTCGAGTCGAAGCGATTCCGGAGGGTCGGCGGCAACCGCGAGCTGGCCTCGGACTTCCGGCTGCTGGCCGCGACCAACCGTGACCTCGCCGGCGCCAGCCAGTCGGGCAAGTTCCGCTCGGACCTCTTTTACCGCATCAATACGCTGGTGCTGACGATTCCGCCGCTCCGCGAGCGCCTGGAGGACCTGCCGCTCTTGGTGCACCAGCTGATCACGTCGGGCGGGGGTCCGGACATCGCGATCGCGCCCGAGGTGCTCGACGCGCTGCGCGGTTACCACTGGCCCGGGAACATCCGCGAGCTCAGGAACGTGATCGAGCGGGCGCGCATCTTGTGCCACGGCGACGTGCTCTCGGTCGACCACTTGCTGCTGCCCGGCTCGGGCGCGCCCGAGCCGCTGGTCGCATCGGCCACGCTCCCGCCAGCCCGGCCTTCGTCGCCACCCGCGCCGGCCGCGCCCGCCGCCGGCCAGCACTTTCCGACCCTGGAAGAGATCGAGCGCAACCACATCCAGGAGGCTCTCGCTCGGACCAACGGCAACAAGGCGGCGGCGGCACGCATCCTCGGCACGTCGCTCACGACCCTCAAGCGGCGGCTCAAGGAGCTCGAGACCGGCGGCTCATCCGAGGCCCAAGACGCCTCGGACGACGATGCCGGCGACGAGGAGTGAGTTTCCCGGGGGGCTTTTCAAGCCCCCCGCTTCCAAAGTCGGCTCACTCCGTTCGCCGGGCACCTCTCGGCGCCGGCACGAGATCCACGCGAGCAGTCGGTTCGGGGCTGACGGGAAGTGGAGCGTCCCCGAACCGACTGACGAGAGACGGACGTTGAGGGCCTTCTCGCCTCCCGTCGCCCGCCCCCTCCTGCCACCTCACCCGGACCAAACTGGCCGGGTTGCTCGGGGGAGCCTCCAGTTCCGGTTCGAAGTGAGCGCGATCCTCGGCCTCGGCCGGGCCGGATCGCGAGCGGTCCGGCTGGCCGCGTCCGCGACCGGTGACGCCGACAGCAAGCGGCCGATTCTTCTGGGAATGCCGGCACTTTCGGCCCAGGAACGATCGGCCGGGGTGGAGCCCATTCTTGCCTCGTCTGGATCCGCCAGCCGGTAAAAATCGACCTACCTCGGCTCGGCACGCTCGTTGCTCAAGGCAATCGCTGCCGACCATCGAGCATCGCTTGCAGTGAGCGGACGCTGCCCGGTTTCGGTCACCGCGCCACGGTGTCGCGCAAAGCCTTCTCGCCAGTGGTTTCACGCTGGGTCCGGAGAGCCTTGCCGATCGACGGAAAGCCGGGGCGCATCACGCACGCGAGGGAGCAAGGATGCACCCATCGGTCGCAGCGCTCGACGACACCCGGTTCGCCTCGGACGACGACGTCGCCGAGGTCGCCGAGATCGAGACCCCGGTCCGCGCGCCCGAGGCGCTGGCCGAGCTGATCGGCGAGAGCGCCGTTATGCAGCGGGTGCGCGAGCGGATCCGCCGCGCCGCGGCGTCGCAGGCGACCGTGCTCGTCACCGGCGAGAGCGGCACCGGCAAGGAGCTGGCGGCGCGCGCGCTGCATCGCCTGAGCAGCCGCGCCGCCGGTCCGCTGGTCGAGGTGAACTGCGCCGCGATTCCCGAGGCGCTCTGCGAGAGCGAGCTCTTCGGCTACGAGCGCGGCGCCTTCACGGGCGCCGAGCAGAACCGCGACGGCTGGCTGGGCGCCGCCGACGGCGGCACGCTGTTCCTCGACGAGGTCGGCGAGATCCCGCTGGCGCTGCAGGCCAAGCTGCTGCGGGTGGTCGAGACCCGGACCTTCCACGCGATCGGCAGCCGGCGCGCCCGCTCGGTGAGCATGCGCTTCGTGTGCGCCACCAATCGGGACCTGGCGATCGAGGTGCGGCGCGGTGCCTTCCGCGCGGACCTCTTCTACCGCCTCAACGTCGTGACGGTGGCGATGCCGCCGCTGCGCGAGCGCCGCGAGGACATCCCCGCGCTGGTGCAGCACTTCGTCACCAAGCTGCGGCTCGAAGGCTCGGAGCTCGAGGGCGTGAGCCCGGCGGCGATCGAGCTGCTCAAGACCCACGTGTGGCCCGGCAACGTGCGCGAGCTCGAGAACCTGATCGAGCGGCTCGCGGTGCTCAAGGGCGAGGGCGTCGTGACCCGTCAGGACGTGCTCGCCGAGCTCGACGACGCCGCCCCCGTGCTGTCGCTGGTTTCGGATGCCTCCTCGTCCTCGCCCGCCGCGACGCCCGGCTTCGGCCCGCTCCGCGACGTGGTGGGCCGCTTCGAGAAGGACGTGATCGCCGAAGCGCTGCGCGCCACCGGCGGCAACAAGAACCGCGCGGCCCAGATGCTGGGCATCAACCGCACCACCCTGGTCGAGAAGCTGCGCCGGGTCGGGGAGGCCGCGTGAACCGGCAGCTCGCCGCACGCGCCCTGTGCGCGGCGCTCGCCTCGGGCGCCGCGTGGAGCGGCCCCGCGGCGGCCTCGAACGCGCCAGGCGACGTGGACCTGAGCAGCAGCCCGTCGCGGCCGCTGCTCTGGGCCCCGGCGCCCGCGATCGGTCCGGGCGATCTGACGCAGCCGGTCGACCTCGATCAGCGTCTCGCCGGTCGCCTCGTGGATCTCGAGCCGGAGCTGGGGCCCGCGCTCGACGCGGCGCGAGCGCGAGCGTCGGCACGCAGCGAAGCGCTGCCTCTCGGCGGTTTCGAGGCGATGATCCCGCAAGCCCGCACCGCCACCGGACGCGCGCTGGTGATGGCACTCGAGGCGCGGGCGCGGCTGACCCTGGCCGACGACCTCGACGCCAGCGGCCGATCGCGTGCCTACGCCGGCTCCCTCGAGCTTCATCAGGCCCAGCTCGCCAACGACGATCCGGCCACTCGCTGCCTCCTGGCGCTCGCCGCCGGAACTGCCGACGCAAAGGCCGGCCTCTTCACGCAAGGCCTCGCCACCTACCGGAGCGCGCACTGCGACGCTCCCGCCGATCAGGCGCGCGCGGCGCTCGCCGCGATGCTGATGGAGGCCTCGATCGCGCGCCGCAACGACGCCGAGCGCGCGCTCGCCAGCGGCAACTTCTCGGTGCTTCCCGCGAGCGATCGCGCATTCGCGATCGCCGCTCTCGGCGATTTGCTGGTCGCGCGAGCAGACTTCGCGGGCGCGGCCGCTCGTTACACCGAAGCGGCTCGGACGGTGGCGGGCACCGTGCCGCTCGCCATCCAGGCACGCGCCGCGGAGGCGCTGCGGCTCGGCGGCGATCGTGCTGGCGCGGTCGCCGCGTTCCGTCGAGCGCAATCCCAGGCCGGCGACGCAAGCCACGACGGAGTGGTCGAGTCGTGGCTCGCGCTCAGGCTCGCGGCGATGGCGCTCGACGGCGGACCGCTCAACGTGGCCAGCGATCAGCTCATGCGCGCCGGTGACGGCGATGAGGCCCGGCTGCGCCGCGCCGACGCCCGCCTCGCGACTGTCACCGCCCCTCACTCGCCCGAGCGCGACGACGTCGGCGCCGAGTACCGGCGGCTGGCGCGCGAGGCGAAGAGCCCCTGGGTGGTGGAGGAAGCGTCGTTCAAAACCGCCTGGCTGGCGCTCGTCGAGGACCGCTTCGGCGACGCCCGCGACGGCTTCGCCGAGTTCCGCGAGCTCCATCCGGCGAGCGCGCTGCGTCCCTCGGCCTCTCGCGGCGTCGACCTCTCGCTCGAGCGGCTGGTGGCGGATCTGGCGTCGCGACGCGACGCGCTCGGCCTGGCGCGCCTGGTGGCGCGCGATCGCCGGCTGCTCTCCGCCAGCGCCGCGCCGATGTCGCTGTGGCTGCAAGTGGGCTGGGCGCTCGAGTCGCTCGGCCTCACCTCGGAGGCGGAGGCGCTCTACCAGCGCGCCCGCGCCCTGTTCGCGGCCTCGGACCGCGCGTGCGCCGGCGAGCTCGCCTTCCGGCTCGCCGGGATCTCCGTCCAGCGGGACGATCTGGCCGCGGCTCGCGCCGCGCTGGGACGCGACCTGGACGGACGCACCCTCGATCTCTTCCGCGTGCTGCGCCCCGGACCGAGCCCCTCGACCGAGTGCCGCCCCGAGCCGCTCGTCCACCTCGCCCGGGACGGCGCGACCGCCGCCGCCGCGGCCGGCCAGGCGCTCGAGCGCGGCGATTGCGACGCGGCACGCGCGCACCTCGAGGGCGCCGGTGCTCACCAGCAGGACCTCCCGGCCGATCGCGTCGCCGAGGTCGATCGCCGCTGCGGCGCTCCCCACGAGGCACTGGCGCGGGTGACCAGCGCGCCGAGCGATCCGAATGCCGGGAACGACGCGCTCGCGATCGCGCTGCTCGCGGCCGATGCACTCGGCCAGGGCGAGAACGAGCCGGCGATGCCGAGCATCGCGCGGCCCGAAGGCGTGTGGGCGCGGTGGTCGCAAGCTCGTACCGCCGACCGCTCGCTGCGCTCGGCGCTCGCCGAGGCGGGCCTCGGCCCCGTCCAGCCGAACCCCGTTCCGCCCGCGACCCGGGCGGTCCAGACCGCGGCGCCGGCGGAGACGCAGCCATGATCCGGCCGACGCCCATCGCGAGTCGCGAGGAATTCGATCCGCGACGGATTCGCCTGGAGCACGCTTTCGAGGCGTTCCACGAGACCGCCGGAGAGCTGACCGGGCGCTTCGAGGCGCTGACCCGCGAGGTCACGAACCTGCGAGAGCGGCTGGGCGAGCGCGACCTCCTCCTGGCCCAGACCCTCGAGGCGGATCGCGACCTGCGCCAGAACCTGCGAACCGTCATCGAGTCGCTGGGCGCGGGCCTGCTGGTGGCGGATGCCGAACGCCGCGTGACGCTCGCCAATCGCGCCGCCAGCCAGCTGCTCGGCCTCGAGAGCGCCGAAGGCATCTCCCTCGACGCGGTCTTCCCGCACGAGCTCGAAGTGATCGACGACGCCCGCGGCGGGGCGTGCCCCCGGCAAGAGACCCTCGCGGCGCTGCTCGAGCCATGCGCCGGGACCACGGTCGCGAACGCGCGGATCGGCGAGAACGGCGCGGTTCCGGCGCGGGTGTCGATCACCAGCAACCCCGGATCGAGCGAGACCTCGCGCTTCGTGGTGGTGATGCACGACGACTCGCGAGTCGAGCGCCTCGAGGCGGCGCTGAGGCGCCGCGAGCGGCTCGCGGCGGTGGGCACCGCGTCCGCCCAGATCATCCATCAGCTGCGCAGCCCGGTGACGAGCCTGGGGCTCTTCGCGTCGCTGCTCGGCGACGGCCTGGCGAACGATCCCGCCAACCTGGAGCTGGTCGAGCAGATCCGCTGGACCCTGGGCCAGCTCGAGAGCACGCTCGCCAACCTGCTGCACTTCCTGGGCACCGGCCGCACCGAGCCCAGCACGGTGCTGGTGCGCGAGCTCTTCGAGCGCGCGCTGCGCCACGTGCCGCGCAATCAGATCGACGCCGCGATCGAGTTCCGGATCGAGGTGCGCCCGGTCGATCTCGCGGTGTGGGCCGATCCGAACCTGCTCGATCAGGTGATCGTCAACCTCGCCACCAACGCTGTCCAGGCCATGCCGCGCGGCGGCCACTTGCTGCTCGCCGCGGAGTGCAACGGCGAGACGGTGCGACTGGTGGTCGAAGACCAGGGCGCTGGAATCCCGGCCGCCCAGCTCGAGAAGATCTTCGACCCGTTCGTCACCGGCCGAGCGCGCGGCACCGGGCTCGGCCTGACGCTGGTGCACAACGTCGTCGAGGCCCACGGCGGCCAGCTGGACGTGACCAGCGAGCCCGGCCGAGGAACCCGCGTGACCGTGCGTCTGCCCAAGAACCCTGCCGCCGCTCCCGGAAACGCGGCGTCCGCAACCCCGCTCGCCAACCTGCCCGACCCACGCTGACCCGCGTCGATCCAACGAGGAGGAATGACCGTGACGACCCGCAACATCCTGGTAGTGGAAGACGATCACGACCTGCGAGCAGCCCTGGTGCGGAGCCTCGCCGCCAGCGGTTACGGCGTGACGCCCGCTAGCGACGCCGAGGAGGGTCTGCGTCAGTTCGACCCCACTCGCCACGGTCTGGTGATCAGCGACGTGTGCATGCCCGGTGCGAACGGCCTGACACTTCTCGAGCGCATCAAGGCGTCCTCGCCGGCGACTCCGGTGGTGATGATCAGCGGCCAGGGCTCGATCGGCCAGGCCGTGCAAGCGGTGCGCGCCGGCGCCGAGGATTTCCTCCCCAAGCCCTTCTCGCGCGATCAGCTCACCGCGCTGATCGAGCGCGTCACCGCGCGCCGGCCGCTCGCCGACGCCGCCACCCAGGCGCCCGACGAGTGCCCGATCATCACCCGCGATCCGCAGATGATCGGCATCGTGCACCTCGCGGCGCAGATCGGCGCCACCGACGCGACGGTGCTGATCCACGGCGAGAGCGGCACCGGGAAGGAGCTTCTGGCGCGCTGGATCCACGCGTCGAGCGCCCGCGCCGCGAAGCCGCTGGTCGCCGTGAACTGCGCGGCGCTGCCCGAGACCTTGCTCGAGAGCGAGCTCTTCGGCCACGAGCGCGGAGCCTTCACCGGCGCCGAGAGCCGGCACATCGGCAAGTTCGAGCAGGCCGAGGGCGGCACGCTGGTGCTCGACGAGATCGGCGAGATGAGCCTGCCGCTCCAGGCCAAGCTCTTGCGCGTACTGCAGGAGCGCGAGGTCGACCGGGTGGGCGGCCGCGGCCCCATCAAGATCGACATCCGCGTCATCGCCATCACCAATCGCAACCTCGCCCAGCAGGTGAAGGAAGGCCGGTTCCGTCAGGACCTCTACTACCGGCTGCGGGTCATCCCCATCGAGATCCCGGCGCTCAGGCTGCGCGGCGACGACTGGAAGCTGCTCGTCGACCGTCTGGTGGCGCGCTACGCGGCGCGGCTCGGCCGTCCCGTTCCCCGGGTGAGCGCGGCCGCGGCCGACATGCTCTCCCGCTACGACTGGCCGGGCAACGTCCGCGAGCTCGACAACGTCATCCAGCGCGCCACGATCCTGGCGATGGACGGCGTGGTGCAGCCGGAGCACGTGCTGGTCGAGGGCAGCGAGCTCGAGGCCGCGCCGATCGCCGCCGCGGCGCCGGCGTCGGCGCGCATGACGGTGCACGAGATGGAGCGCCAGCTGATCCTGGCCGCGCTCGACGAGTTCGGCGGCAACCGCACCCAGGCCGCCAAGAGCCTCGGCATCAGCATCCGCACGCTGCGCAACAAGATCCGCGAATACCGCTCGCTCGCGACCCACGAGGCCAAGGTGGCGGCGGCGGCCGCGGGCAACTGAAGCCCAAGA
>CAZYWA010000056.1:0-22961 GCA_964650975.1 uncultured bacterium
TCTTGTCGATCCGCTCCTCGCGGGGCAGGCCGAGGACGTTTTCCGCCATCACGTTCTTCTGGATCTCGTCGGTGCCGCCGGCGATGTGCAGCGCGGGCGCGAACAGGAACTGGTTCTGCCAGTGACCCTGGCGTAGCAGCGCGTCGGGGCCGGCGACGCGCAAGCCGAGATCCGCGGCTTTCGTGACCACGCGCGCGATGCCGAGCTTCATGACCGACGCCTCGCTGGTCGGGTCCATGCCGGCGCCGAGCTTGGTGATGACCCGCGCGTTCAGGAGCTCGAGGGTCTTGGTCCAGGTGTAGAGCCGCGCCAGATCGTCGCGCAGCACCGGATCGAGCCGGGACGCGTTGGCGCGCGCATGCGCGGCCAGCGTGTCGAACGAGAACATGCGCTCGATGCCGCCCATGGCCATGCGCTCGTTCATGAGCGTGGTCATGGCCGCGCCCCAGCCGCCGCCCTCGGGACCGAGGCGCGCGGAGTCGGGGACGCGCACGTCGTTCAGGAACACCTCGGTGAAGTGCGAGCTGCCGGTCATCTGGCGCAGCGGCCGGATCTCGAGGCCGGCGGATTTCATGTCGAGCAGGAAGTAGCTGATGCCCTTGTGCTTCGGGACGTCGGGGTTGGTGCGCGCGAGCAGGATGCCGAAATCGGCGAAGTGACCGCCCGAGCACCACACCTTCTGGCCGGTCACGATCCACGAGTCGCCGTCGCGGACCGCGCGCGTCGCGATGCCGGCGAGATCGGATCCGGCGCCGGGCTCGCTGAAGAGCTGGCACCAGACCTCGTCGCCGCGCAACATCGGTGCGAGGTAGCGCGTTTTCTGTTGGTCGTTGCCGTGACCCATGATCGTGGGTCCGGTCATGCCGATCCCGACCACGAAGATCGATTCGCCGAGCCCGACTCGCGCCAGCTCCTGGTTCCACACGATCTGCTGGATCGGCCCGAGCCCCTTGCCGCCGAACTCGGCGGGCCAGGTGATCGCGCCCCAGCCGTGATCGAAGAGCGTGCGCTGCCAGGCCTTGGAGAGCGACACCAGCCGCTCGTCGTCGAGGTCCTCGGCGTAGTAGTCCCAGCGCTCGGTGGGCGCGTGCTTCTCGAGGAAGGCGCGCGCCTCGGTGCGGAACTCGGCTTCGAGCGGTGAATCGCGGAAGTCCATCGGGTACTCCGCTCTCGAGCTCTGGTCAGTCGTTCTCGAACTTGATCGCGCGCTTGGGACAGCCGAGCACCGCGGCCTCGACCGCGGCGCGCAGCTCCTCGCCGGGGCGCTCGATCTTCACGTGCAGGTTGTCCTCGGCGTCGAGGCGGAAGACCTGCGGTGCCTTGCGGCAGCACACCGCGTTCGCCTCGCACAGGTCGTAGTCGATCACGATCCTCATGGATGTCTCCCCGGGGGGCTGTTCCAGCCCCCCGCCCCGAAAAAGACGCGACTTTTTCAGGGCCCCACCCCCCGAGCCGGCTCGCTTTGCTCGCCGCGCGCCTTCCGGCGCGGGCCCGTTCGAGTGGATCGGCGAGTGTGCGCTCGGCGTAGACAAGAACGATCTCCGCACGGATACTAGCACCGAAGTGAAACATGTTCTACTTTGCTCCCGAGCGCGGGAGGAAGCCTCATGCACATCGCGATGACCTCGGAGCAGACCGCGCTGCGCGACCAGCTGCGCGGCTATTTCCAGGAGCTGATGACGCCAGCGCTGGCCGCGGAATGCGCGGTCTCGGAGGGCGGCGGACCCGAGTACCGGAAGGCGCTCAAGAAGATGGCGAGCGACGGCTGGCTCGGCATCGGCTGGCCCACCGAGTACGGCGGGCAAGGGCGCTCGGCGATCGAGCAGTACATCTTCGCCGACGAGTGCCAGCGCTCGGGCTTCCCGTTTCCGCTGCTCACGGTCGGGACGGTCGGTCCCACGATCATGATGTACGGCAGCGACGAGCAGAAAAGCCGCATCCTGCCCAAGATCCTGAAGGGCGAGCTGCACTTCTGCATCGGCTACAGCGAGCCGGGAGCCGGCACCGACCTGGCGTCGCTCAAGACGCGCGCGGTCAAGGACGAGAAAACCGGCGAGTGGGTCATCAACGGCCAGAAGATCTTCACCAGCCTCGCCGACTTCGCGGACTTCGTGTGGCTGGCCGCGCGCACCAATCCAGAGGCACCCAAGCACGACGGCATCTCGATCTTCATCGTCCCCACCAACACACCGGGCTTTCGCTACACGCCGATCCACACGGTGGGCGACGTGACCACCACGGCGACTTACTACGACGACGTGCGCGTGCCGGAGTCGGCGCTGGTGGCGGGCGAGGGGATGGGCTGGGGCCTGATCGTGAGCCAGCTCAACCACGAGCGCGTGGCGCTGATGTCGGTGGGGCTTCTCGGGCGGCTCTACGAGGACACGCTCTCGTGGTCGATCGAGACGCGCCGCGCCGACGGCTCGCGGGTGATCGACGAGCCGTGGATCCAGCTCAACCTGGCGCGCGCCCGCTCCAAGGTCGAGATCCTGAAGCTCCTCAACTGGCGGCAGCTCTGGAACATCACCCGCGTCGAGCCGATGAACTACGCCGAGGCGTCGACCGTGAAGGTGTTCGGCTCGGAAGGCTACATCGAGGTCTACCAGCTGCTGCTCGAGGTGCTGGGCGTCGACGGACTGGTGCGCCGCGACTCGCCGGGCGAGGTGCTCAAGGGCCGCGTCGAGCGCATGTACCGGGCGATGCTCATCCTCACGTTCGGCGGCGGCACCAACGAGATCCAGCGCGAGCTGATCGCGATGGCCGGCCTCGCCATGCCGCGAAGCAAGAGGTGATGCATGGACTTCTCGTTCAGCGAGGAAGAGGTTGCACTGAAGGACCTCGCCACGAAGATTTTCGACGGCTGTGTGAAGGTCGAGGATCTGCGCGCGATGGAGGCCGGCGCCGACTGGTTCCACCGCAAGCTCTGGGAGGAGCTGGCGAAGGCGGGGCTCTTGGGCGTGGGGCTCGCGGCCGACGTGGGCGGCGGCGAGATGGGCTTCATCGCCACGGCGCTCTTGCTGGAGCAGGTCGGGCGAACGGTGGCGCCGATTCCCGCGCTCGCGACGCTGGTCATGGCTGCATTGCCGATCGACCGGTTCGGTAGCCCGGCGCAGCGCGAGCGCTGGCTGCCCCGGGTCGTCAACGGCGAGCTCGTGCTGAGCGCGGCGCTGAGCGAGGCCGTGCAAGCGGACCCGCTCGAGCCCTCGACCACGGCGCGGCGCGACGGCAAGGGCTGGAAGCTCGACGGAGTGAAGATCGCGGTGCCCGCGGCGTCGTTCGCCGAGCGGGTGCTGGTGCCGGCCACGACGCCCGACGGACAGGTCGTGGTGGCGCTGGTCGATCCCAAGGCGAGTGGCGTCACCCTCGAGAAGCAGATCCTCACGACGCTCGAGCCGCATCACCGCATGACGCTCGCCGGTGTCCGGGTGGACGACGCCGACGTGCTCGGCGACGCCAAGCGCGGCCGCGAGATCCTGGGCTTCATCGTGGATCACACGCTGGCGGGCCTCTGCATCACCGAAGTGGGCTGCGCCGAGCGCGGCATCCGCATGATGGCCGAGTACACGAGCACGCGAGTGCAGTTCGGGCGGCCCATCGCGACGTTCCAGGCGGTCGCGCAGCGCGCCGGCGACGCGTACATCGACGTCGAAGCGGTGCGGCTCTCGGCCTGGCAAGCGGTGTGGCGCCTCTCCGCCGGGCTCGAGTCGAGCGAGGAGCTGGCGATCGCCAAGTTCTGGGCGGCGGAAGGCGGGCACCGCGCGCTCTACGCGGCGCAGCACCTCCACGGCGGCATCGGCGTCGACACCGACTATCCGTTGCACCGCTATTACCTGCTGTCGAAGCAGATCGAGCTCACGCTCGGGAGCGCCAAGGTGCAGCTCGCGCGTCTGGGATCGATCCTCGCCACCAAGGGTGCGGCGGCGCCTGAGGCCACCGAGCCACGTCGCGCGCAGGCCGGCTGAGCGGCGCGCATCCGGAATCGACGTCACCGACGACGAGGGAAGGGCACGATGGAGTTCAATCTCGCAGATCTCTGGGAGTGCGTGGTCGACAACGTCGCCGACCGCGAGGCGATCGTGTGCGGATCGCGCCGGCTCACGTTCCGCGAGGCCGACGAGCGCGCCAACCGGCTCGCGCACGCGCTCGCGGCACGCGGCATCGGCAAGGACGACCGCGTCGGCCTCTATCTCTTGAACGGCTCCGAGTACATGGAAGGATCGCTCGCCGCGCACAAGATCCGCGCCGTGCCGATCAACGTGAACTACCGCTACGCCGAGGACGAGCTGCGCTACCTGTTCAAGGACGCGGGGCTCAAGGCGCTGATCTTCCATCGCGAGTTCGCGCCCAAGGTGGCGGCGGTGCGCGGCGAGTTTCCGGCGCTCGCGCATTTCATCCACGTGGACGACGGCTCGAACGCGGACGTGTCGTCGATCGGCTCCGCGGAGTACGAGAGCGTTCTGGCGGGCGCATCGCCGGCGCGCGACTTCCCGGCGCGCTCGGCCGACGATCTCTACGTGCTCTACACCGGCGGCACCACCGGCATGCCGAAGGGCGTCATGTGGCGCCAGGAAGATCTCTTCATGGCAGCGCTGGGCGGCGGCAACGTCGGCGGGCCGCCCCTCGAGAAGCCCGAGGACATCGGACCCAAGTCGTGCTCGCGTCCGCAGTTCGTGATGATCCCGGCGGCGCCGCTCATGCACGGCTCGGCGCAGTGGGCGGCGTTCATCGCGCTCATGTCCGGCGACAAGATCGTGATCCCCACCTCCAAGAAGTTCGACCCCGATCTGATCTGGCGCTTGGTCGGCGAAGAGAAGGTCAACCAGTTCGCGCTGGTCGGCGATGCGATGGCGCGTCCGCTCGCGGAGCAGCTGGCCGCGAATCCCGGGAAGTACGACACCTCGACGCTCTTCGTGGTCGGCTCGGGCGGCGCCGTCTTCTCGCAGGCGGTCAAGAAGCAGTTCCTCGACCAGCTGCCCAACGCGATGATCTTCGACGGCTTCGGCGGCTCGGAGGTCGGCCACCAGGGGACGGGCACCGGCGAGGAGAGCGCGCCGCGGTTCCGCGTCGACGAGCGGACCGGTGTCTTCGATCCCACGACACTGGCGCCGATCGAGCCGGGCTCGGGGCAGGTGGGCCGTCTCGGCAAGACCGGCCACATCCCGCTCGGCTACTGGAACGATCCCGAGAAGACCGCGAAGACGTTCTTCCACATCGGCGGCAAGCGCTGGGTGCTGCCGGGCGACATGGCGTCGATCGAGCCCGACGGCACCATCACGCTCTTCGGCCGTGAGTCGGTGTGCATCAACTCGGGCGGCGAGAAGATCTTCACCGAGGAAGTCGAAGCGGCGCTGCGCTCCCACGAGAAGGTGTTCGACGCGATCGTGGTGGGCGTTCCCGACGAGCGCTTCGGCCAGCGGGTCGCCGCCGTGGTCCAGGCTCGCCCCGGCTCGGCCCCGACGCTCGACGAGCTGGTGGCCCACTGCCGCACCAAGATCGCGGGCTACAAGGTCCCGCGCCAGCTGCACCTGGTCCCCGAAGTGGTCCGCCAGCCGAGCGGCAAGCCCGACTTCAAGTGGGCCAAGGCCGTCGCCACCGGAGTGGCGCCGGTCGCGCGCTGACACCAAGCCAACCGAAATCGAAGACCCGAGAGGAACGCATGGGCCACGTGTTCGATCCCGAAGTGCTGGCCGAGATCACCAAGAAGGGCGTCGGCCTGCCGCACGACCAGATGTTCCGCGCCATCCACGCGGCGCTCTACGAGCGCTATCCCCGGCACATCCACCCCGAGATCCGCTGGATCTTCAACAACGCGGGCGGGGCGATGGGCCAGATGACGCTGCTGCACGCGTCGCTCAGCGAGTACCTGATCTTCTTCGGCACGCCGATCGGCACCGAAGGGCACTCGGGACGCTACGTCACCTCGGTCTGGGACTTCATGATCGAGGGCGAGATGTGGTGCTACATCGAGGGCGAGACCGAGCGCACCGTGTACGTGCCCGGGCAGTACGCGCACCTGGGCAAGAACAAGGTCAAGGGCTACCGGATCCCCGATCACGGCTGGATGCTCGAGTACGGCCGCGGGCCGATCCCCACGATGCTGCCCTTCGGCCTCGCCGACTCGGTTTTCTCGACCGTCGACTACAAGTGCGTCTTCCGCACGCTCTGGATGTACGGCCAGCTAGTCGTGAAGGAGCTCTTGCAAGGCAAGGTGTGAACCCATGGCAACCAAACGCCGCCGCACCGCCGCATTGACGGCGACTTCCAAGCCTCGCGGTACCCGTGCCCGCCGCACCGACCGGCGCCGCGAGGAGCCGTCGGAGCGGATCGTCGCGACCGCGATCGAGCTGGCGGAGCGCGGCGGCTTCGACGCGGTCCGGCTGCGCGACGTGGCGCAGCACGCCGAGGTGGCCCTCGGCACGCTCTACCGGCGCTTCCGCAGCAAGGAAGACATCCTGGTCGCGGCGCTCGAGCAGGAAGCCGAACGGCTCGAGGAGCAGCTCGCCGCCCGTCCGATCCACGATCCCGAGCCGCTCGATCGCGTGACGTCGTTCTTCCGCGCGGCCACCAAGCTTCTGACCAGCCGCCCCAACCTCGCGCGCGCCGTGATCCGCGCGGTGGCGTCGGGCGACGTCGAGGCGATGGGGAAGGTCGCGTCGTTCCATTCGCGCATCAGCCGGCTCATCACCGACGCGTTACGCGGCGAAGGCCCGAGCAACGGCAACGGCGCCGCGCCCGAGCCCAGCGAGACCGAGTTCACGGTGGCGCACCTGCTGCAGCAGATCTGGTTCGCGGCGCTGGTGGGATGGGCGGGCGGCTTGAGCGACAAGAATGACGTCGCGGCGCAGGTGCGTTTCGCCGCCGATCTGATCCTGCGCGGCGCCGCCAGCGTCGCGCCGTGACATCCCGCACGTTCCCGTTCCACCCGTTTCCGAGCGGCTGGTATCAGGTCGCGTACTCGGACGAGCTGGCGGTGGGCGAGGTTCGTCGTCTGCGCTACTTCGGACGGGACCTGGTGCTCTTCCGCACCGAGTCGGGCGCGGCGCGCGTGTTCGACGCCCATTGCGTCCACCTGGGCGCTCACCTGGGTGTGGGCGGACGGGTCGTCGGCGAGTCGATCCGCTGTCCATTTCACGGCTGGCGGTGGGGCGCTGACGGCGGCTGTGTCGAGGTGCCGTACAGCGGTCGCGCACCCTCCCAGGCACGAATGCGCTCGTGGTCGCTCGTCGAGGTGAACGGCCTGGTGATGGTGTTCCACGACGAATCCGGCGCGCCGCCTTCGTGGCAGGTGCCCGGGGTGGCGGAGGTGGGCTCGGACGAATGGACGCCGTTCGAGCGCCGCCGCTGGCAGATCCGCACCCAGCCGCAGGAGATGGCCGAGAACGCCGTCGACCGCGCCCACTTCCGCTTCGTGCACGGCACCGTGACGGTGCCCGAGACGACGGCCGAGGCCGAAGGACACGTACTGCGCGTGCGCTCCAAGATGAAGCTCGCGACGCCGATGGGCGAGATGGACGGCGCCATCGAGTCCGACTCGTGGGGCTTCGGCTTCGGCCTGGTGCGCTTCAAGGGCATCGTCGAGACGCTCTTGGTGAGCTCGGTGGTGCCCATCGACGGCGACCGCGTCGACGTGTGGTTCTCCTTCAGCGTGAAGAAGCTGCCGAGCCGCGGCGCCACCCGCGGTGTGGGCGCCGCGATCATCGCCGACATCGAGAAGCAGCTCGCCGAGGACACGCCGATCTGGGAGAACAAGCAGCACCTCGAGCACCCGTGCCTCTCGCCCGACGACGGCCCGATCGGTCTCCTGCGCCGCTGGGCGAGGCAGTTCTATCCGGTCGCTTCGCCGCCGGCGGGGTGAGAGGTGGGCGACAGCGACTGGATGAAGGTCGTCTCGTTGCTGACGTGGGTGGGGCTGCCGACGATGGTGGCGCTCATGAGTGGCCTGAGATTCGCGAAGCTGCGCGCTCTTTCGTGGCGTGTGGGTCTCTATCGAGCGGCCGGTGCCGGTGTGGGCGGCGCGATCGTCGCCACGGCGCTCCGTCCGCCGGAAGTCCCGATGTCGGGTTGGCTGGGAGCCGTGGTGCTCCTCGGCGGTGGGTTCGCCGCCGGTCCCCCGATCATGGCGATCAGCGTCCGGCTGCGCTCCCCGCTGCTGGCGAGTTTCGGCGCCGCGCTGCTGCAAGTCGCCGCCGGCGCACTGCTCACGATCCTCGCCGGGGCCCTGGGTCTCTTCCGCTAGCTCCCGGTCGACTCGTAGCGGCGGATGCCGCGCTCCAGCATCCGGTTCGCGCCGAACAGCAGCGCGATGCCCACCACCGGCGTCAGCACCGCGAAGGTGTGGAGCCGTTGATCACCGAAGAAGGCCGACGCTGGGTAGAAGCAGGCGAAGCCGAACGGCACGATGAAGGTCATGAACCACTGCACCCACTTGGGGAACACCCGGAGCGGATAACGCGAGTACTCGGTGAGCGCGAAGAGCGGCCGGAAGAGGCCGTAGCGGTTGAGCCACCAGAAGCTCGCGAAGGTGGTGATGAGCGCGATCCCGGCCAGCACCATCGACGCCGACGCTCCCAGCACCACGAACTTGAGCGCATTGAGCGCCGTGAACGGGATACCGAGCCGGGACGCGGCCCACGCGGCGATCCCGGCGCCCTTCAGGATGATCGCCATGTCGTACGGGTAGAACTGCTCGAGCACCATCTGCAGGAGCGGCGGGAACGGCCGGAGCAGCACCCGATCGAGCAATCCCTCGACGAGATAGAGGTTCCCGAAGTCCCACATCAGCGTGAAGAGCAGGCACGAGAACATGCCGAAGGTGAACTGCCCGAAGCCGTAGAGGAACACCACCTGCTCGAAGCTCCAGCCGCTCATCGACGGCACCTGGCCGAACACCAGCGCGAAGAAGGTCAGGTTCACCACGCTCCAGAGAATCGTCGCGAAGATCGAGATCGCGAACTCGGTGCGGTAGGTGAGCTTCCCTTGAGGTTCTGGGCGATGTACTGCCCCATGATCCCGAGCGTCTGCGGCACGGTCCGCTCCACCTCAGCCTCCCTGGACCGAGATGTGGCGGCGCCCGAGGTCGTAGAAGCGCCGCACGGCCACGAAGCCGATCCCCACCCACACCCACGCGATCGCCACCGACGCGAAGAGCGTGGCACCGGTGATCCGTCCGAGATACGCCTCGGCGGGCACGTAGTAGATGAAGCTCGTGGGAAGGAACTCGAGCGGCTTGGCGATCCAGGCGGGGAAGAACGAGAGCGGAATGGTGGCACCGCCCAAGAGCATCAGGATCATCTCCACCGACCACGCGAGCTCGCCCGAGAACTCGACGAAGAACCCGATCAGCCCGGCCATCGTGAACGCCAGGTTGTAGAGCAGGAACGCCGCCAGCGTGAGCAGCAGGAACGCGATGAACGTGATGACGTCGGGCGGAGCGGGAAGCGCGCCGGCGAGGCCGAACGCGATCAGCGTCGGGACTCCCATCGTGAACACCTGGCTCGCGCCGCGCCCGCCGATGTAGCTCATCGCGAACCACGGGAACGCGATCGGCCGGAGCAGGAACGTCGCGATCTGGCCGGTACGGATCGCCTCGCCGATGAAGATGCTGATGTTGTTGGCGTAGAGCGTGCGCAGCGTCTGCATCAGCGCCACGTAGCCGGCGATGTCGCGCAAGCGATGGCCGCCCATCACCTCCGGACCGGTCCGGTAGAGCGCCGCGAAGATGAAGTACTGGAACGCCGCCGTGAGCGGCACCAGCACCAGCCGCATCCAGATCTGCGAGCGGTAGGCGAGCGTCTCGACGAACCCGAGCCGGAAGACGTCGAAGTAGGGGCCCACGCCCGGGCGGTAGGTGGCGCCACGGAGCGTGCCCGCGGTCGCGGTCACGACGCTTGCTCGGTCTTCGCGAACGGATCGGCCTTGGCGAGCTCCGCGGTCCGGTGCTGCTGCGCGCGGTAGACGTCGCGCACCACGTCGGCGAGATCGGGCTCCTGCACCGAGAGATCCATGATCGGCGGGCCCTGCAGCGCGCGGGCCACCACCTCCGACGGCCGGATCGCCTCGGGGTCGAAGCGCAGTGCCAACCGCGAGCCGGCGCCGTCGGCGTCGATCGTCACCGGCAACCCGTCGAGGTTTCGCACCGCGGTCTCACGATCGTCCGGACGAGCCAGATCGAGCACCACGCGCCGCTCGCGGGCGAAGCGCCGCTTGAACTCGCTCAGGGCGCCGTCGAAGAGCACCTTGCCCTCGTCGATGAGCAGCACCCGCTCGCAGAGCTCCTCGATGTCGCGCAGGTCGTGGGTGGTGAGCAGCACCGTGGTGCCGTGGCGCTCGTTCACGGCCTTGATGAAACCGCGCACCCGGTCCTTCACGTCCACGTCGAGGCCGATGGTGGGCTCGTCGAGGAACACGATCCGCGGCTGGTGGAGCAGCGACGCGGCGAGATCGCAGCGCATCCGCTGCCCGAGCGAGAGCTTCCGCACCGGCGTGTGGAGCAGTGGGGTGAGATCGAGCACGGCGTCGAATTCGACGAGCCGCGCCTTGAGGATGTCGTCCGGGACGCCGTAGATCCGCGCCAGGAGCCGGAACGCCTCGATCACCGCGATGTCCCACCACAGCTGGGTGCGCTGCCCGAACACCACGCCGATCTGGTGGACGTAATGGCGACGCTCCTCGAGCGGCTCGAAGCCGGCGACGCGCACGTAGCCGGAGGTGGGCTTCAAGATGCCGGTCAGGATCTTGATGGTGGTCGATTTCCCGGCGCCGTTGGCGCCGATGTAGCCGACCCGTTCGCCGGGCTCGACGCGGAAGCTCACGTCGTCGATTGCGCGCTTGGTCTCGCGGCGCGGCGCGAAGAGATCCTTCACCGCGCCGCGCAATCCCTCTCGTTTTCGCGACGAACGGTACTCCTTCACCAGGTTCCGCACGTCGATGAGCGGTGTGCTCGATTTGGTTTCATCCACCGGCATGGCGCGCTAGCGTATCCGCGCGTCGCGAGCGATGCACTGGAGCGAGGGGGGATCGATGGGGCGACTCGACGATCGCGCAGGGCAGGTGCGAGCCGGGCAACGTGTCGCGGGCCTGCTGCTCGCGATGGCGTGGCTGGGCGGGCCGGCGGTGGGCGGTGCGCGCGCCGCCGACGACGCGAATCCGTTCGAGCTGCCGGTGCCGCGCGTCGAGAGCTCGCCCGCGACTCCGTCGCGCGTCGCCGTTCCGGCGGGCTGGCGGGTCGAGGCGCTGGCCATGGCGCCGTCCAGCGCCGAGGTCGCGGTGCTCCTGAGCCGCGGCGAGACCGACACCGATCTCGAGCTGTGGCGCGCCGGCGAGCCGTCGCTGATCCCCACCGGCATCCGCTGGCCGAGCGGGTTTCGAGCGGGCGCCGCAGCCGGCGACAAGAGCCGCACCACGCCGCTCGCGTGGCATCCGTTCGAGCACACTGTCTACGTCGCCGGAGCGATCGGCTCGCACGGCATGGTGCTCGCGGTGGCTCAGCACGACCGCGTGTGGAGCGTCACGAAGGTGGCCGAGACCGCCTCGGAGATCCGGTCCCTCGCGATCGGACCACGCCCTTACGTGACCGCCTGGGATCCGGAGAAGCGCGAGGTGCGGCTTTTCTTCGGCGTGGTCTCGGGAAAGAGCGTCTCGATTCGCTCGCTCACCGAGAACGGCACCAAGCCCTACGAGGCGATCGCACCGGCCGCGCCCGCCGCCAAACGCAAGGGCGCGGCCTCGGAGGACGCCGTGGAACGGCCGAGCGAGATCGCGGCGAGCTGGGCCGATCCCGAGGCGTTTCATCCCGCCGGTCATTTGCTGGTGTGGCGCGACGACAAGTCCTGCCATCACGTCGCGATCTACGACCGGGACGCGTGGAAGAAGCAGAGCGCTCTCGCGACGGTTCCCTGCGGTGGCTCGGTGCAGGTGACTCCCAACGGAGCGGGCCTGGTGCAATGGATGCCCGGAAGCGCCGGTGTCACGCTGTTCCTCGACTCCGCCAAGAGCCATGAAACCGTGGCCGGCGACACCACCTTCGAGATCGCGCCGTCGCTCGCGCCCGACGGGGGCGGTCTGGTGGGCGTGGTGCGAACGGAAGGCACCGGCACCGATGGCACCGCCACCGCGCTGGCGTTCGCGCCGGTCTCGATGCCGCTGGCCGACGTGGTGGACGCTTGGATGTTCGCGTCCGGCGCGCCCGAACGCGAGCGTCTGGCCCGTGACACCGGCGTCTTCCGGCCGCTCGCGCTCGACCAGCTCTATTCGCTCTACGACAGCGAGCGCTACGAGTGCGGCAATCTCGACACCGCAGCGCCGGCGCGGCCCTACCTGGTGACCACCGACGTCTTCTGGGAGGTGTTCGCGGCGGCCTACGAGGGCCTCTTCCTGGTCGAAGAGAAGACCCGCGCGATGCCCGCCTTCTGGCGTTTCGTGGACGAGGCGTCGAAGGGAGTGACCGGCTCCGGCAAGACCGCGGACAAGTGGCGCAAGGTCTTCGAGGCGCTCGAGGCCGTGAAGGCGGGCGATCCTCGAAACGCCGAAGCCGCGCGCATCATCGATGCCAAGGGCAAGTCGCACTCCGACGTGCTCGATGCCGATTTCGACTATGCGGAGCTGACGCCGCGCGGCCACTACACCGCGACACCCGAGCGCCGCCGGTATTTCCAGGCATTCCGCTATCTCGCCGGCATCCAGCTCGGCGACGACGACCTGCGGACGTTGCGTGCGCTTCCCGAGGCCGCGCAGCAGGCGGCCCGCGACTGGGCCGCGCCTTACCTCGAGGTCGAGGCGCCGTCGCGTCGCGAGCTGGTGTGGAGTCCGTCGCAGCCGGGGCCGGACTACGCGCGCCGCAGCCCCCCGGGGCCGGCGGTCTTCCCGCTCGGGTGGGGTTTCGACAGCGAGGCGCTCGATCGCACGGTCATTCACCTGGACGTTCCCGCGGAGGAGCAGATCCGCGGACCGAAGGGACCGCGGGCGCTTCCCAGCGGTCTCGACGTGGCGACGGCGCTCGGCAGCGGCTTCGCGCGCTCGCTTCTCGACGAGGCTGGTGCGACCGCCGATTACCCGCGTCTCGGCCCGACGCTCGACGAGCTGGCGCGCGCCTTCGCGTCCCGGCAGGCGCACGGCGTGAGCGGCGCGGCCAACCTCTACGACGCGTGGCTCGCGGCGCTGGCCGTGCAGTGGACCGACCGAGGGTCGATGCCCACCGCGTCCGGCGCGCACGCGCCCGACGCGATCACGTCGCCGCGTTTGTGGCAGGTCAAGCGGCTGCAAACCGGGCTCGCGTCGTGGGCCACGCTGCGCCACGCGACCGTGCTGGTGAACGAGCGCAGTGCCGCCGAGTGCGGGGAAGGCGGCTTCGAGCCGATCGTGATGGATCCGCCGCGCGGCTATGTCGAGCCCGATCCGGAGACGTTCGGCGCCATCGCGGCGCTCTTCGAGCAAGCGGCGGGCGTGGTGTCGCGATCGACGGACCTCAGCACCGTGGAGACCTCGCCGGTCGACGAGCCCAGCGCGGACTCCTCTCACCCGTCCGCGGAGACGGACGTGAAGCTGGGTCTGGCCAAGCGGCTCGCGGCGAGCGCCGCCAAGGCGCGGCTCTTCCAGTCCCTGGCCAGGAAGGAGCTCGACGGGCTCGCGCTCTCTCCCGCCGAGTATCAGGAGATCTTCGATGTCGGCCGGGTCGCCGAGCATCACGCGCTCGTCTACCGGAGCCTCGCTCGCGACGATCTGAGCCTCGCCAACCCGGATCCGATGGCGAAGGTGGCGGACGTCGCCGACGGCCGCGAAGCGGGCGGCGGACTCTTGCTGGTGGGTGTCGGGTATCCGCTCGAATGGGACCAGATCGTGCCGTTCTTCGGGCGCCGCGAGATCGTGAAGGGGCCGGTCTACGGGTACTACGAGACCACCCGGCCCGCGCCGCTCGACGACGCTACGTGGCGGAAGCAAGTGAAGTCGCTGGCGCGACCGAGCTGGGTGGAGCCGTTCCTGGGAGCCCCGCCGTGCGATTGCGCGCCGCCGCGGCCCTTCTGATCGGTCTCGCCGCCGCGATCGCGAAAGCCGCGGACGCCTCCGGTGCCGCTCCGGAGGCGCCTGCACCGCGTCTCTTGTTCGTGGGCGACGTGCTCCTGTCGCGGCAGGTGAAGGAGGAGATCGAGCAGCGTCACCTCGATCCCTGGAGGGACCTCGCGCCGCTCTTCCGTTCGGCGGCGTGGGTGGGTGGGAACCTCGAGGGCGCCGTCGGCGATCCGGCCGCGTGCGACCCGGCGCTAGCGGGCGGCGAGACCTGCTTCGCGGTCCCGGTGGCGCTCCTGGGGCGGCTCGCGAAGGCTGGATTTCGCGCGCTGGCCGTCGAGAACAATCATCGCGCCGACCTCGGCGAGGCGGGGCGAGCCACGACTCGCGCGACGCTCTCGGCCGAGGGTCTGCTCCCGCTCGACTTGCCCGATTCGCCGGAGTTCGTGCGGCTCGGCGACGCCATCGTGGCCGTCGTCTCCCTCACGCTGGTGCCCGACATCGCCGGTCATGCCGACCGGGTGCCCTCGGTCGAGATCGCCCGCAAGCTCAGGCTCGCGCGGGCACTCGCTCCGCTCACCATCGTCTCGGTTCACTGGGGCCGCGAGCTGATCGAGGTGCCGGACGCGAGCCAGCGCGACGCCGCTCGCTGGCTGGTCGCGCACGGAGCGGACCTGATCGTCGGCCACCATCCGCACGTGGTGCAGCCGGCCGAGTGCGTCGACGGGCGGCCGGTCTTCTTCTCGCTCGGGAATCATCTCTTCGATCAGAAATATCCGGAGACGCGGACCGGTCGCATCGCCGACTGCTCGATCGCTGGCCAGGTGCTTCGCTGCGGCGCGCTCGCGACCGAGGCGGTGCCACGCAGCACGCGGCCAAGGCTCGCCGGCGCCGAGCCCGAGGTCTTGAACGTTCTCGCCGGGTGCGCCGCGCCGCTCCACCCGGTGCTCGAGGTGAGCGGTTTTCGGCTCACCGCTCGGCCGACGCCGGTTGGGACGCCGGGCGGCGGCGTCGTCATCGCCGCTCGCGGCCCGACCAGCTTCGGCACTCGTCCCGGCCCCCTGCTCTCGGCCGAGCGCTTTCGTCCGAGCGGCGGCGACGGCGGAGACGAGCTGTTGCTGGCGCTCGAATCGCACTTCTCGCCGCTCGACCAGCGAGTGGCACCGCGCACCTACGTCTACGCCGTCACACCGCGCGGCCTGGTCGCGCGGTTTCGCGGCAGCGCGCTCGCGTGGCCGCTCGTCGACGCGGTGACGCTGCCAAGCGGTCACCTGTGCGCGCTTCACGAGACCGGCTCGTTCGTGAGCACGGCACCGGCGAGTGCCGCCACGCGCACGGCGATCTACCGCTGGAACGGCTTCGGCTTCGCGGGAATCGACGGCGACGACGGCGAGCGTGCCGCGTGCAGCGCGGCGTTCGAGTAGACCCGCTGCGCGCAATCGATCGCTCGCGCGCGAGGAGCGCCACAGGCGCGGGCGCGCGCTCCAACGGGCGGCAACATGGAGGCCCACCGGTCCCGCGGAGCGTGCGAATCCATCGACACACTCGAGCGGTCCGGACGCGAGGGACCGCGTCCCTCCGAACGACCGGCATGGCAGTCGGAGGGCTGCGGTCCCTCGCAGCCGCAGCGCACGATCGCGTTCATCGGGCGAAAATCGCTCCCGGTGGAGGCCCACCGGTCCCTCGGTGGGCAGCGCTCACTCGCGCCGAAACCCCGACCCATTCGGCGCTGGCCGCGCGGGAGCACGGCCCTCTAAAGAGCGCCCCGAGGGCCGAAACCGCGCGCGCCACCCGGTGTCGCGATGCAGGGCGGTGGGCTTCACGTCGCCCGCTCGCTGGCCCAGGGCGACGCAGCCGTCGAGGTAGCGCCGCTCGCCGTGCTCGACCGGCACCACTTCCACGGCGCCGAGCTGGCCCAGGCGGCGGGCGTAGTCGTAATGCGGGTTGCCGGCGAGCGCGCGGTCGAGGCGCATCGCGAGATCGGCCGTCGGCGAGCCCTGTCGAATCTCGACGAAGAGAACGTAGTGGGGCGGTGTGCCGTCCTCGGGTGCCAGCATCGCGAACGAGGGAGCGGCGGAGAGGCCAGCGAGCCCTCGAGCGATGCACGAGGCCACGAAGCGCTCCTCGAGCTTCTCGCCGACCAGGTCGACGACTCGATCGACGCGCCCCACGAACTCGATCAGCGGCGTCCGCCCGATCCGTCCCACCACGCGCACCGCGTCGCCCAGCGCGTAGCGATAGAGGCCGCCGCTGGTGGTGAGGATCACCTCGTAGTCCTGGCCCGTGTCGAGCTCGTCGACGAAACACGTCTCGTGATCGGCCGCGTCGCGCGGCCGGAACTCGAGCAGGTGCGAGAGCAGCGCTGGCGCCGCGCCCGGGTGACCCGTGAGCGGGATCGAGACGACGCCCTCGGTGGCGAGCAATCCCTTGCCCTGGATCTCCGTGTTCGGGAAGTGCCTGGCGAGGTCGCGCGCGCCGGCTGCCGAGGCCGCGGCGGTCCAGCAGCTCAGGAGTTGCAGGCGAGGCCACACCTCGCTCGCCACCAGTGATCCCGCGCCGAGCGCGATGGCTTCGAGCGCAGCTGCCCGCGCGGCGTCGGGACGAAGGCGTGCGGTGAGGCGCGCGCGCGTCGCCGCTGGCAGCCAGCCGGGTGGTGTCAGGGTGCCGTCGCGAACATCGCGGATCAGCCGCGCCGTGTCCTCGCCGAGGGAGTCGCAGAGCACCCGCCAGAAGCTCGGGCTCCACACCGACACCAGCCCCAGGCGCTCGCTTCCCGCGAGAAACCGCAGCGTGACGTAGCGCCAGGCCTCGAGATCGGTGATGCGCCGCACGTCGCTCGGCACCACGCGGGTCGCGTCGATGAGGCGGCGAACCGCCGGCGACAGATACTCGGAGTCGTCCTCGATCCCGATCGGGATGTCACCCGGGGTGCGCTCGCCAGTGGCCGCCAGCGGCGAGATCGACCAGTAGGACGCAAGCGGCCAGAGCGCGGGCCGGTGCGCGTGGAGATCGAAGAGCCAGGGCGAGATCGCGCGATCGAAATCGTCGAGCAGCGCCCGGTTGTAGGGAACGAGCTTGACGGCGCCCGACGAGCCGCTCGAGCGCTCGAAGAAGAGCGTGGGCGTGGCGGTGAGCACGTCGCGCTCGCCCGCGGCGATGCGCTCGATCCAGGGTGCGAGATCGGCGAAGCGCACCATCGGCGCCTGGGCCCGCCAGGCGTCGAGCGTCGGCGCCGAGCCGAGCCGGTGGTGACGCCCGTAGGCCGAGTCCCGGGCCTGCTCGCGAATCCGCTCGAACACCCGCCGCTGCGCCGCGCGCGGATCGTGAAAGACTCGCGCCAGCGCGCGCGCCGCGGGCGCCGAGCCCAGCGTCACGAGCCCGTTGGCGGCCGCGCAGACGAGGCCCGAGGTCACGGGCAGTCTCGGATCAATTCGAGTCAATTCGAGCGCTCGCGCGTGAGGGACCGCGCGCGCTCCAGCCGATCGCACGCGATCTGGACCGCGAGCGTCCCACTTGCCCTGGAGGCCCACCGGTCCCTCGGTGGGCAGCGCCCGATCACGCTCCGTTCCGTTTCACCCCGCGCTGGCCGCGCGCGGGCGCTCGCGTCGCGGCGCAGGATCCATTCCCGCCATGCGCCGTCCCGCCGCGGTCAAGTTCTGCTCCGAGATCTCGCACAGGCACACCAGCTCGTCGCCGCGCAGGTGACCGGGATTCCGCTCCAGGAAGAACCGCACGTGCGTGTTGCGAGCCCGCGCTTCGCTGACCTCGGCGACCTCGGCGCGCAACCGCTGGGCGCCGTCGGCGAACCGCACCACGCCGGAGCGGGGATCGTACTCCGCGCCGAAGCGGGCGCGAGCGAGCTGCTCGGCGAGCCGCGCGCCATCGCCCGACAGCGCGCGGTCGTGGCGCGGGTAGAACTCGCGAAAGAAGACCGGCAGCAGCCGATACGTACGAAAGCCCGACACGATCAGCAGCCACCACACGCGGCCTTCGCCTTCGTCGTGGGCCAAGCGGCTCACCGCGTCGATCCAGCTGCGGTGGAGCGCCGGCGTGTTCCAGGCCGCACGGTCGACGATGGTGTCGCCGGAGAAGACCACCGTGATCGGCTCGTCCTGGAACCGGTCGCGGTAGAGGTGGAGCGTGGTGAAGCCGCGCAGCTCGGCCCCGTCGTCCTCGAGCAGGATCACCCAGTTCTTGGCTTCGAGATCGCGCTCGAAGATGCGCGGCTCGACGCCCTCGAAGTAGCTTTCGAGGAGCCGGTACATCGAGGCGCGCTCGACGGTCGTGAGCTCGGCGCGCGGCACCAATCGCCCGCGAATCGACGACGACGCTTCGCTGGGCTCTCCGTCGGGCGCTGGCGAGTGCCTCATCCGGCGGCCTCGATGAGCTGCCCCGGCCAGGTGCGATCGCCGAGCGGGTAGTGATTCCTGAGGCTCACCTCGGCGCGGTGGATGCCGTTGATCATGAAGAAATTGCGGAACATGAACCAGTTCTCGCGGTTCACCGGGTCCATGCTGCGGCGCACGATGCTGGGCCAGGTGTAGAAGCTGCGGCGCGCCTCGACGCAGCCGCGCTCCACTTCCTCGGGCGAGATCTTGCGCGGCGTGAACGGCACCTTGTTTAGCCGTAGCGCTCGTCGAGCCACCACTTCTCGTAGAGCAGGCGCCCTTCGCGTTCGAGCCGTTCGTAGAGCGGCGTGCCGGGAAACGGAGTCAGGTGATTGAACGCGGTGATGTAGAAGCTGTGGCGCTTCGCGAAATCCACGGTCTCGGCGAAGGTCTCGGGCGTGTCCTCGTCGTAGCCGAAGATGAACGTGGGATAGAGGCGGATCTTCTTGTCGCGCAGCTTGCCGAGCGACGCCTCGTAGCCGCCGCCCATGGTGTTGAAGTCCTTGTCCATCTGCTCGAGGTTCGCCTTGTTGAGGCTCTCGAAGCCGATCAACACGCCCTGGCAGCCGCTACGATTCAGGAGATCCAGGAACTCGGGATCGTGGGCGCCGTTGATGCTGGTCTGGCTCACCCAGCGGATCTCAAGCGGGATGAGCGCGCGGAAGAACTCCTTCACCTCTTTGATGTTCGAGGTCTGGTTGTCGTCGACGAAGAAGAAGAACTTGCGGCCTTGCTTCTTCAAGTCCGCGATCTCCCGCACCACCTCGTCGATCGGACGGCGGGTCTGACGGCGCTGGAAGTACGTGGTGACCGCGCAGAACTCGCACACGAAGTGGCAGCCACGCCCGGCCTCGACCAGGCTCACCGGCAGGTAGTCCTTGCCGCGGAAGATGCTGCGATCGGGTGTCGTGCCCTTGAGCGGCGGCCGGTCGGAGAGCTGGTAGAGCTTCTTGGGTGTCCCGTGCCGGTAGTCGTCGAGCACCTCGGGCCAGAGCCCCTCGGCTTCACCCACCACCACCGATTCCGCGTAGCGGGAGACCTCGTCGGTGCAGAGCCGCGCGTGGAAGCCACCCATGACGACCGGAACGCCGCGACGCCGGTACTCGCTCGCGATCTGGTAGGCGCGCTTCGCGGTGTAAGTCTCGACACTCATCGCCACCAGATCGGTGGGCTCGTCGAACGGGATCGGCTCCATCCGGTCGTCGTAGAACCGGATGTCGACGTCCTTCGGAGTCAGCCCCGCAACCAGCGCCGCGGGCAGCGGCTCCATCTGCCAGCCGCGGATGTAGCGCTGGCCGGGAACTCGGCCGATGCAGGGATGGATGAGCGTCAGTCGCATGGGGGGCCGTGCAACCTGACGAGTATAGTCGCTCGTCGATGACGGCATCGATCCGCGTCGAGCTCGCGCGGCCGGAAGACGACGCGGAGCTGCGCCGGCTGTTGCGCGAGAACGCCATGGAGGGCGAGATCGCGGTCGCCTTCCACCGCGAGCCGAGCTTCTTCCGCGCCACCCGGATCGAAGGCCACACCCAGCAGGTGATCGTGGGCCGCGACGCTCGCGATCCGGCGCGCATCCACGGCGTGGCCGCTCGCTCGGTGCGGCCGATGTACGTGAACGGCGAGGTGCGCCGCGTGGGTTACCTGAGTGGGTTGCGCGTCGACCGCACCATCCGCCAGTCGCTGTGGCTCAAGCGCGGCTTCGATCTGGTTCGCGAGCTGCACCGCGCCGATCCGGTGCCGCTTTACGTGTCGACGATCATCGAGTCGAACGCCGCCGCGCGCGCGATCCTGACCAGCGGCCGCGCCGGGCTGCCGACCTACCGCGACCTGGGCCGGAACCGCACCTTTTCGATCGGCCTGGTACGTCGCAAGCGCGTGCACGCGGTGCCGGGTGTCACGATCGGTCCCGCGAGCGAGGCCGATCTCCCCGCGATCGTGGCGTGCCTCGATCGCCATGGCCGCACTCGCCAGCTCGCACCCTGCTTCACGGCCGCCGATTTCGCGCCTGGCTCGCCCACCGTCCCCGGCCTCGCGGTGAGCGACTTCCTGGTCGCGCGGCGCGGCGATCGCGTCGTGGCCACCGTTGCGCGCTGGGACCAGAGCGACTTCAAGCAGACGGTGGTGGCCGGATACTCCGGGAAGATGCGCTGGCTCAAGCCCGCGTACGACCTGGCCGCGCTGCTCGGCGGATTCGCGCGCCTGCCGGAGCCGGGGAAGCCCTTCCGGTACAGCTACGCCGCGTTCCTGGCGGTCGACGACGACGATCCGGCGCTCGCCCGCACGCTGCTCGGTGCGTTCTCGAACCAGGCGCTGGCCCGGGGCGATGCCTTCTTCCTGCTCGGTCTAAACGAGCGCGACCCGCTCTTCCCGGTCGCGAGCGAGCATCGTGCGGTGCCCTACGACGCACGGGTGTACGCGGTCTTCTACGAGGACGGCGCCGAGCTCGCGCGGACGCTCGACGGGCGTCCGCCCAAGCTCGACGTTTCGGTGCTGTGAGGGGGCGCTCTCGGGCCGCGTGCGACGTCAGGCTTGCGGCGCGGGGGCGTTGGCCGGCAGCCCCTCGACGATCACGTGCCCGCCGATCCAGTGGGCGATGGGACGCTGCAGGCGATCCACGATCTCCGCGCGCTCGTAGCGTCCCGAAGACAGGAACTGGCAAAGCTTCGTCACTCGATCGCGAATCTCGAGGGCGGGGAGCGCCGCGCTGTCGGAGTCGAGCTCGATCCGCACCAGGCCCTGTGTCTGCTCCTCCGCCGTGACCTCGAGCAGACGGGCACCGGGAAAGAAGGGCTGCACCGCGTCGCTCGCGATGGAGGCGGGGGCCGGCTTGGTCAGGTAGGCGCGGGAATCGTAGATGCCGTAGCCGATCGTCGAGGCGATCGTGATGAGCGAACCTAGGACGGCGAGCGTCCGAGCGACTTGGCGCGGCTGGCGCTCCCGCCGCTCGCCCGGCCCGGTGCGCTTCGGGACGATTCGCGTGCTCCCGGTGCCGCGCGCCGTCACCACGCCGGTCGAGCGCAGCTCGGCGAGGTCGGCCGCGATCTCGAAGCGCTGGCGCGGGAACCGATCGAGCTCGGGTCCGATCCGCGCCACCAGGCTGTCGCGCAACCGGCCGAGCCGGCGCGCCACGGGGTCCAGGCTGGCGATGAGCCGGGTGCGCCCCTGGTTCTTCGCCAGGCTCGAGAGGTTCGCGGCGACCTCGAGGAGGCTCTCGACCGCGTCGAGGTCGGCGATCAGCAACTCGGCGTCGGCCGCGAGGATCGGGTCCGCGTCGGAGTCGCCGCCCAGCACGCCCAGGTCGCGCGCCGCCTTGAGCGTGAGCGCCGCCGTGGCGGTGAAGACCTGCCGCTCCGCGGCTGCGGCCACTTTTTCGCCAAGATCGAGCACGCAGAGCGCCGAGACCTCGATCTCGGTCAGCGCCGGCGCGGCACCTTCCGCCCACCAGAGCCGTAGCTCGCGGAGCAGGGCGGCGTCGAAGTCACCGTCGGTGGTGCGCAGCGAGTCGAGAACCGGGGTCACGAAGGGATCGAGCGGGATTCGCGACGCGAGCGGTGGGGCGGCGGATTCGGCGGGCTGCGGCGGAGAGTCGGAGCCGTTGGCCGATGCGGCCCCGTCGTGCGGGTCCGCGCCTGGCGCACCGCCGGCGGGCCAGCCGTCCGTGATCACCCGGCTCGCCGCGTCCGAAACCTGTCGAAGCCGCTCGCGGGCGCGCGTGAGCAGGGCCTCGACCGTCGGGCTGGTGCCGTCGATTCGCTCGACGCTGCGCGCGAGCCCGTCGTGACACTCGGCGGCGAGTGCCCCGACCGCGGGCCAGAGATCCGCATCGTGCGCCAGCAACTCGTCGAGCGCCGGGCTGGAGGCGGCGTCGGAAGCGGCGTTGGAAGCGATGGTGGAAGCCGCGTCGGGCGCCGCGCCGGCGCGGTCCGCGAGATCGTTCCAGAGCTGCGCGACGAGGATCGAGTCGACCGTCCGCCCGCGCCAGTCGCCGGGATATCGCGGCGTCTGGGCGAGCTGTTCGATCAGCCGCCGCTCGGGCTCGAAGAGCTTGAGATCGAGACCCGCGTGGCCGAGGACGACCGCCGTCGCGAGCCCCGCCGGAGTGGCATCGGCGCTCGCGAGCCTGGACAGCGTTCCGCGGCGCCGCTCGAGCTCCGCGCGCAGCGCCGGCAGCGCCTCGACGGGCGCCTGGTGAGCCACCGCGCTCCCGGTCATTGCACGCTGAGCGTGAAGGTTCGCATGGCGCTACCTTCGTATTGCTGGGTCACGATGGAGGTGCTCGAGTCGTAGCAGTAGAAGACCGTGCACGAGGTACTGGCGGTCGCCACGAACGGAGTGCACGCGTGGTTGTTGACGTAGGCCGGCTCGAGCTTGTTGCGCGGGTTCACGTCGGTGTGCCGGGGCATCACCCGGTCGAGCACGTCCGACGCGGCATTCGGGTTTCCCTTGGCATTCTCGCTGTCGAGCTCGTTCTGCAGCTCGCCCGCGATCGCCTTGTAGTCGTCGTCGCACGACGCCGACCAGGCCTTTTCCCGGGAGCCGAGAATCTGCGGAATCGCGATGACCGCGAGGATC
>CAZYWA010000057.1:0-22933 GCA_964650975.1 uncultured bacterium
CGGCATCGCTGCTCCAGCCGACATCTTCGATCTCGGTGGTGGCGCCGTTCAGGTTCACGACGTGGGGAAGAGACACCGCTTCCTGCGGGCTCTTGCCTCCGTCGAGGATGGCGAGCAGCGCCTGCGCCACGTAGCCCACGATGCGCAGCCCGCCGGGAGAGCCGAGGGCGAGGATCGGCTCGCCGGTGACGCCGTCGAACACGATCACCGGCGACATGGAGCTCCGCGGCCGCTTGCCGGGCGCCGGCGCATTGGCAACGGCGCGGCCGTCCTTCACTGGACGAAACGAGAAGTCCGTGAGCTGGTTGTTGAGCAGGAAGCCGTCCACGAACACGTGCGAGCCGTACGCGGCCTCGATGCTGGTGGTCATCGAGGCGATGTTGCCCTGCCTGTCCACCACGACGAAGTGACTGGTGGAGGGCAGCTCGGGTGAGACGCCGGGCGCGGGGTCGGCGGGCGCACCGGGCGGCGTGCCCGCCTGCACCGCGCCGGTGTCCTTTCCCGTGATCAGGGCGGCACGCGTGCGCACGTAGGTGTCGTCGAGGAGGCCGAGTGTCGGCACCTGGGCGAACGCGGGGTCGGCGAGCCAGCGATCGCGATCGGCCCCCACCAAACGCTGCGCCTCGACGAAGAGATGAGCACCTTCGGGGCGAGTCACATCGATCGTGCTCGCGGCGTTCTCGCCTGCGAGGTGCTCGAGCAGCGCGAGGACCTCGAGCACCGCCACACCGCCCGAGGGTGGCGGCGTCGAGCAGACACGGAAGCGACGCCACGGGGCGCACACCGGATCGCGCTCGACGGACTGGTAGCCCGCGAGGTCCGCCCGGGTGAGCGTCCCGGGTACCGGCGTCGTCGCTTCTCCCGTGGCGGCGATACCGAAGCGACGGGCCAGACGATTCCATTCACGGCGCGCGGTCGTCGGCTGGTGGGCGTCGTGCACGGCGGCGACGACGTCATCGGCGATGTGGCCCGTGTAGAAGGCGTCCGCGCCTCCCTGCGCCAGCTCGCGGAACACTCGTGCGAGGGCCGGGTTCTTGCTCGTCGCGCCCACCGGGAGCGGCCAGCCATCGTCGCCGTAGAAATAGGCGCGCGTCTCGGGCAGCGTCGGCAGGACGGCATCGCCGTCCACCAGCGCCCGATAGCGCGGCGTGATGACGAAACCCTGGTCGGCGAGCACCGTGGCCTCGTCGAAGAGCCGAGCCCACGGCAGCGCTCCGAGCGCTTGGTGCGCGCGCTCGAGCATGCGCAGCACGCCGGGGACGCCCACCGAGCGACCACCCACCAGCGCCACCTGGAAGTCGAGGGGCTCTCCCCCGTCGTCGAGGAACATCGCCGGCGACGCACCGGCCGGCGCGGTCTCACGGCCGTCGAACGCGTGAAGGGTCCTGGCCTGGTTGTCCCAGTAGAGAAGGAACGCTCCGCCGCCGATGCCCGACGACTGCGGCTCCACGACGTTGAGCGCCAGCTGCACGGCCACGGCCGCGTCGAGGGCGGTGCCACCGGCGTCGAGGATCGCCCGGCCCACGCGCGCCGCCTCGGGATTGGCGGCGACGACGATGCTCTCCCTCGCGACGAACGGCGCCACGCTCCGCAGCCCGGTGCTCGACTCGGGAGCACCGGTGGTCGCCTGGCTCGTCGAGCTCGCACGCCAGCCAGTCGGGCACCCGACGGACAGCAGCGCGAGGCCCAGAAGGACACCGAGGACGATGGGACTGCGCTTCATGTGCTCATTTCGCGGTGATTCCGAGCGACCGAGCCCACTCGGAAGCTCGGTCACCTGGAGCTCACGGCTGCACGCTCGACCAGGTGGGGTCGCCGCTGAGTTGCGCGGTCAGAAACTCGGCCAGGCCCGGTGTCGCCGCGAGCGGTACGGTCTCGGTCGCGCCGTGCCGGTCTCCGGCATAGAAGAAGTGGCGCGCGATGCTGGGAGCCAATCCTGCCGTACCGCTCTCCAGCGAAGCAGCGAGATCCTCGAGGCCGGCTTCCAGGCGGCCGTTCTCGACCGGACTGAGAAGCGCCGCGTAGAGCAGCCGGACGGTGCTGTCGGCGTACGAACAGATCAGGGACATTCGCGCCCCGGGGTCGAGTCTGGCCGTGGCCTGGTAGGCGGCGTGGTAGCCGTCGGTGACGCAGTCGGCGCACCAGGTCTCGATGGTGGTGGCGAGCCCCCACGCCTCGTGGATCGTGTCGCTGGCGATCCTGTTCAGGTATGGAGGACGGAGCACCGGCCCGGCATCGTCGATCAGCATCATCTGGCGCTCGCCGGCGGCTTCGAACGCCGCCGCGATCTGGTGGAAGTTGCCGCCGGCCCCCACTCCACCCGCGCTGAAGCCCGACACCACGACCCGCGGCGCACGGCGGAACGTGGGGACGATGCGCGCGAGCGCGGCGGTGACGTTCGCATAGCCCACGTGGTGGACACCGTAGCTCGCGACCCGATCGCCCAGGTGCAGGTCGCCGGTGCAGTACGGGATCACCACGAAGTTGTCGTCGCGCAGCGGATTCGTCGGATCCGCGCGATCGAAGATCCCGGACTGCGCATGCTCGCCGTCCGACATCCAGGTCGCGAGCGGATCGCTTCCCATGGGGCGCAGGTTCTCGGGCTGAACGAGGCACGTGAGCTCGTTCCAGCAGGCGCCGCCGCCCTGAAAGAAGATCACCAGGTTCCGGCTGCGCTCGGTGAAGTTCACCACCACGCCGGCGGACGACCCGTCCGCGCAGTGCATGTCCGGGACCGGCGCCCACACCCATTTCTCGAGGTCCACGGGCGCCACGTCGATCGGCGGCCCGAAATCGCCCCGCGCACTATCCGTGCCGCAGCCGATCGATCCGGTCAGGCCGAGGCCCAAGCCGAAGACGAGCACGAGCGCCGCGGCGAGCGAGCGGAGTCGAGTCAGGCTGCGCATTGCGCGATCCGCCGGTGAAAGGCCGCGAGCTTCTCCTCGATGGGAGCTTCGAGCGCCAGCCCGGCGCTGTTCAAGAAGCCGGCCAACATCCGGTAGTGGCCCACCAGCATCACGATCTCGACCAGCCGCGACCGGTCGAATCGCTCGCTCAGGACCTGCCACGTGCTCTCCGCGACGAAGCTCGTCGCACACAGCTCGTCGCACGCCCGGAGCAATGCCTGCTCGACGCGGTCTCCGAGGGCGTCCGGGCCGCGTGTCAGGTCGACGATCTCGGCGTCGCGGACTCCCACCGAAAGCGCCAGGTCCACGTGCTGCCCCCACTCGTATCGGCTGCGGCAATTCCAGGCGGTGCGCAAGATGAGCTTCTCGCGGATCCGCGCGTCGAGCTTGCCGTACGGCATCAATCGCGAAGCGAAAGCCAGCCAGGTCCAGAAGAGCCCCGGATGGAGATGGAGCACCGGAAAGATGTTGGGCAGCTCCGGGCGACCGAAGAACACCGACACACGCGACAGCGCGCGGAACAGCAGCCCGCGCTCGGCGGGCGGCGGCGGCACCAAACGGATTCGTGCCGGTGCGGCCCAACCGCCGCCGGGTTCGAGCGGACTGGAGACCACTTGCAGCCCTGGTGTCGTCATCCCGGATGTCTCCTCGAGCTCGTGGCGCTCGTGCGATCGCCGTCGAGTCGCGTGCGGCGCGTGCGGCTCGTGGAGTTCTGGTGTACACCCGTTCGCGCTCTTCGCCGATCACGTCTCGTCCGCCCGACCTGGAGCACGCCATGAAGCCTTCGCGGTTCGCCGGCAAGAAATGTCTCATCACCGGCGCCGCGAGCGGCATCGGTCGCGCGGTGGCCGTGGCCGCCGCCAAGCGTGGCGCCGAGGTCCACCTGACCGACATCAACGAGCGTGGACTGGCCGAGACCGTCGAAAGTATCCGCGCGACCGGCGGCCAGGTGGGCAGCTCGAAGGCGTTCGACGTCGCGAGCTTCGAGCAGGTCCGTTCCTTCGCGGACGAGCTGCACGGCGCGGTCGGATCCATGGACGTGGTGATGAACGTCGCGGGCATCGCGGTGTGGGGCACCATCGAGAACCTGCTACACCGCGACTGGACCCGCACCCTCGACATCAACCTGATGGGTCCGATCCACGTGATGGAGTGCTTCCTCCCGCCCATGATCCGGGCCGGACGCGGCGGCAATCTGGTGAACGTGTCCTCGGCCGCGGGGCTCTTCGGGCTGCCGTGGCACGCGGCCTACAGCGCCAGCAAGTTCGGACTGCGTGGTATCTCCGAAGTGCTGCGCTTCGATCTGAGACGGCACCGTATCGTCGTGACCCTGGTGTGCCCGGGGGCGGTACACACCGGACTGGTCGACACCATCCAGATCGCCGGTATCGACATGAACCGCCCCGAAGTGCGGAAGCTCAAGGCGCTCTTCGTGAAGCACGCCGTGACGCCCGACCGAGCGGCGGACGCGATCCTGCGCGGCGTCGAGGCCGGCCGGTTCATGGTCTTCACCTCGCCGGACATCCGCGTCGGCTACTGGTTCCAGCGCAAGCTCGCGTGGCCCTACGAGCTGGTGATGCGACTCCTCAACCGGGAGCTGCACCGCGCCACCCGGGCGCTGAGCACGCAAAGGGCCTGACGCCCCAAGCGGCGCAACCACGCCCGCTCCTAGGTCGGTGATGCGGTCTGCCGCGCTCGGGCGGTCGCGACCGGCGCGGGGCGTTTCGGCAAATGCCTGAGGCCCATCCACGCCAGCGCCGCGATGTGGCTGGCGACGGTCTCGGCCGGTGGCGGCTTCCGGGTCTCCACCCACCACTGCCCCACGAACGCGACCATCCCGACCAGCGCGTGCGCGTAGATCGGCGCCGCCTTGATGTCGAAGCCGGCGTTCCGGAACTGCTCGGCGAAGACGTCGCCGACGCGGTCCGCCAGGTCGTACATCAAGGCCGGCATCTCGCCGGTGCGCTTCGACGCGGGCGCGTCGCGAAGTAGCACCGCGAAACCGTCGGGACGCTCCTCGATGTAGACCAGGAAGGCGAGCGCCGCTTGCTCCAGCCGCTCGCGGGCGGAGCCGCTCGACAGCGCCTCGACGATGCGCGCCACGATGTGCTCGACCTCGCGGTCGACGACCACGGCGTAGAGCCCTTCCTTGCCGCCGAAGTGCTCGTAGACGATCGGTTTCGAGACCTTCGCGCGCTTCGCGATCTCCTCGACCGAGGTGGCCTCGAAGCCGTGCTTGGCGAAGACCGCGCGCCCCACCTCGACCAGCTGCGCGCGGCGCGCCGCCGCCGTGAGCCGCTCGGAGCGGCCGCTTCTTCTCGTCATGGTTGACAACGTTACTACGATGCCGTAACTTACTCAACAGTAACTTACTGTGACGTAAGCGTAGGTGGAGGACACATGGACACGACGCCCTCGACTTCGGTGCTCTCGAGGCTCACCGGCCTCACGGATCTCTTCGCCTCGCCGCTCCGCACCTCGCACTACCTGGAGCTGGTGAACCCGCTGTGGGCCACCCACCAGCTCAAGGCGCGGGTGGTGAGCGTGTGGGACGAGACGGCGAGCGCCCGCACCCTCACCCTGCGACCGGGCCGGCAGTGGCGCACCCACCGGGCCGGTCAGTACGTACGGCTCGGCGTCCCCGTGGGCGGGATGCAGCACACCCGCACGTACTCCATCTCGTCGCCGCCGGAGCGCGACGACGATTGCATCGCCATCACCGTGAAGAGCGTGCCCGGCGGCCGGGTCTCGAATCACCTGGTGCAAAACGTGGTGCCTGGAACGCTGCTCGACATCGAGAACCCGCAAGGGGACTTCGTGCTGCCGGACGCGGTTCCGGTTTCACCGCTCTTCATCACCGCCGGCAGCGGCATCACCCCGGTCATGTCCATGCTCCGCAGCTATGCCGCGCGCGGCGAGCTTCCCAGCATCGCCCATCTCCACTACGCCCCGCACCGCTACGACGTGATCTTCGGCGACGAGCTCGAGCGCCTGGCCGAGGAGCACCCGGACTACCGGCTGACCGTCGTTCACACCCGCGAGCTGGGCGAAGTCGAATCGCGTGAGCGGCACTTCAACGCGCGGCAGTTGGACGAGGCCTGTGCCGACTGGCGCACGCGCGACGTTTACGCCTGCGGTCCACAAGGTCTGCTGGCGGCGGTCGAAGCGCACTGGCAGCGAGCGGGGCTCGCCCGCCGTTTGCACATGGAACGCTTCCACGCGGCCTGGGCGGAGAGCCCGAGCGACGTCGAGAGCGGGCGGGTGCGTTTCGCGAAGAGCGCACGCTCGGTCGAGAGCAATGGCCGCACCAACCTGCTGCGCGTCGCCGAGGACGCGGGCCTCAACCCGCCCCACGGCTGCCGCATGGGAATTTGCCACAGCTGTGACGCCCGGCTGGTCGCCGGGTGCGTACGCGATCTCCGTACCGGCGCTCTCGTGACCGAGCCCGGTCAAACCATCCAGCTTTGCATCAGCGCCGCCGCCGGCGACGTCGAGATCGACGCCTGATCTCAGGAGACATGCCATGACCTTCCCAAGCCATCTGAACCCGTGTCATCTGAACGACGTCGCGCTCGACGAGCTCGGCCGCGAGATCGACGCCATCCGGGACCAGGTGATGGCGGATCGCGGACCGCGCGACCGCCGCTACCTGCTGCGGCTCATCCGGGTCCAGCGCAGCCTGGCGCTCGCGGGGCGCGTGGTGATGCTGGCGAGCATCGCGCTCTTGCCGCGCTGGGGCTACTCCCTCGCGAGCTGGCCCGCTTTCTTCGCGGTCATGTCGCTCGGCACGCTCGCGCTGGCGCTCGCCAAGATCCTCGAGAACATGGAGATCGGGCACAATGTGATGCACGCCCAGTGGGACTGGATGCACGATCCCGAGATCCAGTCCGGCACCTGGGAGTGGGACACGGTCTGCCCATCCGACCAGTGGAAGCACTCGCACAACGTGGTGCACCACACCTGGACCAACGTCGTGGGCAAGGACCGCGACGTGGGCTACGGCATGCTGCGGGTCACCGACCAGCAGCGCTGGCATCCGTTCTTCCTGCTCCAGCCGGTTTCCGCGCTGGTGATGGCGCTCTTCTTCGAGTGGTTCATCGCGCTGCACGATCTCGAGCTCAACCGGGTGTTCGCCGGTAAGCGCGAGCTCGCGACGGTCTGGCCGATGCTCCGTCGCATCGGTCGCAAGGTCGCCCGCCAGAGCCTCAAGGACTACCTGCTCTGGCCGATGCTCGCGGGCCCCTTCTTCCTCTACGTGCTCGCGGGCAACGTCGCGGCGAATCTGATGCGCAACGTGTGGACGTTCGTGATCATCTTCTGCGGCCACTTCCCGGACGGCGCTCACTACTTCCGCGCCAAGGACGTGGAGGGCGAGACTCGCGCCCGCTGGTACGTGCGCCAGATGCTCGGATCCTGCAACATCGGCGGCGGCCAGCTCTTCCACGTTCTGTCCGGCAACCTGAGCCACCAGATCGAGCATCATTTGTTTCCCGACATGCCGAGCAACCGGTATCCGGAGGTGGCACCGCGGGTGCGGGCGCTCAGCGCTCGTTACGGACTGCCGTACAACACCCACTCGCTCGGCCATCAGTTCGGGTCGACGATGCGGCGGATCTGGAAGCTCAGCCTTCCGCCGGCGTGGTCCAGGACGCGGGAATCGACCACCTCGCTGAAGACTATCCGTGAGCCGGCCCCCACTCCGTGGGCGCCGGAGCGACCTGAACCGCCAAGGAGTCGCGCCCGCTGGATCCGCAATCGCGCGGATTCGTGCGATCATCGCGCGACCGTCGCGGAGCGTCGCGACACGCCCGACGTCACTCAGCGCCGAGCCTCGTCACGAAGTCGTCGAGGGTTGTGCCCACTCCCCTCTGCGTCCCGAGCCGCGCGGACTGAGCTCACCTTGCGGTCCCGACCGCTTGGCGCGGTAGAGTCCCTCTGAGCCCGGGTGGCGGAATGGCAGACGCAGGGGACTTAAAATCCCCGGGAGGATGCTCCATGTGGGTTCGACCCCCACCCCGGGCACCAGGCGACCGGGGTCATCGGGTCGGCACGAAGAGGGTGCCCCTCCGCGGCTCGCCGCTCAGGGATTGGCTCGGAACGATTTCGACGGTGAGTGGGCTCGTCGAGGGTTCGGTCTCGACGGAATGCAGGCCCACGAGTCGCCACCACTCACCCGCGGGGCCACCGCGGAAGCCGAGCAGCCACACGGCGAACGTTGCGATCGCGCACGACAGCTGATCGCCGATGACGGGCGCGCTGATCGGCGCGAACCAGAGACCGATGGAGGCCATCAGTGCTGGTGTCACCAGCACGACGTCGAACCCGGGCAACAAGAAGCGGCGCAGCTTCAAGCGCAGTCGCAATCCGAGCGGCGGCCCGTGACCCGCGAGGTCGGTGAGCAACCGCCCGCCCACGACGACAAACGTGCCGCCGAGGCTGATGGTGCGTGCGATCTCCCAGGTCTCGGCCGCCGATTCGCTAAGCGCGTGCGCGATCAGAAACTGCCACCACGCGATCATGCCCGACCATGCGAACGCCTGCAGCGCGCTCGGCCTCGACTGACCGGCGTCCACGGGAGCCAATCGCGCAAAACCAGGTCCCGCACGCAACCCCAACGTGCGCCCAGCCGTGACTTCCTGCTCCTCAGCCGCGGGTCGAAGCAGGTCCAGCGTCCGGCGCATACTGAGAGACCCGGCGCAGGCAAGCGCTCCGAGGGCCACGAGCACGCCGACGCGGGTGGATGGCAGCGTCACCAGCCCGGCTCCCGCCACCAACAGACCGGATTCGAGGGCGCGAGAAAGGCGAAGCGGCACCAGGCTTCCCACAACGTAGGCGACGAGAAACGCGATCGCCGGATCGGCGGGATGCTCCGCGCGCACGGCGAGCAGCAGCAGCGCCGACGCGCCGACCAAGACCAGGTCCTGGATCACCAGATGAACGGGACCGAGCGGCAGCGGCTGCTCGGGACGCCAAGGCGTCGCGAGCAACCACTCGCGGTAGTCGCCACGCAGCACCGGATGAAACCCGAGCGCCCGAAAGAGTCCGTACGAAAGCGCGAGCACACCGAGTGTCGCGCGCCTCATGAAGGGTTGGTGCAGGGCCCACAAGACCTGCCCGTACCAGCGCAGCAGCCGAAGACCGGTGAGCTTCGGGTGTTCCAGTGCAACCTCATGGGCAGGCCAGAGCACCAGCAAGACGTCCACGATCCACGCCAGCAAATACATCCCCGCCGCGGTCCACAGCCAGCGCCTTCCCGGCAGGACCGGTTGGAACCAGCGGCTCATCACTCGGGCGCCCGGAAGTAGCGCGCGACCGGGTCCTCCGAGTCGCCCGACACCAACCGCTCGATCGCCTCCTGCAACGAGACCCCGCCGGCCGGTCCGCCGCGCAGCTCGGCCGGTGTCGCGAACGCCGCGATCCGCCCGTCGCTGAGCACCGCCACGCGGTGCGCGAGCCCCTCGACCAGCTCCGGCACGGGAGTCGCGATGACGATGGTGTGCTCGCGGGACTCCGCGAAGTGGCGCAGCACGCGCGACAGGGCCGCGATCCCGGCCGGGTCGAGACCGCCGGCGAACGGCTCGTCGAGGATCATGACCGTCGCGTCGGTGACGAGCGCCCCGGCCAGCGCGATCTTCTTGCGTTCGCCGGTCGAGTACGAGCCGATGATGGTGTCGGTCTTCGCGGTGAGCCGGAAGAGGTCGAGCAGCCGCTCGATGTGATCGAACAGCCGAGCGTCGGGGATCTCCCACAGCCGTCCGACCGCGAGCAGAAAGGCGCGGCCGGTGCTCATTCGCGCGATCCACGGTTCGGCGGAGAGGTAGACCGTGCGCTTGCGGATCGAGATCTCGGTCTCCTCCGACGATCGGCGCCGCAGGCCGTCGACGAGGACGTGGCCCGACTGTGGCGGCAGCGCACCGGCCAGGACTTTGAGCAGCGTGGTCTTCCCCGCGCCGTTGGGTCCCATGATCGCGACCAGCTCGCCGGTCTCGACACGGAGGCTCAGGTCCCGGAGCACGGGCCGGACCCCATAGTGCCGCGTGATGCCGATCGCCTCGATCATCGGGTCGAACCGTAGCAGACCGTGGATTCTGGAGCGCGTCCGCGGGTTCCGCTACCCTCGCTTGCCCGAGGCGTGCGTCGCGAAATGAACGATCGTTCCGGACCAGAAGTGCGCTCGGCGGTCTCGGCGCGGTTGCCCGAGCTCGACGCGCTGCGTGCGCTCGCGGTGTTCGCCGTGCTCGGTTCGCATTTTGGAGCGCTTGGGAAGCTCGACGATCTGCGCGGCGCTCTGCCCGTCCCCGTGTTGGAGATCCTGCGGATCTGGGAGCGCTCCGGCTGGCTCGGCGTGGATCTGTTCTTCGTGCTGAGCGGATTCCTGGTCTCGGGCCTGCTCTTCCGCGAGCACTCGCGGCACGGCTCGATCGACGGCAGGGCCTTCTTTCTCCGTCGAGGTCTCAAGATCTACCCGGCGTTCTACACGTTCCTGACCATCACCGCGGCGATGCAGCTGACCCTCACCGTGCCGCCGCCGTGGTTGGTGTTCCGCGCCCGGCTCGTGGGCGAGGCGTGTTTCGTGCAGAACTACTACGCGAGTCTCTGGCACCACACGTGGACTCTCGCCGTCGAGGAGCACTTCTACGCGTTGCTGCTGATCCTCGCGATGGTGCTGGCGCGCCTGGGGCGGGGCAAGGCGGACCCGTTCCGGCCGCTCCCCGCGATCACGGCCGTCGTCGCCGTCGCGGTGCTCGGGTGCCGGGTGGTGCTGGGCTACGTGATCGGTTACGCCGATTCGATCGAGAAGCAGGAGCTCCTCACCGTGTGGACCCACACACGGATCGACTCGCTGCTCTTCGGCGTGCTGCTCTCGTACTCCTGGCACCATCACGCCGAGCGCACCCGGAGATGGCTGGCGAACGTAGGCGCCCTTCCCTGGCTGATCGCCGTGGCCGGGATCCTGCCGGCGCTGATGTGGGATCGGCATCTGAGTCACGGGTTCATCCAGACCTTCGGCTTCACGCTTCAGTACCTGGCGTTCGGGTCGCTGCTGCTCGCGGTCATGGCGTGGGGGAGCGCGGCGGCGAGCGCCAAGGCGCTGCGCCTGCTGGCACCGGTGTCGTTCGTGGGGCGGCACTCATATTCGGTCTATCTCTGGCACGAGGTGGTGGCCGTGTACGGCGGTCACTACTTCCAGGTGTGGACGCGAAGCACCCGGCTCGTCGCGATCGAGATCCCGCTCTACCTGGCGGCGAGCGTGATCGCCGGGATCGTCATGTCGCTGCTGGTCGAGCAGCCGGTGCTGCGCGTCCGCGAGCGCTGGATTCCGTCGCGAAACTCGGGTGGCGGAATCGCGCTCGGCGCCCTCACGAGCCAAACGGCCTGCTGAAAGGGCACACGCCGCACGAGTAGGCATCACCCGGCGCTCCGCTCCTCGAGCCAGCTCGCGATGCGCGGAAAGATCTCGCGCGGCGCCGCCAGGCCGGCCAAGAGATCGTCGTGGCCGTAGTCGAACGAGAATCCGTCCGCGGTCCCGGCGCGCACGAAGGTCTTGTCGGTGCTGCCGAAGCTCTCGAACGCGGCACGCGTGGCGTCGGGCGGGCGCTGCAGGTCGCGCGAAGCGGTCATCACCAAGAGCGGTAAGCGCACCTCCGACATTCGATCCGAATAGACGATCGTGCCGTCGCGGCTCTTCATCGTGCCGGTCCTGATCCACTCGGCGAATTGCTCGACCAGGTTTTCGGCTTCGTCGGGCACGCCGTTCCGGAAATAGCGCGCCACCGCGATCGGATCGAAGTTGGGGGCGCGAAAGCTCGAGTCGAGAACCGGCACGCGCCCGTAGGCGAGCACCGGTCCGGCGAGCCGCGAGCCGGCGCCGAACGGCACACGGCCGTGGCGGCGCGCGCGAGGCGGGGCCGTGATGCCGGGCACCTGGGCGCTCGCCGGTGTGAGCACCGGTGAGCCGCAGGTGATGGCGCCGCGCACCAGCG
Organism: uncultured bacterium; assembly: GCA_964650975.1. Lineage (GTDB taxonomy): Bacteria > JADJOY01 > JADJOY01 > JADJOY01 > JADJOY01 > CAZYWA01. The sequence goes on from CAZYWA010000057.1 coordinate 11,891, forward strand.
CCGCGGTGCCGCGGATCGCGGCTGCGTAGATGGCCTGGCCGCTCATCTCCATGCCGAGCCAGAACGCCTGAGGTGCCTGGGCGAGCTCGCAGGCGCGCGCCACCGCAGACGGTAGATCGCGCTCGACGAAGTCGTCGAAGCTCCACTGCTTCGCAGGATCGGGGCGCCCGCCCGGCCAGCTCGCGTTCCTCCCGCGAAGGTCCACCAGGTACACGTCGAATCCGCGTGCCGCGAGGAAGCGCGCCAGCGAGTAGTCCGGATGCAGATCGAAGATCAGCCGACTCCCGGCCATGCCGTGGCTCATCACCACCGGGAAGGGCTTGGCCGGGCCGCCTTCGTTGCGCGCTAGATAACGATAGAGGCCGAGGTCCCAGCCGTCGTCGGTGCGCGCGACGTGGCGCTCATCCTCGCCCGTCGTCCAGTCGAAGCGGCGATACGAGCGGCCGAACGTCCCGAGTGCGGCGGCGAGCGTCGCCAGACCTTCGAGAGCCCAGCGCGGCTGATACGGCATGGCGTTGCCTCCGTGCGATCGAGAGGCTCGGATTCAATCACGAACGAAGTCGAAGCTGGCGCGGTGGCGGTGGTATGACACCGGCACCCCTCGTCCAATCTCGTGTCCGCCGACTCCTCCGACTCGACTCGCCGCGGCGCCCGGCTCCGGACGGCGCTGCGCCCAGCACCGCTGCTCGCGACTTTGCTGGTGGTCGCGAGCGTCCTGGGAATTTCGATCGTGGCGGGCTACCCGGATCTGTGTTTCCGTTCGATCCACGAGCGCGGCGACGACGATCTCGAGTTCACGGTGCCGTTCGCGCTGGCGCTGAAGGCGTCGGTGGCTTCCGGGCACTGGCCGCTCTGGAACGCGGCCACCGACGCCGGGATCGACTGGTACGCGCGCTTTCCGTATCTCGATCCGTTCTATCCGAGCGTGGCGCTGTTCGCGGCGCTGCCGCCGCCGGCGGCGCTCAACAGCAGCTGGATCCTCCATCTCGCCCTCGCCGGCCTCGGTGCCGCGTTCCTGGCGCGCACCCTCGGCGGCGGCCGCATCGCGGCTGCGTTCGCGGCGGTGGCTTACGTCGAGTCGAGCGCCTTCCGCGCCAACGTGGGCGAGGGCTACCTGATGGCGATCGTCGCCTTCGCGTGGTTCCCGTGGCTGCTGGCGTGCATCGAACGCGGCTGTCTGAGACGTGGAGCTCGCGCGGAGGCGCGCTGGCTCGGGGCGGGCGCCGCCGTCGCGGGGCTCATGCTGCTGGGCGGGCAGCCGACGGATCTGGTCGCGTGCGCGCTGGTGGGCGGCGTTTATCTCGTGGTGGTGCTCGCGAGCGAACGCGAGCGTCCGCCGCTCGCCGCCGTGGCGAAGCGTCTCGCCGCCATGGCGCTGCTCGGCGTGGGCATTGGCGCTCTCTTCTGGGCGCCCGCGCTCCATGCGGTCGCTGCGAGCGGCGGCGTCCCCGAGCTCGCCATGAAATCGACGCGCGGCGGCAGCCTCGCCGATCTGCTTCGGTTCCTCACTCCGCACGATGCATGGGGGACCTCGCAAGATCGTCACCTGCCGTTCATCGCCTGGGGACTGGCGCTCGGCGCGCCGTTCGTGGCGCGCGGCCGGCGCACGGCGGCGCTCGCAATCGCCGCATTCACGAGCCTGGTGCTGTCGCTCGGAAGAGCGACGCCGCTCTGGTGGGCCCTTCGCGAGGCCATCCCGATTTTCCGTGCCGTCGACACGTCGGTGGCCTACGTGTCGGCGCTGGCGCTTTTCGTGGCGCTGCTCGCGGCGCGCTGCATCGACTCGGCGCTGGATCGCGCCGCCGCCCGAGGCTGGTCCAGCGCTCGAGTGATGACGCTCGCCCTTTTCGCCGCCCTCGCCGCCGACGTGGCGCTCTACCAATCGCCCGCCTGCTCTCGTCACGGCGAGCGCTTCGCGCTGCGGACAAGCGTGGGCTCCGATCCGATTCTGACCCGCATCGCCGCCGCGGCCGACGGCCGTCTGCTCGATCACGAGACCCACGTGACCAAGCAGCGGCTCACGCTGCGCCGCAACGAATCGATGGCGCTGGGACTCGAGGACGCCCGGATTTCGTCGCATTTCCCCAGCTCCCGCATGGCGAAGCTGGCCGCGCGCGTGCCCGAGGTGCTGCTCGATTGGCGTGATTTCAGCCATGACCTGGCTCGGCTCGTCGGGCACGAGGACCAACTCGCCGATCCGCGCGCCGCGCGCGCGCTCGATCTGCTCGGGGTGCGCTGGCTGATCACCGACGTCGATGTGAGCACCGCCGGAGAGCTGGTGATCGAGGACGCAGGGCGGCGCCTCTACGAGCGGAAGACCGCGTGGCCGCGTGCGTTTCTCGTCGCTCGAACCGAGCGCACCAGCGAAGCGCGGTGTCTCGACCGGCTCTTCGATCCGAGCTTCGATCCCACTCGCGTCGCGCTCGTCGAGAGCGACGACCGCGCGAGCCCCGCGCCCGACTCGCCGAGCGACCGCTCAGGCGAGGTGACGATCCTCTCGCGCGTCTCGGGATCGATGCGGCTCAAGATCGAGAGCACGGCACCTTCGCTGCTGGTGATCGACGACATCTACGACGCGGGCTGGCGCGCGCGCGTCGACGGCGCTAGCGCTACGGTGGTGCCCGCGCAGTGCGCGCTCATGGGTGTCGCGATCGGTCCCGGCGAGCACCAGGTCGAGATGAGCTACCTGCCGCTCGGCTTCGCGGCGGGCTTGATCACGGGAACGCTCTCGATCGCAGCCGTCGTCGCGCTCGTGCTCTTCGGCCGGCGCCTTCACGCGCGCGCCTGAAGCTCGACGCGTGTGGGGCCGAACCATCGAGTCTGCAGAAATGCGCGCAAGTAGATCCCGGCACGCCCGGCGCGCAGCGCGTCCACGAGCCGCCTGATCGCGTAGCCGATTCGCAGGTAGAAATCGCGATAGGCGCGCTCGTTGTAGGCAACCAGCGTCTGGAACGCGAGCCCCGGCTGCTCGTAGAGCACGGTGCCGGTGGGCTGGCGCAGGTACTCGGACCACTGCTCGCTCTTCAAGATCCCTTCGCGCTTCCAGCGCTCGTGGAGCTGGGTGCCCGGGTACGGAATCGCGACGCGGAACGTGGCCCAGTCGAGCGGCACGCTGCGCGCGAACGCGATCGTCTCCTCGAGGCTCGCCACGGTCTCGCCCGGTAGCCCCTGGATGAAGAGGCCGATGGTCTCGAGACCGGCGCGGCGCGCGATCGACACCGCGCGGCGCGACACCTCGGGCGTGATCGCCTTGGTCACCTCGCGCAGCACTTCGCGGTTTCCCGATTCGATGCCGAGCGACACCTGCCAGCAGCCGGCCTTCGCCAGGAGTTCGGCAAGCTCCTCGTCGATTCGATCGACGCGGATGCCGGTGTCGAGCGTCCATGGCACGTCGTTCCCCGCCGCGATGAGTGCGCGGCACACGTCCTTGGCGCGATCCATGTCGAGCGAGAAGAGATCGTCGACGATGTGCATCTCGCGGAAGCCGTGCTTCACCGCGTGCGCGAACTCCTGGACCACGCGCGCCGGGCTCTTGGAGCGATATTTCGTCGCGGCCTCGGTGCAGAACGAACAGCGAAACGGACAACCGCGGCTGGTCTCGAGGTTCGCGAACGGCGGGCGGCGCGTGAAGAGCGGCGACATGTGCGCCGAGTAGCGGCTCGAGTCGTAGACCTGCCAAGCGGGAAGCGGCAGCGCGTCGAGATCGGCTGGCCCCTCGGCGCGCGCCTTCGCTCCGCTTGCGACGGCGCCGCCTGGCGTGCGAACGCCCTGGATCGAGGCCGGATCTTCGCCGCTCGCGAGCCGCATGAAGGCTTGCTCGCCCTCGCCCACGATCAGCGCGTCCACCGCTCCCGTCGCGAGCGCCTCGTCGGGAAGCGCCGAGGCATGCGGTCCACCGAGCGCCACCTTGGCGCGGTGCTCGCGCGCCATTCTCGCCAGACCGACGGTGATGTCGTAGGTCGCGGTCTGGCAGGTGATTCCCACCCACTCGGGGCGCCACCCCGCGAGCGTCTCGCGCAGCGCTTCGCTCGGATTGGGCTCGATGTCGCCGTCCAGAACGCGAACCTCGTGACCGGCCGCGAGCAACGACGCCGCCATCGACGCGAACCCGACCATCGGCCCGACGCTCGCCGCGGCGCGGATGCGGGTGCGGCGATAGATCACCTCCGCCAGGCTCGGCGTGACCAGCAGGATGCGGGTGGAAGCGGTCATCGGCGCGGCTCGCTATCGATCCCGACGACCGTCCGTTACCACGACATCCGCAGGAAGTGCCGGGCGTAGTGCATCGTGGTCCCCGCCTTGAGCGTCGACTTGAGGCGCCGCCACGCGTACGAAGGCCGCAGATAGAACGCGCGATAAGCGCGGCGCTCGAGCTTCCGCAGCACGTTCCACGCGATGCCCGGGTGGTCGTAGAGCTGCGATCCGGGATCGTGCCGCACGTAGCTCTCCCAGTTGGTGGAGCGCAGGATGCCGTCGCGCTGGTACATCTCGTGGAGCGGCGTTCCGGGGTAAGGCATCGGCACCCGGAACGACGCCCAGTCGAGCGGCAGGTCGCTGGCGAATCGAATGGTCTTCCGCACCGTGGCCTCGGTGTCGCCGGGAAGACCGAGCAGGAAGAAGCCGAACGTCTCGATGCCGCCGCGGTGAAAAAGATCGACGGCGTGGCGTCCCTTGGCCGCGGTGGTGCCCTTGCGGATCTTGGACAGCACCGCGTCGTCGCCCGCCTCCAGACCGAACGCGACCTGCCAGCAACCGGCGCCGCGCAGCAAGCCCACCAGCTCCTCGTCGACCGCGTCGACGCGGATGCCGTTGTCGAGGCTCCACGGCAGATCGACGCGCGCGTCGATGAGCGCGCTGCACACCTCTTTCGCGCGCGCCAGCTTGTAGTTGAAGAGATCGTCGACGATGTGCACTTCGCGGAAGCCGTGCTCCGCCGCGTGCTGGAACTCGCGCACCACGCGTGCCGGGCTCTTGGCGCGCACGCGGCGATTCCCGACCTGGCAGAACGTGCAGCGGTAATGGCAACCGCGCGTGGTCTCGACGTTGGCGAACGGTGTGCGCCGCATGTAGATGTAGTTGAGGTGGCGCGCATAGGGCGCGAGGTCGTAGAGCTGCCACGCCGGCATCGGCAGGTCGTCGAGGTCCGCGACCGGCTCGGCGCCCGGCTGGATGGTCGCCACTCCGTCGCGGATCGTCCCGACTCCGGCGATGCTCGCGGGATCCTCGCCCGCCACCAGCCGCTGGAGCGGCTCCTCGCCCTCGCCCACCACCACAGCTTCGGCGACGCCGGCCACGAGCGGCTCCTCGGGAACCGCGCTCGCGTGCGGTCCGCCGAGCACCACGATTCCGCCCCACGCTTCCGCCCGAGCCCGCGCGCGGCGCGCCAGCTGACTGGTGCGCGGGTAGATCGCGGTCTGCGAGGTGAAGCCGATCACGGCGGGGCGTAGCGCATCGAGCGCCGTGTCGAGCGCCAGCTCGGGATCGGCGTGAAGGTCGAGATCGAGCACCTCGACCTGCGCGCCGATGTCGAGTAGCGGACCGCCGAGCGCCGCGAACCCCGCCATCGGCGCCACGTTGATCATCACCCGCGCCCGGGTGCGGCCGTAGGCCTGCTCCGCCATGGGCGGCTTCACGAGCAGCACCGGCGACCGCAATGCGGGCGCGGCGCGGCCACGCCCGTACGGGAATGGACTCGGCGCGGCGAGGCGCCCGAGCGGGGCGGGATTCATGGAACTCCGGGCATCCGGGAGGGGTTGCGAATTATACGTGACGGCGCCGCTTCCTCGCGAAACGCCGTCCAGAGTCACGGCCGGGGCGGTCCTTGCACGCCGGCATCGGATCGCAGGATCATGGTTGATGCGGGTTTGTACGGGTCGCCGCTGCGGCCGTCTTCTTCCGCGGGGGATCCGCGCCATCGGCGAGCCAGGTCGAGCGAAGGTGTCGGGACTGGAAGCGGGGAGCGGCCGCGGCCCGTGGGGCCGGTTCGACCTGCGCCTCGTCCCCATGGCGCTGGCGATCTTCGGCGGCGCCGAAGCGGGGCATCTGCTCTCGTTTCCGGAGTCGTCGTTCGCCACCTGGTGGCCCCCGAACGGCATCCTCGCCGCGTTGCTGCTGCTCGAGCCGCGGGCGCGGTGGGCGGCGGTGCTGCTCGCGGCGCTGCCGCCCACTCTCGCCTCCGACCTGCTGCACCAGACCCCGGTGTGGGCGAGCTTGTCGTTCTGGCTGGGCGACTGCACCGAGGCGATGTGCGCGGCCTGGTTCTTCCGTCGGTGGATCTCTCGTTCGGCGGGCTTCGCGCGGATCTCGGACGTGCTCGGCTTCTGCGCGGTCACCACGCTGGTGGCCACGCCCATCGGGGGAGTCATCGGCAGCGCGACGCTTGCGCTCTTGCCCGGCGCGCGCTCGGCGGCCTCCGACTGGCTCTTGTGGTGGACCGCCGACGCCGTCGGCATGCTGGTGGCGGCGCCGCTGGTGCTCGCCTGGCGCGGTCCACTCGATCCCAAGGAACGAGCGCGGTGGCGTGCCGAGGGGCCAGTGGCGCTCGGCTGCCTGGCGCTCATCTGTCACGCGATCTTCTCGCTCCAGCACGACGCCGCGGCCCAGGCGCTGCAGATGCCATACCTGGTGCTGCCTTTCGTGATCTGGCCCGCGTTGCGGCTGCGGGTGCGAGGAGCGGCACTCGCGAGCGCCGTGGTGGCGGTGATCGCGACCTGGCACACCATCCACGGACACGGTCCGTTCGTCGGGATCGGCAGATCGGTGACGCTGCAGGCCACGCTGCTGCAAGCGTTCCTGGTCGTGGTGGCCTGCACCAGCCTGGCGCTCGGCGCGTCGGCCCGCGAGCGCGCGTCGAGCGAGTCGTTGCTCCGGAAGAGCGAGGAGGGCCTGCGGGAGCTCTTCGACAGCGTCCACGATCTCATCCAGGCCACCTCTCTCGACGGCCGCTTCGAGCTGGTGAATCGCGCCTGGCTCGAGAACCTGAGATGGCCGGTGGAGGTGGTTCCTGAGCTCAAGCTCGACGACATCGTGCATCCCGACCATCGAAGCGGGCTGAGCGAGGCGGTGCACCGCGTCCTCACCGGCGAGGACGTGGGGATCATCGAATCGGTGTTCGTCACTCGCGACGGGCGTGAGATCGCGGTCGAGGGAAGGGCCACTTTCCAGAGCCATGCCGAGCGCCCGCCCGCGATCCGGTGGGTGTTCCGCGACGTGACCGCTCGCCGGCGGCTCGAAGCGCAGCGCGCCGAGGAAAGCCAGCGGCTGAAGCGCGCGTACCTGGACCTGGCGGAGATCGCGCTCACCGATCCGCTCACCGGGCTGCGCAACCGGCGTGCGTTCGAGGACGAGCTCGAGCGCGAGCTGCCCAGGTCCGAGCGCGCGGGAAGCCCGCTTTCGCTCCTGATCGTCGACGTGGATCACTTCAAGGACTTCAACGACGCCTTCGGGCATCCGGCCGGCGACGAGGCACTGCGCACCGTGGCCCAGCTACTGCGCGACAACGCGCGCCGCTCCGATTCGGTGGCGCGGATCGGCGGCGAGGAGTTCGCGGTGATTCTCCCCGAGTCCGATGTCGAAGGAGCGCTGGCGCTGGCCGAGCGGTTCCGGCTCGCCGTGGAGCTGGCACCGTGGGCGCGTCGTCCGATCACGGTGAGCATCGGTGTCGCGACGCTGGGTCTGGGCGTCACCCGTCCCATGGATCTGATTCGAGACGCCGATCGAGCGCTCTACCACTCGAAGGACCGCGGCCGGAACGTGGTGACGCACGCCGCCCGCGCCATGGCCAGCTCGACGGCTCCGCTGGCGTGAGATTGGCCGGAGCGCCCGAATCGCGCGTAGGCTCGCGGCGTATGCCGGATCCCGGCCCCCAGTCGCGCGCCCACGCCTGAGCGCCTGGAAATCCTCGCGAAAACAGCCGGGTCACGCCCGAGGGAGAACGAATGATCGACGCGCCGAAGCCGAACCACGATGGGGTCGTGACGCTCGACGACCAGCGAACCCTCGGCTACGCCGAGTTCGGCGCGCCCGACGGAGACCCGGTGCTGTGGTTTCACGGCACACCGGGCGCGCGCCAGCAGCTCCCGCCGGACACCCATCGCGAGGCCGCGGCGCGCAATCTGCGCATCATCGGCATCGACCGGCCCGGGACCGGGAACTCGAGCCCCTACCTCTACGACGTGCTGATCGAGCTCGCGGTCGACATCGAGCGCTTCGCCGATCAGCTGGGTCTCGCCAAGTTCGCCGTCGTGGGACTCTCGGGCGGCGGCCCCTACGTGCTGGCCTGCGCGCACCAGCTTCCGGCTCGGATCCCGGTGGGCTGCGTGCTGGGCGGTCTTGGGCCTACCCGCGGCCACGAGGTGGCGCCTGGCTACACGCGGCTCTTGCCGCTCGCCGAGCCGGTGCTCGCGGTGCTGCGCGAGCCGCTCGCCGATCTCCTCAACGCGGCCATGAAGTCGCTCAAGCCGGTGGCCTCGCCCGGCTACGAGCTCTACGCGCGCTTCGGCCCGCGCACCGACCGGCCGTTGCTGCGCCGCCCCGAAATGAAGGCGATGTTCATCAACGATCTCTTGACCGCGATGGAGGGCGGTCTGCGCGCGCCGGTCTACGACGTGGTGCTGTTCGCGCGGCCGTGGGGATTCCTGCTCAAGAACATCAAGGTCCCGATCCACTTCTTCCAGGGTGACGCGGACCTGATCGTGCCCCCCTCGCACGGCGCGCATCAGGCGGGCCTGGTGCCGAATTCGACGCTCACGATCGTACCCAACGAGGGCCACTTCGCGGGCTTCGCGACCGTCGCGCGGGTGCTCGACCGGATCCGCGAGAGCTGGCCCGAGCCGCAGGTTGCGCGGCCGCGCAAGGCGCGGCCGCGCGCCGCCTCTCGCTGAAAGACACGTGCGATGTGCCGGACAGACGCGGTCCTTCGCGTCCGCAGCGATCGATTCCGATGTGACGCTTCGGCTGCGAGGGACCGCAGCCCTCCGGATTCGTCCTCGCGCCGTGCGCCGGGCGCTGTGGTAGAACATGTTCTACTCACCTAGGTCGAATGGAGTCGGGACATGAAGCGTCTGCTGCTCATCTCCTCGGATTGCCATGCGGGCCCGCCTCCGCCGGGCTATCGCGAATATCTCGACCCGCAATACCGCGAGGCCTACGACCAGGCGCTGCCCATCCAGCTCAAGATCACCGAGGAGCGCCAGAAGCGCACCCTCGCCGACGGCTTCCTCGCCGAGTGGAAGCAGGGCGTGGTGGCCACCGGCACGCGCGGCGCCTGGGACTCGGCCGAGCGCAATCGACAGCTCGACGACGACGGCATCGCCGGCGAGGTGATCTTCCCCGACGGCGTAACCGACCGGAACGCGCCACCCTTCGGCGCGGGTCTCGCGATGCCCACCGAGGGCGTGGTGCCCGAGCTGCAGTGGGCGGGTGCCCGTGCTCACAACCGCTGGATCGCCGAGTTCTGCGCGCAAGACCTCACGCGACGGGCGGGCCTCGCGGTGGTGCCGATGTTCTGGGACGTCGACGAGGCGGTCCGCGAGATCCGCTGGGCCAAGGAGCACGGGCTACGCGGCATCCTGATCCCACCGCTCTTCGGATCGCACCCGCCGTTCCATGCCGCGTGCTACGAGCCGATCTGGAGCACCTGCGAAGAGCTCGACTTGGTGATCCACACCCACGGCGGTGGAGCGCCCGACTACGGCGACCACCTGGGCACGATCGGCATTTACATCACCGAGTACGCATGGTGGTCGGCGCGCCCGGTGTGGTTCCTGATCTGGGGCGGCGTCTTCGAGCGCCACCCGCGGCTCAGGTTCGTGGTGACCGAGCTCGGCGCCAGCTGGGTGCCCGAGCTCAAGGCGCTCATGGATCAGCGCTTCGGCGACACCCACTTCAACAAGAAGCTGGCCGATTTCCGCAGCCACTTGAAGCTCAAGCCGAGCGAGTACTTCGACCGCAACGTTTGGGTGGGCGCCTCCGTCACCGCCCGCTCCGACATCGAGAACCGCGCCGCCATCGGCGTCGGCAACATGATGTGGGGCAGCGACTTCCCTCATCCGGAGGGGAGCTGGCCCGAGACCCGGCGCTTCCTGGACGAGTCGTTCCACGATCTACCGGAGCACGACGCCCGCACCATGCTCGGACTCAATGCCGCACAGGTCTACGGCTTTGAGCTGGCGAAGCTGGAGCCGCTGGTCGAGCGCATCGGACCCGAGCCGGAGAGCCTGAAGCTGGTGCCGGCGCGGCGCTGATCCGGCCTTCAGCTCTTCTTCGGCACCCAGGCCCACGTCATGGCGCAGCGGATGGGCTCGGCGCCGCTCTCGTCCTTCACCTCGACGGCGACCAGCACGTCGCCCTTGGGCTGCGAGCGCAGCGCGTCGATCTGCTCGGGCGTGAGCTTCGCCGCGGCGCGCAGGCCACCTTGTGCACGCCGCACGTAGTCGATCGACATCGATTTGAGCAGCGGCAGCTTGTCGTCGGGGACGTTCATCCCCACGGCGAATCCGGTCGCGGTCTCCGCGAGCAGCGCCATCGCCGCCGCATGGACGCCGCCGATGTGATTCTGGACCTTGGGCCGGTTGGCGAGCCGGATCACGACCAGCGTGGGCGTCACGACCTCGAAGTCGAGCCCCGCCGTCCCCGCAAATCGCACCGCGCGTCCCAGCGCCTTGGAGCGCGCCCACCGTCGCAGCGGCGCCGGGACACGATCGAGACTCGCCAGCGTTCTCGCCATGCGGTTGGGACGTTCCGGGGTGGTGCCGCTTGGTTCGCTCATCTCAGTCCTCGTTTGTGAGGAATTCCCTCGTCAGTCGGTTCGGGGAAGCTTCCACTCGCCGCCAACCCCGAACCGGCTGTTCGCGTGGATCTCGCGCCGGCGCCGAGAGGCGCCCGCGCAGAGAGCGTCTCGGGGTGGGGCTCCTTCCTCCGAAGCGATCGCCTGCTGTTTGGAGGGACGCGGTCCCTCGCGTCCGCAGCGTCTGAACCAAGATGGACGTCTGCGGCTGCGAGGGACCGCAGCCCTCCGACGAACGGCGCAGACGCTCGAGCAGT
>CAZYWA010000058.1:0-22662 GCA_964650975.1 uncultured bacterium
TTCACGTGGAGCTCGCCGGCCCGCGGCAGCGCGCAGGATTTCCTGTGGGCGCTCGATCGCGAGGTGTGGGCCGGGACCTTCGACCCGAGCACCCTCCCCGGCGACGCCGGCGCCACGCTCTCACAGCTCTACGACGGTGGGATCGCGTACACCGACCGAGAGATCGGGCGGCTGCTGACCGCGCTCACGTCGTACGGTCTCGATCGGCGCACCGTGGTGGTGGTGACGTCCGATCACGGCGAAGAGTTCGGCGAGCACGGCTTCTTCATGCACCAAGATGCATACGACGGAGCGTTGCACGTTCCGCTGGTGATCCATCCGCCGGCGCTCACATCGCCGTCGAGCTTCGACGAGCCGGTCTCGATGGTGAGTCTGATGCCGACGCTCCTCGACCTGCTCGGCATCCAGGAGCGCTCCCTCGACGGCGCGCCGCGATTGCCGGTGCGCGCGGGCGCCGCGGCTCCGTCGCAGCCGCTCTTCGGCTTCTACCGGCTGCCCGCCGAGACCGCGTACGAGGCCTACGCGCTTCGCGAGGATCGATGGAAGCTGGTGTTGAGCTCGCAGCGCGGGTCCACGGCCCTTGCGTCCGCGCTCTACGACACCGCGGTCGATCCCGGCGAGCGCACTCCGGTCGAGAGCGAGCCGGAACGACTCACTCGCATGAGGGAAACGCTCGCCCGATGGATCGAGCGCGCGCCCGACCTGCCGCCCGCCGATCGAGCGCAGGACCCGGGCGCCGCGGCGCGCGAGAATCTGCGCTCGGTCGGCTACGCCGACTGAGCTGAGTCTCCTCGGTGGGCTTTTCAAGCCCCCCGCCCCGCAAGGAGCACGGTCTTTGCGGGGCCCCACCCCCGAGTCGGCTCGCGTCGCTCGCCGCGCGCCTGCGGCGCGGTGCTTCTGCACCGACCCACCGCCGCGACGGCACAGTGTCGGTTGGCTCACCGAGGAGAGCCGGTTACGGCAGGGTGCTGATGTACTCGAGGCGGCGGGATTCGAACTCGTCGAAGTAGAGGGTGCCGCGGGCGCCGGTCTTGAGCGACATGGCGCCGAGGCGCACCGACTCGACCGTGGCACCGTCGTTGGCGATCCCGGTGAGGAGCGCGACTTCGTTGCCGTCGATCCAGAGGTCGAGGATTCCGTCCTGCGCGCTCGAGCGACCGCGCCAGTGCACCTCGATGGCGTGCGGAGCGTTCGAGATCGCCACGACCGGCGTGTCGACGCGGGTGCCGTCGTTCTTCCGCACCCGTGCCAGGATGCTGTACGCGCCATCCTGTCGCTTGAGCGACACGGTGAACGTGCGCTGGCCCTGGGCGTCGTAGGCGATGAACACGCGGGCGCGGTGGCTGCCCGCGGACTCGCCCGGGTCGAAGGTGTTGGGATCGAGGTAGAAGCGCGCGCGATAGCGCGATTCACCGGCCGGCGTGTCGTCCTCGACGTACATCGAGTTGGTGTCGTTGACGACGGCCTGCATGCCCTTCGCGGTCGAAGCCAGCGCCGCGGTTCCGGTCACGGAGAGGTTTCCGTTGTCGGTGACCGAGGTGGACCACGACGCGAAATTGCCGCCTTCGAAGCCGTTCTTGAGCATCAGGTCGTTGGCGCCGTTCAAGTCGACGATCGCCTGATCCACGTCGCCGCCTTCCTCGGCCACCAGCCATCCGCGATACGGCGTGCTCGACGACGGCTGCACCTGCACCGAGCCGGACGCACTCGGCGTCGCCGGCAGCGGCGCCCCGTGATCCACCGATTCGTCGAGGAAGGCGCCCGAAGCGGTCGACCAGGAGAGCGTGCTGGCACTGCCCGCGCTGATCAGCGACGGTGAAGCGCTGAGCGCGGTGTGGACAGCGGCGCCGTCCCACACGTTGGTGCCGAAGCTCTGCGTCCCGACCACCAGCGCGTGCGAGCCGGAGCTCGACGCGGCCTCGATCCCGCTGAAGCCGGAGCGGCTCGAGCCGTCGAGCGAAGCCTGGGTGACGCCGCTCCAGCCGTACACCAGATCGGACTCGGTAGGCCCCGCCGCGTCGCCCGAAGCACCCACGGGCATGCGGCTCGCGGGCACGGCCCACAACCCGCCGGTCTGCGGCAGGCTGCCCGGGCCGTTGTTGTCGTGGTTGGGCGCCTTGATGGTCGAGGTGCCGTTGGTGCGGCTCACCACCAGGCTGTCGAGCCCCGGCACGTTGCGCGCGCCGGCGATGCCGTTCAGAAACGAGAAGTTGTCGTTGGGGTAGATCTGGTTGTCGAAGTACTGGATCGAGTTGATGGGGCCCGTCGAGATGTCGCCGTCCATGATCTGGTAGGCGCTCGCGCCGGTGTTGTGGCTGATCACGCAGCCGGTCACCGTGCCGCTGGTGTCCTTCGCGGGAGCGCCGCCGCCGCCGGTGTCCGACGCGGAGAAGAGCCCCGAGCCCAGGTTGCCGGAGGTGAGCGCGTTCTCGACGATGCTCGAATTGGTGAGATCGAGGTGCGAGCCCGAGACCCAGATGCCGCCGCCGTAGGTGAGCGCCGTGTTGCCCGCGATCACCGATGCGTCCACCGACGCCGTGGTGTTGTTGTAGAGCGCGAGGCCACCGCCGCTGGCGGTGACACCGCCGGTCGAGGTGGCGTCGGACTTGATGATCAGCACGTCGTGGATCGAGAGGCTCGCGAGGCTCGCCGCGAGCGCACCGCCGGTGCCCGACTGCGTCGGATCGCCCACCACGTCGCAGTTCGCGAACGCGACGTGATCGAGCAAGCCGGGCGATAGGTTTCCGGCGACGCCGCCCATCGCCTTCACTCCGCCGAGACCGTAGGCGCGCGAGCCGTCGCCAGCGAGGAAGATGCATCCGCCGATCCGGCCTTCCGACGTGGTGCCCGCCGGATCGCCCTGGAAGAGCGAGTCGGTCACGGTGAGCGACGCGGAGCGCCGGTTGATGGCCCCGTTGTTCGTGCTCGGGTCGTTCGAGTCGTCGGAGTGCGCGAAGATGGTGCCGCCGTTGCCCTCGCCGCCGCCCTTGCCCGTCGCGGTGTTGCCGCGGAAGAGCGAGTGGTACGCCTCGACGATGCAGCGGTAGCAGCTGATGGCGCCGCCGGCACGCGCGGTGTTGTTCAGGAAACGGGTGTTGTAGATCTTGAGGGTGGTCTGGTCCTCGGCGTGGATCGCGCCGCCTTCGGGGGCCGTGGGTGGTGTGATGCCCGCGGCCGGCGCGGACTGGTTGTTGGTGAAGGTCGAGTTGGCGATCAGCACGTCACTGACCGGCGTGGTGACGGGGTCCGCCCACGAGCCCATCGCGAAGATGGCACCGCCCGCGTAGCCGGCGCCGTTCGAATCGAAGCGGGTGTTCGTGACGCGCAGCACTCCGCCCACCAATGCGATCGCTCCGCCGAAGGAATTGGTGGCCGCGCCGGAGATGTTGGTGCGGTTGTCGATGAACTCCGACTCGTGGATGTAAATCTCCGACGCTTCCATCGCCAGCATGCCGGCGCCGCCGTAGGTCGCGCGGTTGCCGGTCCAGGTGCAGCGATCGAAGAACGCCTTCGAGCCCAGCTCGGCGACCAAGCCCGCTCCACCGTTGGTGCTGGTGTTAGAGGTGTTCGAGACGAAGGCCACGTCGATGAACGTGGCCTGCGCCCGCCCCAGCGTGACCGCCGCGGCGAGCCCCGCCGTGGTGGTGAAGCCGTTCGCGAACGTGAGCCCCTCGAAGATCACTGGCTTCGCGTTCGAGTTGTTCTGGAAGCGCAGAATGTCGTGTGCGCCACCGCCGCTCAGCGTCACCGCGGCACCGGGTGCGGCGCGCACCGTGAAGCTCTTGGTATTGTTGAAGATGTGCCAGGCGCCGCTGGGCGCCGTGTAGGTACCGGGCGCCATCTCGATGACGCCGCCGTCAGCGACTTGACTTATGGCGGTCTGGAGATCGCCGACGTCCGAGGGAATGTGCAGGATTTGCTGGGCTCGGCTCGTTGAGGAACCGAACAAAACCAGGCAGATCGCGAAAGCGGGGACTGCTCGTTTCAACACGTGGGTTGCTCCGGACCTATCACGAAGCAATCCATGCGCCGCCCTCAGATCGTTCCTGACTTTCGTTCCTGACTTTTGCTGACAGTCTAGCGTCGGCGCCTGATTCCGTCAGGCTTGGATTTCATTGCGCCGGGCAGCCGGGCACGGTTCGGTCGAACGCCGCCTTGGAAACAGCTAAGGTTCCGTCCCATTCCAGGAACCGGGACTCGAGGTCATGGACAACGACCGATCGGCCGCAGGCACCACCACCCCGCCGCTCGAGGTCTCGTGCTCGCGAGATTTCCAGATCTGGCTTCTGGCGCAGCGCTGCTCGCTGGCCTTCACGACGTATCAGACGTGCCGGATTTTCTTCATTGGCGTCGGCCCCAAGGGTCTTTCGGTTTTCGAGCGCTACTTCGATCGCGCGATGGGGCTCGCGGCGACGCCCGAGACGCTGCACCTCGCGACGCGCTACCAGATCTGGCGCTTCGAGAACGTGCTCGAGCGCGGCGAGCGCTATCGCGGCTACGACGCGCTCTACGTGCCGCAGGTCGGCTACACCACCGGCGCGCTCGACGCTCACGACGTGGCGATCGACGGCCAAGGCCGTGTGCTGTTCGTCAACACCCAGTGGAGCTGCCTCGCCACCCTGAGCGAGCGCTACGGCTTCAAGCCGGTGTGGAAGCCGCCCTTCGTGTCGGCGCTCGCCGCCGAGGATCGCTGCCACCTGAACGGCCTCGCGATGGAGGACGGCCGCCCGCGCTACATGACTGCCGTGAGCCGGTCCGACGTCTACGAAGGCTGGCGCGAGCGGCGCAGCGACGGCGGTGTGGTGATCGACGTGGAGACCAACGAGATCGTCGCCGAAGGTCTGTCGATGCCGCACTCGCCGCGGGTCCACGACGGGCGGCTCTACTTCCTCAACTCCGGCACCGGCGAGCTCGGGGTCGTGAACCGCGATCGTGGCGTGTTCGAGCCCATTTCCTTTTGCCCCGGCTACCTGCGCGGCCTGGCCTTCGTCGGCGACTACGCGATCGTGGGACTCTCGAAGCAACGCCGCGAGAAGCACTTCCGCGGCCTCGCGCTCGACGACAAGCTGCGCGCCAAGGACACCGAGGCCCGCTGCGGCCTGGTGGTGATCGATCTCAAGACCGGCGCCCACGCGCACTGGATCGAGCTACACGGCGTGGTGATCGAGCTCTTCGACGTGCAGGTGTTGCCCGGTCTCAGCCGCCCGCAAGCGCTCGGCTTCAAGACCGACGAGATCCAGCGCATCACCACCCTCGAAACCGCCGACGGCTCGGGCCGCAATCGCATCGTGGGCCTCGATCCCGGCGGCGCCGAAGACGCGCACCCCAAGCCACGCTGAGCGCGCGCCCCGATCGCGTCGCAGCGGAAACCGCAGCGGAACGATGACCGAGCTCGATCCGGTCGATCACCTGTTCCGGCTCGGTCTCGCCTGCCAGCAAGCAGGCAAGATCGAGCAGGCGGCGATCCACTATCGCGAGGTGCTGGCGAAGGATCCGCGGCACGCGGATGCGCTGCACATGCTGGGGCGCCTCGCGGCCGGCGCGGGACAAGCCGAGGAAGGGCTCGCGCTGGTGCGGAAGGCGCTCGCCATCGAGCCCAAGCACCCGGGCTATCACAACACCCTCGGCAAGCTGTTGATCTCGCGCGCCCGTCCGGCGGACGCCGAGCGTGCCTTCCGCGACGCCCTGCGACTCGCCCCCGACTTCGCGCCCGCGCACTTCAACCTCGGCCGGCTGCACCGGAGCCGCGGCGACCTCTCCGGTGCGGAGGGTCACCTGCGGCGCGCGGCCGAGATCAACCCGCGTCACGCACCCACCTGGAACGCGCTCGGCCAGGTGCATGCGGCGCGCGGAGCGAGTGCCGAGGCCGAGAGCTGCTTTCGCCGCGTGATCGAGATCGACCCGCGCCTCGCCGAGGCCCACTACAACCTGGGCTCGCTCTTCGAGGCGCGCGGCGAGCGCGGCCAGGCGCGCGCGGCTTACGGCGAAGCGCTGCGTCGCAAGCCCGACATGGCGCTCGCTCACCGCAGCCTGGGGAAGCTTCTGCTCGCCGAGCACCGGGTGGCCGAGGCACTCGAGCACCTGCACGAGGCGACTCGCGTCGCGCCGCGCAGCGCCGACGCGTGGATGGACCTGGCGCTCGGCCACCACTCGCTCGCGGACTACGCCGCCGCCATCGAGGCGCTGCGGAAGGCGCTGCGCGCCGAGCCCAAGCACGTCCCGTCGTTGCTCGCGCTGGGGCAGATCTTCCACCACGCGCAGCGCCGCGTGGGCGACGCCGAGCAGTGTTATCGGAGGGCACTGGCCGCCGATCCGCAGTCGGCGCGCGCCCATCTCGGCCTGGCCGAGCTGCGCCAGGAGGACGAGCCCGAGGACGCGGTGCCGCTCTTCGAGAAAGCCTTGGCGCTCGATCCATCGCTGACCGGGATCGCGTTCTCGCTCACCAGGCTCCGCGCCGACGTGTGCGACTGGCGGAGGCGAGAGGCCGATCTCGCGGCGGTGCCGGGCCTGGTCGGCGAGCTCGGAGCCGCCCGTCTCGGCACCGCTCCGCTGCCTCCCTTCCACTTGAACAGCTTTCCGTTGCCGCCCGAGCTCCACCGCACGGCGGCGCGCATCATGAGCCGTCACGTGAGCGCCATGGTGGCCGAGACGCGAGCGCAGGTGGCGGCTCTTCCCCGGCCGCGGCGCTCGCACCGGCTGCGGGTCGGGTATCTCTCGCCCGATTTCCGAGGCCACGTGGTGGGACGTCTGATCCGCGATCTCTTCCGTCACCACGACCGCGATGCGTTCGAGATCTCCGGCTACTCGCTGGTCGACGTGCGCGACGAGGTGCGCCGCGACATCGAGCCCAGCCTCGACCGGTTCGTGGACGTATCGGCTGCGTCGCCGGAAGCGGCGGCGCGCCGCATCCGCGAGGACGGGATCGACGTGCTGGTGGACATGGGCGGCTACTCGTCGCACACCCGCGCCGAGATCGTGGCGCTGGCGCCGGCGCCGGTGCAGGCGCACTGGCTCGGCTACCTGGACACCATGGGCGCCGAGTTCATGCCGTACGTGATCGCCGACGCGGTGGCGCTTCCCGACGAGCTGGCGCGGCTCTACGACGAGGCGGTGGTGCGGCTTCCCGACTGCTTCCTGGTGAGCTCGGCGCTCACGATCTCGGACCGGCCGGTGACGCGCGAATCGCTCGGCCTCCCGGCCTCGGGCATCGTGTTCTGTTGCTTCAACCATCCGGTCAAGATCGGTCCCGAGCCGTTCGCCGCGTGGATGCGGATCCTCGCGCGCGTTCCCGAGAGTGCGCTCTGGCTCTACGATCGCGGGCTGCGCGGAGTGCGCGACAACCTGCGCCGCGAGGCGCGCGCCGCAGGCGTCGACCCCGAACGGCTGCGCTTCGCCGGGCTCGCGCCCGAGCCCGAATATCTGGCGCGCTACCGGCTCGCCGATCTCTTCCTCGACACCTTCCACTGGAACGCCGGTGCCACCGCGGTGGGTGCTCTCGGCGCCGGCCTGCCGGTGCTGACCAAGCCCGGCGACACGTACCTCTCGCGAATGGGTGCCAGCATCTGCCGCGCCGCGGGCACGCCGGAGATGGTGTGCGCGAGCGACGACGAATACGTCGAGCGCGCGGTGGCGCTCGCCGCCGATCCCGGCGCGCTGCGTTCGCTCAAGACCGATCTCGCCCTGCGCATCGGGTCGACGCCGCTCTTCGACCTGCCGCGCTTCGCGGCGCACCTCGAGGATGCCTACCGGCGTATGTGGGCCCAGCACGAGCGCGGCGAAGCTCCGAGCCCCATCGACGTTCCTCCGATCGCCTGAGCTTCGCGGGCCGCCACGCGATCGATCGCAGGCGGATGCACGACCGGCACCGTCGCCCCGGTGGTGTGCCGGCGGCTCGCGTGCTACCGTCGAGACTCCTCCCCGCGGTTCCTTCAGGTGGACTCGATGGTTCAAGAAGCAGCGACGACCGGTGGTCGTGGGTCAGGCGTACGCGCGGAAGTCGGCCGCGAGAGCCGCGTGGCGCGGTGGATGCTCACCGCGTGGT
The DNA here is from genome assembly GCA_964650975.1 of uncultured bacterium. Taxonomy (GTDB): domain Bacteria; phylum JADJOY01; class JADJOY01; order JADJOY01; family JADJOY01; genus CAZYWA01. Next base: position 8,042 of record CAZYWA010000058.1, read on the forward strand.
TGCTCGCAGCGGTTCCGCTCGGACGGTCGAGTGCCGCGGCGGCCCCCGTTCCCGCGTTCGAGGCGCCGGTCTCGAATCCATTCGGCCTGAGCAGCGCGACAGCGCACGCCGCGCCGGCCTTCGCGGACATCGACGGCGACGGCGATCTCGACCTCCTGGTGGGCCAGCAGGACGGAAAAACGCTCTTCTTCTCGAACTCCGGGACCGCGACCAGCCCGGCCTTCATCCAGGGGCCGAACAATCCGTTTCAGCTCAACGTGGTCGACGGCGATGCCGGGATCGCATTCGTCGACATCGACGGCGATGGCGACCTCGACGTCTTCAAGGGCGGCTACACCGGCGTGGTGCAGTTCTTCCGCAACACCGGCACCGCGACCAGTCCGGCGTTCGCCACACCGGTGGCCAACCCGATGGGGATCAGCACCGCGTTTGCCTTCGCCAAGCCGTCGTTCGCGGACATCGACGGCGACGGCGACTACGACGCGATGGTCGGCAGCGGCAATGGCGAGACCTTCGTCTTCATGAACACCGGCACTGCGACCAGTCCGGCATTCCTGATCCTGTCGCTCAGCCCGTTCGGACTCACGAGCGTCGGCAACGTCGCTGTTCCGGCCTTCATCGACCTCGACGGCGACGGCGACTTCGATGCGTTGCTCGGCGCATACGACGGCAGCACGGTCTTCTTCCGCAACACCGGGACGCGTCTGAGTCCAGCGTTCGCGGCGGCGTCGAGCGGCGCCTTCGGGATCGCCAACGTCGGCAACTTCGCGGCCCCCGCGTGGGCCGACCTCGACGGCGACGGCGACCTCGACGTGCTGATCGGCAACGCCGCCGGCACCCTCCAGTTCTTCCGCAATTCGCAGGGCGCGCCGGCTCCCGCGATGTTCTCGCCGCCGGTGCGCGACCCATCCGGGCTCGCCGGTGTGCCCAGCCGCGCGACCGTCGCGGTTGCCGACCTCGACGCCGACGGCGACCTCGACGCGCTCATGGGCGACGCCGCCGGAGAAAGCGTGTTCTTCGCCAACACCGGCAACGCCGCGACGGCTGCGTTCGCCCCGGGTTCGAGCGGCGCCTTCGGATTGACCGACGTCGGCGACGACTCGGCTCCGGCGCTCGCCGACATCGATGCCGACGGCGATCTCGACCTCCTGGTCGGCACCGCCACCGGCAGCACGGTACTGTTCCGGAACACCGGCACGGCGAGGAGCCCGGCCTTCGCAGCGGGCTCCGCCAACGCGCTCGGTCTCTCGTCCGTGCCTTCGAGCGCCAAGCCCGCGTTCGCGGATCTCGATGGAGACGGCGATCTCGACGTGATCATCGGCACCAACTCGGGACTCGTCGAGTTCTGCCAGAACACGGGCACTGCCACCTCGCCCGCGTTCGGAGCGGCCAACCCCAACCCGTTCGGCATCTCGAGCGTTCCTGCCGAGGCGGCGCCCATCTTCGTCGACGTCGACGGCGACGGGGATCTGGATCTGGTGGTCGGCAGCGGCACCGGCTCGCTGGTTTTCTTCCGGAATACCGGCAGCGCCACGAGCCCGGCGTTCGCGGCGCCTCTCTCTCCAGCGTTCGGTCTGCGCGACGTGGTGAGCTACGCCGCTCCCTCGTTCGTGGACATCGACGGCGATGGGGACCTCGACGCGCTGATCGGCGGCGGCGACGGGCACGTGCAGCTCTCCCTCGGGCTGATCCTGGTGTTCGCCGACGGCTTCGAGAGCGGTGGAACCGGAGCCTGGTCGATCACCAGCCCTTGAGCGGTTCAGGGCGCAGCCACGTCCGTCGCTGGCGTGCCCGGAGGACGGCTGGGCGGCTGGGTCAGGTCGGCGGGCACCAGCTCGCGGGCCTTGGCCTCCGATACGAGCGAGGTCTGATGGCTACCGCCGTCGGTGACCGTGTGGCGGCCTTGCGCATCCGGCGGTGACACGACGACGGTGCGCACGCCGGCGCTGCCGCTCGCGATCGTGAGCGTCAGCACCGGCGCGGCGGTTTCCTCGGCGCCCACGCCGGCTGGATCGATCAGCTCGTCGATCTCGAGCGTGTGGATGCGCGCGATGTAGCGCATCGCCGCCTCGCTCTCGATGCGCGTCTCGCCGTCGCCGCTCTCGGCGAACCAGTCGAAGCGCCCTCCCGGACCGCCCGGCCCGGGGCGGCGCTCCTCGTCCGACGCCTTGCGCCGCACCATCGCGCGAAACGGCGCCCATTCGCCCTCGAAGCGGATCTCCTCGGGCGGCTGACCCGCCTGAGCGCCGGCCAGTACGTGGGTGTCGAGTAGCGGCGGGAACGTGCTCGCGGATGGAAGGTCGAGACGCTCCCACGGGTTCGCGTTCATCTGCAGGATCGCCGGGCCGTTCGCGGCGGCCATGAAGCATTCGCCGGCGCGCTGGCCCGGCGCGATCCCGCCCGTGCTCACGTGAAGCAGCGGCTTCTCGGTCCCGGCCGTGGCGAAGAAATCCACGTCGAGCGTCTTGCCGGGCACCAGCTCGAAATGAGCACCGTCGTCAGGAAGCGAGCCCACCTGGGTGCCGCGGCTCTCGAGCCAAGCCGCGAGTAACCCATCGACCTTTTGTGCCACGGCGAGGCCGTCGTGATACTGCGGCATCCGCCAGCCGTCGCCGCCGCGCACGTAGGTCCAGGTCGAGACGCTCTGGAAGGACGCCACCCGCGATCCCTCCGGAAGGTGCAGCTCGAACCGCAGCACGTCGCCGGCCGAGACGGTCGCGGGCTCACCGAGGTGATGGAAAGCGCTGTCGTGCGCGCGGGCGTCGGCGCGCCCACGCTCCTCCGCCGCGTCGATGCGCCACAGCGCCACGAGGAGCGCGGCCAAGAGCGCGTCGACCACCCACCGACGGCGCATCGTCACCTCGGCCCTCCTCGAAGCACCGGCCGCCTCCGGACCAGACGATGCAGGGCTCCGTAACCGGCAAAGAGCAACACCGGGAGCAACACGATCACCTCGCGCCACCTCGCCTTGGCTTCCGCGGGGCGATAGCCGAACGCGCGTGGCGCCCGCTGCCGCGCCTGCACCTCCGCTAGCTCCGGACCGTCGGCGAGCAGCGCCACCGCGTCGAGCAAGAGCGAGGAGTGCTGGTAACCGGCCTCGAAGAGGTGCGGGTTCTTGAACATCTCGGACGACCCGATCAGCATCATCTGGCCCGTGTGCTTGGGCTCCGCCTGCGCACGGGCCCCGTTCACCACCTCGTGCCCCTCCTCGGTGCGCGTCCACTGCACGTCCGGGAAGCTCCCTTCCAGGAAGAGCGCCAGGGGCTGCGGCCCGAGCTTCCCCGTGTCGGGCTCGGCGAAGCGCTCGGGCGGAATCCACCCACCGCCCCATGCGTAGGTCCAGGCGCTGGGGCTGGTGGTGGCGAGTGTCGTGGCGTGAAGCCCGAGGGTCTCGAGACGCGGCGCGTCCACGGTGAAGCGGCTGCCCCAGATGAAGAGCAGCGCACCGAGCCGCGACGTCACCACCGAGCTCCGCGACAGTTGCTCCGCGGTGGCGCGAATCAGGAACGGCAGCGACACCTGCTGGGTGTCGCGCTCGCGCAAGCCGCTGCGGTGGACCTGGGTCTCGAGCTCGAGATCGGCGTGGCTGCGATCGAAGAGAATCTCGCCCGGCTGCTCGCCGATCTTCTCGCCCACCTGCCGGACACCAAAGGTCTGCGTGTAATCGTTGAAGCCGTGCCACTGCGGCTGCGGCCAGTACACCGTCTTGAAACCGGCTCCCACGTACTGGCGCTGCTGGATGTTGTAGTGCTGAAGCGCCACCAGGGCGTGGCCGCCGCCGGCCATGTAGGCGCTCAAGGCGGGAAGCAGTTTGTCGGTGAAGCGCGGCTGGAGCCAGATGAAGAGGTCGGTGTTGGCGGGGATCGTGGGCTCGGTCGGGTTCACCTCGACGAGCTGGTATCCCTGCCGCGCGATCAGGTCCTTCGCGGAGCTGTAGACGTCCGAGCCGACCGGTGCGGTGTAGCCGCGCTGCTGCAGGTCGAGCGCCTCGGCCGGTGAGAGCCGCGGCAGATCCGAGAGCACCGCGACGCGACGCGGCGGTGCCCCCCCCAGCCGTCGCGCGGCCGCCGCGACCCAGTGCTCGAGGTGCTGGAAGGCGCGCTCGTCGAGCCGCGCCAGCACTTCGGCGTGGCCCTGGCGACTCAGCTCGAGCGCGCACACGATCCGCGCCGAGGCGGTCGCGTCCGCCTCCGTCCGCTCCACGTCGAACGGCTCGATTCCTTGGGCCGAAAGCGCGTCTCGCTCGGCCGCCGGCAAGTCCTCGGGACGCACCACGCGCGGGCGCAATCCCAGGTTGCGCAGCATCGACATCACCCGCGGCTCGAGCGACTTCAGCGCAGACGGCACTCGCTGCGGCTCGGTCGCCACCAGCTCGACCTCGAGCCCGTCGCGCACCGCGTCGAGAAGCGTCTTGGTGACCGGCGACGGTGCGTTGACCCGATCGTCGGTGAGATCGATCTCGGGGTTCCAGACCCGCGAGGCGACGCGCGACGCCGCCACCAGGAGCACCAGCCCGGCCGCCGCCGCCATCGCGACACGCATCCCGCGCGCGCGCCGCTCCAGGTTCGGCGCTCCCCGCGCCACGCGCAGCGACACGCCGAGCAAGAGCGCCGGCACACCGAAGAGGACCGTGGCGCGCCAGCCGAGGCGCGCCGCCGCCGAGGGAGCCGAGAAGCGAGGTGGCTCGGGCCTCGGAACGCGGATCCGCGTCAACCGAGACGGCTGCGCGAAGGTGCGCAGCAACGTCCGGAGAAACGCCTGGTTGCCGTTCTCGGACTGACCGTACGGTGCGTCGTGAAAGAGCGTCGACGAGCCGGAGACCAGGAGGTCGCCGCGCCAGCCGTCGCTCGGTTGCACCAGCACCAGCCACGGTTGCTTGGAAACGGGGCGGGCTTCCTCCGAGGCGCGGTCGTCGAATTCGCCGGACGGGATTGCGAGCATCCGGGTGTGCTCGGAGGTGGTCGCGACCACCTCGGCGGTGCGTCCCTCGGTGGCGAGTCGCGACGGCTCGATCCGGATCGGGCTCACCGAGCCCACCAGCAGCCGGGGAGGCGCTCCGCGCAGGAACTTGGACTCGATCTGCGTCGGCGGAACCACCACCGGGAACGGCACGGCCGGGGGAGCCAGCGAGCCGTCGGGCCGCTGCCGGCCGATCGTCTCGTTGGTGCGATCGAACACCAGCTCCGGATCGAGCGACAGACCGAACGGCTCGAGCAACACCGGCCAGTCGCAGCGCGAGAGATTGGCGCGGTAACCGGGCGACGCCGGCACCGGGCGTGTCACGGCTTCGATCGAATAGAGGCTGCCGGCCACGACCGCGGAGCGGCCGGAGTCGAGGAACCGCTCGAGCTCCACGGCGTGCTCGCGCGTCACGTGCTCGGGCTCGATCCACACCAGCCAGTCGGCCTCGCGTGGAATCGCCGGCGAACGGTCGAGGTCGACTTCGATCACCCGCGGCGCAGGTGCCGAGCGATCGCTCTCGGCAGCGGCGGCGCGCAGCAGCTCGCGCACCCGGGTGAATCCACCGCGGGGCGCCGACACCGCGATCACCGGCTGAACCGGTTGCTCGGCGTCGGTGAGGCTCCTCACCAGCCAGTCCTCGAGATGGGGCAGATCGCTCGCGGTGATGTGGTCGAGCAGCGCATCGGGATGGCGGTCGTGCGCGCCGGCCAGCGACGACCACACGGTCCCCTCGCCCGACTCGTCGCCCACGACCTCGCGCATCTCGACCGGCGACGCGCCCTTCTGCGAGGCGTAGGCCGGTCCCTGGCTCGGGTCGAGCGTGGGGTCGATCACCCGCACGTCGATCTTTCCCGGTGCCGCCGCGGCGACGCGATCCAGCAGCGCGCGCACCGGTTCCTCGACGCCCTTCATGCTCGACGGCATGCGCCGCCGCTCGGTGACGAAGTACGTGAGCGAGACTCGACCGCTCAGATGCTCGAGGTAATCGCGGGTGGCGGGGTGAAGGCGCGCCGACTCGTCACCGCCCAGCGCCAGCCGCGGTGCATGCCGTCCCAGCAGGCCGCCACCGGCGCTCGCGACTGCCAGCGCCAGCACGATCCCGATCAGCGGCGCGGCCGCGGAGACGCGTTTCATCCGGAGGACCGCGGTTCAGTCCTTGGCGAGCTCGATCGTCACCGCGTTGAGCAGCAGGAAGAAGACGCTGCCGATCGCGAAGTAGCCGGCGTCGGCGAGCGATACGACCCCGCGCGTGAACACCTCGTAATGAGACACCGACGACACCGATTCGTAGAGCCAGGTGCCGAGCTGCCACGAGGGTTTGAGCCCGTCGAGCACCTCGACCACTTTCTCCTGGCCCGAGAGCACCAAGAGCGCGCACACGAACGTGGTCACCACGAACGCCACGATCTGCTCGCGGGTGAGACCGGAGAGAAAGAGCCCGATCGCGAGGAAGAACGCACCCAGAAGCCCGGCGCCGAGATAGGACGCCACGATGAGCCCCACGTCGGGACGCCCGAGCGCCAGGAGCATCACCACGATCGGCACGCTGCCGAGCAGCACGGTCGCGTAGAAGACCAGCGCGGCGAAGTACTTGCCGAGCACGATCTCCACCGGCCGGAGCGGCAGCGTCATGATCAGCTCGAAGGTGCCGCGCGAGCGCTCCTCGGCCCAGCTGCGCATGGTGATCGCCGGCACGAAGAGCGGCAGCAGGAACGGCAGCACGCGGAAGTACTCGCTCATGTCGAGACGCCCGCGCAGGAAGAAGTCGTTCATGAAGATGCCGCCCGAGAGCGACAGGAAGACCGCACCGAACACGTAGGCGATCGAGGAGTCGAAGTAAGCGGACGCTTCGCGCAGGAACACCACGCGCGCGGCGCGCAGCGCCACGCGCGGGGCGCGAGCCGGCGCGGTCTCAGCCATGGGCGACCGCGTCCGTTCGAGGCGCTCGCACCAGCTCGACGAAGAGCCGCTCGACGTCGCCCGCCGGGACCGCGTGCCGCTCGCAGAGCGACGCGAGCGGACCGTCGGCGAGCAGCCGTCCGTCGTGGATCAGGAGCAGGCGGTGCGCGACCTGCGCCAGCTCCATCAAGATGTGGCTCGAGATCAGGATCGCGCGGCCCGGCGAGAGCGACTTGAGCAGATCGCGGAACGCCAGCACCTGCAGCGGATCGAGCCCGTGGGTGGGCTCGTCGAGGATCAGGATCTCGGGATCGTGGATCAGCGCGGCGGCGAGGCCGATCCGTTTCCGGTAGCCGGTCGAGCACTCCTTGATGCGCTTGCCGAGGGCGTCGCCGAGACCGCACGCCTCGGTGACCCAGCGCAGCCGCTCGTCGATGCGCGCGGCGTCGAGCCCCTGGGCGCGGCCGATGAACACCAGGAACCGGTCGGTGCGCATGTCCCAGTAGAGCGGCGCGTCGCCCGGCAGGTAGCCGATCTTGCCGCGCACCGCGAGCGGCTCGCGGGCCACGTCGAGCCCACCCACGCGCAGCTCGCCGCTGGTGGGACGAACGTAGGTGGCGAGCATCCGGAGCAGCGTGCTCTTGCCCGCGCCGTTGGGGCCGACGAAACCGACGATCTCGTCGCGCCCGATCTCGAAGCTCACGTCCTTCACGGCGGTCACCGCGCCGAAGCGCTTGGTGACCCGGTCGACGGAGATCATTCGATGTGGCTCGGTGGGTCGGGCGAGTGCGGCGATGTTAGACGCATCGAGCACGGCGATCATTCGGAGGGGGCGGCAGGTGCATGGCAGCAGCTTCCGATCGCCCCCCAAGGGATTGAATCACTTGAGATTACTCGTCGAGGGGCACCAGGGGCGACTGGGAGCCCGACTGAGGGCTTCGCGGGCGCTCACGTCGATCGAAGGTGGCGATCGCGGCGATGGCGATGGTGCCCAGGTAGACGCGGCCGTGGTGCTCGCGGACGCCGGTGACGGCGCGGTAGATTCGCGGGTCGCCGCGGAAGGCGTGCACGATCTCGCCCCGGACGTCGAGCGCCATCACCGCGAAGTAAGGCGGCAGCGCGGGGTCGATCCAGTCGGCGACGACCGCGACCGCGCGCCGGATGGCCCGTGGCAGCCGGTGCAGTGCTTCCAGCCCCGCGTGGCGAGGAGCGGGGATCGCCACCCAGACGAGCCCGTCGGTGCCGGTCGAGAGGTTGTCCGGCATGCCCGGCAGGCGATCGCGGAACACGTCGATCCGCCCGCGCTCGGGACCGGCGAGCCAGACCCGCTGGATCCGGCAGGCGCCGGTCTCGGCCACCAGCACGCACGACTCGTCGGGCACCAGCGCGACACCGTTCGCGAAGCGCAAGCCGTCGAGCAGCACCTCCGCCGCGCCGTTCGCATCGAGACGGATCAGGCGGCCCGTGGCGGTGTCCTCGATCAGATCGCGGCGGTGGCGCGCGAGTGGGTAGGCCTGCGACGACTCGCTCACGTAAATCGTGCCGTCGCTCGCGATCGCCGCGTTGTTGCAGAGCCGGAGGGGTCGTCCCGCGACCCGGTCGAGCAGCACCCTCGCCTTCCCGGTGCGCGGATCGACGCGCTCGAGCCCTCGATCGGCGTTGCACACCAGAATGTCGCCATCGGGAAAGATCTCGACCCCGAGCGGCTGTCCGTCGAGACGCGCGAGCTCGCGGATCTCGCCGGTCTCGGGATGCACGCGCAGCAGCTGACCGCTGTCGCGAAGTGCCGTGACCAGCCAGCCTTCACGATCGACGGCGACGTCCTCGGGCACAGGGCCGGGAACCGGGATCAGGCGAACCTCGGGAATCGAGGCGAGCTCGACCTGCCGGCGGTCGACCTGGTCGCTCACGGCTCGACCGCCGCCGGATCAGCGTCCGGCACCTCGGCGGGCTGCGTCTCGACCGGCGGAGGGTTTCGCACGAGTGGGTAGGCCCTCCGCTCGACGGCATCGAACGCCCACGCCCGGATGGTGCGCGCGTCGACGCCCTTCATCGCGTCGGCGGGTACCTCGATCTCGAAGCCCGAGAGCTCGTAACCGGACCAGCCTTCGTGCGCGGCCACGTCGGAGCGCGGCACGCGCTCGACGGTGAGATCGAACGCGACAGGCCGCCCGCTTTCGTCGTCGTGGCTCAAGAGCACCGCGTCGGCGAGGCGGTGCGCGTCGTGGAGCACCGCCCAGCCGGTCGCGGCGACCGAGCCGTCGGGCTCTTCCCGGACCTGGTCGAGAAAGCCGTCTTCCTCCGGCGATCCCGGGGATTCCGCGACGAGATCGAGATGCGGATCGACGATGCGGGGTGGCGAGAGGTAGTCGAGCCGGTCGAAGCGCGCGGCCACGCGCAGCATGAGATCGACGTCGGGCGTCAGCGTGAGCGCGATCTGGTGCGGCCTCTCGACCACCGCGCTCCATTGCAGCACGGCGGATGCTTGCAGACGCCGGGCACGGGTTTCTGCCATGTCGGGGATCGAGGCCACCGAGGTCCAGACACTCGCGACACCGAACCAGACGGTCACCGCCACCGCGAGAGCGCGCGCCGCCCTCGCGAAACCGGCGCGCGACTCGTGCGCCGCGCTCACGCACGCGATCGCGGTCAAGTGGAGCAGTGCCAGCGGCAGGTAGGTCGCGAAAGCCGAGTACCTCGATTCCAGCGATTGATCGAGGCCGAAGCCAACTCGCCCCACCGTGGTGATGAGCGCCGACGCGACCGCGTAGCCGGCGAGCGCCAGCCACGGCGCCGCGCGGGGCAGAAGGTCGCGCTGCCTCCGAAGCCGCGCGAACGCGGCCGCGGTGAGCGCCGAGACGACCAGCAGTGCCACGCCGGCCGCAATCGCCGAGGAGAGTCGCGGCAACCACGGCGCCGCGAGCGGATGACCGAGAAACGAAAGCAAGTAAGCGCTCGCCACCACCGGCTCGTGAAGCGCCTCGCCCAGCGGCGGATGCGCGGCGGGCTTTCGGTAGCCGGCGAAGTAGAGCGCGAGCGACAGCACGAACCCGGCCGCATATCCAGCCGTCCACCGTGCACGCCGCGCGCGCTCGGGCGCGTCCCCGACCGGCGAGCAAACCCACACCACCGGCAAGAGCAGCACCCAAGAGAGCGATCCGTTCGAGAACGAGAACGAGCTCACCGTCGCCAGAGCCATGGCGGCGGCGAAGCGCGACGCGAGCGGCCGCCCGGAGGTCGCGACCACCAACCCGAGCGACAGGCACACCAGCGGGAAGAGCGCGACCAGCTGCATGCCCATGAGCCAGTTTTCGTGCTGCACCAGGCCGAAGATGAGCACGTTCGAGATCGCCCACAGCGCCGCGCGCGAGAGCGGCGAGCCGCCCACGGTGCGGCGAGCGAGGACCCACACGCAGCCCGACACCACGCACGCGAGCCCGATCGTGGCGAACATCCCCGCGCGCACGTCGCCGTGACCCAGCCCGCCCAGCGCCAGGATCACGATCCTCGGAAAGAAGAGCCGGCTCTCGTTGTGCTGCGCCCAGAGATCGGCCAGCCGCAAATGGCCCGCATGGAAGCGCGGGAAAAGCGTCGCCACCGCCCACTCGTCCCAGTAAGGGACGTTGACCGCGTAGCGGCGCACCGCCGCGATCAGGACCAAAACCGGAACGGCGGCGATCGCGTACACGAAGCACGCGGCGATCCGGCCGGCGGCGCGCATCTCAGGACCTCACGCGCTCGAGCGGATAGGCGCGCTGCTCGAGCGCGTCGAAAGCCCACGCGCGAAGCGTCCCGGGATCGGCGCCGGCCAGCGCCCGCGGCGAGAAATGGGCCCGAAAACCGGAGAGCGCGAAGTCCTTGCGCCCGGTGGTGACGACCACGTCGTCGCGCTCCGAGCGCTCGATGGTCAGGGCGAACGCGATCGGATGGCCGCCGTCGTCGTCGTAGCTCAGGAGCACCGCGTCGGCGAGCCGCGGCTCGCCGTGCAGCACCGCCCAGCCCTCGGCCACCATGGCGCCGTTCTCGTCCACCGTGACCCGGTCGAGGAAGCCCGCCGGCTTGCCGTGGTTCTTCGCGGCGATGCGCTCGAGCCGCGGATCGGCGATGAGGCTCGGGTGGAGGTAGCCGAAGCGATCGAGCTTGCGAGCCATGTGCATCACCAGTGACACGTCCGGCGAGAGGCTCAGCCCCACGTCGTGCGGGTCGGCGAAGAGGCCGCTCCACTGCAGCACCGCGGACCCTTCGAGGCGAGATCTCCGCGAGGTGGCCATGGCCGGCACCGACGCGATCGAGGTCACGAGACCGGCCGCCGCGATCCACGCGATCACCCCCAGCGAGGCGAGCCGATAGCGGATGCAGCCGGGCTGGATCGCGAGGAGGTGCACGACGGCCACGGCGAGAAACAGCGAAAAGCTCGTGTAGCGCGACTCGAGCGCCTGATGGACACCGAAACCGAGCCGTCCCGCGGTGGTGATCGCCGCGGACGCGAGCGCGTAGCCGGCGATCACCAGCCACGGCAGCGAGCGACGCGCGAGACCGCCACCGTCGGCGCCACTCCCGAGACGTGCGAGGCGCGCGAGCAGCGCGGTGAGCGTCGCGACCAGCAGCACCCCGGACGCGATCGCGACGTAGAGCACGCCCACGGTCCCGGCCAGCGGCCGGCCCAGGAAGGCGAGGAAATAGCCGAGCGCCGCGAGCGGCACGTGCATCGCCTCGCCGAAGCTCGGATGACCGGCGGGCTTGGCGTAGCCGTCGAAATACCCGACCACCGTGGCCACGAAAGCAGCCAGGTAGAGCACCGTCCATGCGACCGCCGCGCGCGACACCTTGACCGGCGTCGCGCCGGCGCCGGCGATCAGCACCGGCAGCACCAGCGGCCAGCACAGCATGCCGTTGGCGAACGAATACGAGCTCACGAACGCGAGCGCCCCGGCGGCGACGAAACGCGCCGCCACCGGCAGGGTGGACGTCGCGATCACCAGCGCCACGAACAAGCAGGCGACCGGCACGAACGCCACCACCTGGATTCCCCACAGCCAGTTCTCGTACTGCGCGAGCGAAAACAACAGCACGTTGGTGAGCGCCCAGAGGCCGAGCGAGGCCGTGTCGCCCAGCTTCGTGGTGCGACGAGCGAGCGCGAAGGCGCAGGCCGACACCACGCACGCGAGCACCACCGAGACCGCCATCTCCCAGCGCACGTCCCACTTGGTGAGCCGGGCCAATCCCACAAACAAGAGCCTCGGAAAGAGCTTGCGGCTCTCGTTGTGCTGCGCGACCAGGAGATCGAGGGTCAGGTGTCCGTGCACGTCCTTGGGAAAGAGCGTCGCGATCGCCCACTGATCCCAGTACGGGACGTCCACCGAGTAGCGCAGGATCTCGACGACGAGCAGCGTGAGCGGTGCCAGCGCCGCCAGGACCAGCGCCAGCCGTACCCACCACCACCGGGCCGAATCGATCGAATCCCCGCCGTTCACGAAACTCGAAGACTATCCGGCATCGACCAGTCGAACAGCATCGCGCCGTGACGGGCCGCCGCGGGCTCGGGTAGTGGCTCAGCTCGACCTGGAGGAACCGGATTCCGCCTGCTCCTGTCGGTCTCTCGGTCGATCTCGCCGGGAGGGCTGCGGTCCCTCGCAGCCGCGGCGTTCCATCGCGATCTAGCGCTGCGGACGCGACGGAGCGCGTCCTCCGAGCGTTGGCCACTGGATTCGAAGTGAACCAATCCCGGGTCGGCACCGGTGGACGGGGGGCTTCAGCCTTGGTATGGCGTCACCGCAACCGGATGAGCTTCGCTTCCCGATTCCACGCGCGCTGGACCGCAGCCGCGATCGCCGCCGCCGCGACGCCCGTCGCCGTCGCGATCGCCGGCTGGCCCTGGCGCGCGGCTCCGTGGTGGTGCGGGGCGCTCCCCGCGAGCTTCGCCCTGCTCGCCGTCTTCCTCCGCGCGGGCGACGCGCTCGCGGCCCTCCTCGCGATGTTGCCGCTTCTCGGCAATCCAGCGCTGCGGGGCGGCTCGGCGATCTACTCGCTCGCCGAGCCGCTGCTGCTGGTGGTGGCACTGCGGTGCGCCGTCGACACCGCGCGAGCGCACCGGCGATCGGATCCCAGCGAGCCGGGCGACGGGCTTCCCTCGCCGTTGCGTTGGATGCTGGCACTCACGGCGTCCTGCGCGGTGTCGTGGCTGGTCGCGGCGGGTGCCGAGCACGACTTGCTCTCGCGCGTCTTTTGGTCCGCCGCGCGCCATCCGATCCGGACCATCGGCACGCTGGAGGACCAGGCGGATCCGTTCTTCGGCCTGCGACGGCTGCTCGATATCTACGAGGCCGCTCTGCTCGCGTGCCTGGCGGCCCTCACGATCCGCGGCGCCGAGGCGCGCTCGCGGATCCTGGCGACGCTCGCGGCTTCGACCGGGGTCGTGGTGTTGCTGGCGATCGCGCAGAGGCTCACCGGCTTCGCCGAGATTCCCTTCGGCCAGGAGCTGAGCGACGGCCGATTCGTGCTGGTGCGACGCATCCACGCCACGTTTCCCGATGCCAATGCGTTCGCCGCGTTCCTGGTGCTCGGGGCCCCGGTGGCGATCTCGGTGCTGGCGCGCGTACTGCGCGAGGCCCCGCGCTGGATGCGGTCGAGCGCGCTCGCGGTCGCGGCGACGGGGAGCGGAGCCGCGCTGCTGCTCAGCGTGTCGCGAACCGCGGTGATCGCGGTCGCGATCGAGGCGCTGTGCGCGGCTCGCAGCCGCTGGTCCCCGCGACGGGTCTGGGGAGCCGCCGCGCTCGTGGCGGCCGTTGCGCTCGCCGGCCTGTGGGCGGCGCCGCGACTGATCCCGCGCGAGCTCACCGAATCGAATCCGGTCCTGCTGCGCTTCGTGCGAATCGCGAGCCCCGACGTGGATCGTTCGATCTTCTTCGGCAACCGCGCCGAAGCGTGGCGGCGCGTCACGGCCTTGTGGCGTGAGCACCCTTGGTTCGGGGTGGGCACCGGGAATCTCTATCGCGAGGTGGCCGCTGGATGGCCGCTGGTGCTGCGCCCCGAGAACACCTACCTGAGAAACGCGCACAACTATTTTCTGCAACTGCTCGCGGAGAGCGGTGTCATCGCGCTGCTCGCGTTCGTCGGCCTCTACGTGTCCGCGGTGCGACGCCTGTGGCGGCCGCGGTTAGCGCTCGGTGCACCGGGCGGCGAGCTTCATGCGCTCGCAATCGGTTTGATCGGCTATGCCGCGATGCTGGCGCTCGGCCACCCGCTGCTCGATCCCGGGCAACTCTGCTGCGTCTTCGTGCTGCTGGGAGTCGCGCTGCAGGCGCCGCCGGTCGACGCGCTCGCGTCCGATCGAAGAACGGCCTCCTTCGCGCGCGCGAGGAGCATCGCTTGGGGCCTCGGATCGGTCGCCTTCGCGCTCGTCGCGGCGATCGCGCTGGTCCGCGGCGTGACCTCGCCGCCGCCGGTCGACGTCTACGACTCGTACGGCACCGAGTACGACGCGGAAGGCCACGCGTTCCAGTGGACGAAATCGCCTGCACGGGTGGTGGTCGATGGAAGACGCGGTGCGCGCTTCGAGGCCACGGTCTCCGCCGCCGAGCCAGACCTGGGCGCGCCGCCCGTGACCGTCGTGACCAAGAGCCACGACATCACGATCGGCCACGTCGCCCTTTCGAACGGCGCGCCCACCTCGTTCGAGATCACACTGCCGCCCGCCGCTGGCCGCGGCACCGTCCTCGAGCTCGGCTGTGATCACACGTTCCGCCCCTGCGACGTGTGGA
>CAZYWA010000059.1:0-22645 GCA_964650975.1 uncultured bacterium
AGGGCTGGTGGGGTGGGGTGGTGTGTGTTTGTGGGGTTTGGGTCGGTTCCCCGGGGGGCATCAGGGTGCGCCTGGTGGGCGCGCGCGCGCCGCGCCGCCGGCGCGCGGCGAGCAACGCGAGCCGACTCGGGGGTGGGGCCCCACGAAAACCGCGCTTTTCGTGGGGCGGGGGGCTGGAACAGCCCCCCGGGGAAACATCGGCGGACAGGTTGAGAGGCGAGCATCGCGAGTCTCTCAACTGGACGCCTTCCCCAGCATGCCGCTGGCGCGGAACCACTCGTAGGTGTCGGCGACCGTGGCTTCGAGCGGGCGCGGCTGGTAGCCGAGCTCGCGGGCGGCCTTCGCGTGGCTGACGCTCGGATTTCCGCACAGCGCGTGCAGCGACTCGTTGGTGAAGAGCGGGCGCGAGCCGGTGAGCTTCGCCCATGCCATCGCGAACGGCGCGCCGATCTTGGCGATCCACATCGGTGTGGTGAAGAGCGGCGGCCGCACTCCGCCCTTCGCGCGGCACACGCTCGCCAGCTCGCGCACCGTGCGGTATTCGTTGCCGAGCAGGTAGCGCTCGCCGGTGCGTCCCTTTTCCGCGGCGGCGATGGCACCGTCCGCGATGTCGCGCACGTCCACCCAGTCGAAGCCGCCCGCCACGAGCGCCGGCAGCCGCCGGAAGTGGAGGTCGAGGAACACCTCGCCCATTCGCGACGGCTTGAAGTCGTTGGGGCCGATCACCGCCGCGGGGTTCACGATGACGGCGTCGAGGCCGCGCTTGATGCCGGCCTGGACCTCGCGCTCCGAGCCCGCCTTCGAACGATCGTACGCGTACGCGTGGCCTTCGTCGGCGAGCGCCCGCTGCTCGTCCATCGGCACGTCGTAAGGCTCGTTCACCCGCGCGTGGATCGAGCTGAAGTGCACCAGCCGCTTCGCCTTGTTGGCGAGGCACGCCTCGACCACGTGGCGGGTGCCGATCACGTTGGTGCGGTGCACCGAGCCGTCGGGGTCGCCCTCGATCGAGATCTTGACGGCGAGGTGGAACACCAGCTCGGCGCCGGCGAGGGCCGCGCGCACCTGATCGGCGTCGAGCACGTCGGCCTTGACGCGCTCGACAGTGAGGCCCTCGAGGGCGCGGGTGTCGTTCCGCACCACCGCGCGCACGTCGTGGCCCCGCTCGAGGAGCGCGCGCACCAGATTTCCGCCGACGTGTCCAGCGGCGCCCGTGACGGCGACCTTCATGATTGCGACCTCGCGTGAGTGGCTCGGCGCCGGGCTCGGACGCCGATGAGGGCGGAAGTGAAACGCGTTCTAGTCGTTTCGCCTAGCCCATCCGGCGGCAGCCCGCCGCAGACCGGCGGGCTCCAACGTGGAGCGCGACGGTCCCCGGCGCGCCTGCGTCCTACGACGAGCTGACCCCGCCGAGGCTCGCGAGGTGCGCCTCGATCAGGCGCCACGCGATGCTGATGGGGCCAGGCAGCGTGAGTTGGCCGAGCTCGCCGATGTCGTGCCAGCCGGCGCGGTCGAGCTCGTCGCCGTCGGGACGCGGCTCGCCGCTCACGTGGCGCGCGAAGAAACCGATCATGAGCTGGTGCGGGAACGGCCACGGCTGGCTCGCGAAGTAGCGCGGCTCGTCGATCTCGACGCCGACCTCCTCGCGCACCTCGCGGCGCAAGCAGGACTCGAGGCTCTCACCGGGCTCGACGAAGCCGGCGACCAGGCTCAGCATCGGACCGCGTCCGCGACGGTGCGCCAGCAGGATGCGGCGGCCGCCGTCGTGGATCAGCACGATCACGCACGGGCTGACATGCGGATACGCCGTGTGGTTGCAGGCCGTGCAGCGCTTGCCCCACTCGCCGTGCACCGGCTCGGTGGCGCTGCCGCAGAATGCGCAAAATCGGCTGGCGCTTTGCCAGCGCACGAGCTGATAGGCGTAGCCGACCACGGCGTAGAGGTCGGGCGACAACCGGCCGTAGAGCCCGCGCAGATCGATCGATTCGAGGTCTTCGGGCAGTCTCGCGTCGGCGTGGACGTGTACGCCCATGCACGCGACTCCGTCGAGCATGCCGAGGAAGAGCGCGGGCTCGGCCGCCGCTCCGCCGAGCGCCGAGCGCAGCGAGCCGCGCGGCAGCTCGAACGAGCCGCGGCCTTCGCGCACCAGCACGTCCTCGCCCTGGAACGCCACCCAGACGGCGTCGCCCTCGGGAGCGGCCTCTGGCGGGTATGCGCGGACGAAGCGGTCCGGAAGCGCGAGCGTGATGTCCATCGAGGGAGAGCCCGGGCCGCGGCAACGCGTCGGGCCGTGGCTAGGATACAGTCGCCACGATGGTTCGCCGTGAAGACCTACCCTATCGGGCCTGTGTGGGCATCGTGCTCGCCAACCGCGCCGGCCGTGTCTTCGTGGGCCGGCGGATCGACCAGGAGACCGAGTCCTGGCAGCTCCCCCAGGGCGGGATCGACGAGGGCGAGGAGCCGCGCGCCGCGGCGCTGCGCGAGCTCGAGGAGGAGATCGGCACCGCTCGCGCGGACGTGATCGGCGAGTCGGCCGGCTGGCTCACCTACGAGCTGCCCGACGAGCTCTTGGGCAAGGTGTGGAAGGGCAAATACCGCGGCCAGCGCCAGAAGTGGTTCGCGATGCGCTTCACCGGCCGCGACGCCGACATCCGCATCGACACCGAGCATCCCGAGTTCGACGCCTGGAAGTGGATCGCTCTGACGCGGGTGCCGAAGCTGATCGTGCCGTTCAAAAGGGCCGTCTACGAGCAAGTGGTGGCGGAATTCGAGCCGTTGCTCGCCATCGCGGGACGGAGGCGCTCGTGAACGCGCGGCGGCCGGTGAAAGAAGAGCTCACCCGGAAGCTCGAGCGTCGCGCTACCGAACGGCGGGTCGACGACGTGACCGCGGTGCGCCACGAGCATCGATCGGTGCGCCTCTGGTTCGTCGCCGAGCTGGTGCTCGCGGCACCGGCCTACTGGCTCTGGAACCACCGGCACGACCCCGCGGTGATCGCGTGGTTCCAGCCGGCGATGGTGGTCGCGGCGCTGCTCGCGTTCACGCTCATCGCTCGCGTTCTGTTCGCGAGCGCCACCTTCCGCGTGATGCGAGCGCTGGGTTCTCAGTGGCCCGCGGCGTGGGCGATGGTCTCGCTCATTCCCATCCTGGACGTGCTGCTCCTCGGCCTCCTCGAGCTGCTCGTGAGCGAGTTCGCTCGTAAGCGGGGCACGTGAGCAACTTGCCGGTCCTCGAGACCGAGCGGTTGCTGCTCGCGGTGCCCACCGCGGGCGACTTCTCGCGGGTGCGCGATTTCTTCGCCCGCAACGCCGAGCATCTCTCGCCGTGGGCGGCGGTGATGTCGGATGCCGCGCTCGAGGACGTGATCCGGCGCCGCGTGAACGGCGCCGAACAGGAGTACCGCGGCGATCGCGGGCTGTGGATGGTCCTGGCCCGGCGCGAGAATCCGGCCGGGCCGATGATCGGCGACGTGCATCTCTCGAACGTGGTGCGCGGCGCTTTTCAGGCGTGCTACCTGGGCTACCAGATCGATCGCGAGGCCGAGGGGCAGGGGTTGATGACCGAGGCGGTGGGCGCGGTGATCGACTACGCGTTCCGCTCGATGAACCTGCACCGGGTGATGGCCAACCATCAGCCCGGGAATGAGCGCAGCGCGCGGGTGCTCGCGCGGCTCGGCTTCTCCGTGGAAGGAATCGCGCGGAACTACCTGCACATCGGCGGCGCGTGGCGCGACCACGTGCTCACCTCACTCACCAACGACGATTGGACGCCGCGCCCCGCATAGGGCGTCTCGCCCGGTGTCCGCGAGGATCGCTCAGCCTGCGAGCACCTTCTGCAGATCGTGCAGCTTCTCCATGGCCCAGGGGAGAATCGCGAGGCTGGTGGCGTCGAAGGCGCCGTGGGCGATCACGGCCGGCCACACCGAATCGTGCAGCACGATGATGGCACCCAGCATCAGGCCGAGGACGCCGGTGAGCGTCATCGCCACCGGGCCTTGCGCCGCGTGACCGAGGCCGAAGATCACGGCCGCGATCGCGACCGCGCCGAGCTGTCCGAGCTTGGAGCCGAACTGGCGAGGCCAGAGCGCGCGAAAGCCAGCCAGGACACCGCCGCGCCACAGCTCCTCGCGCAGGCCGCCCACCAGGAAGCTCACCACGGTCACCATCAGCCAGAAGTAGGCGGGATCGTCGCGCATCGCCGAGATGTCGACGATCGCCTCGACCTTGGGCCGGTTGCTGAACAGGTAGCTCGAGAGCTGCTCCGGCTTCACGATCCCGGTGACGGCGAGCGCGACGCCCACGGCGAGCAGCACCGCGCCGACCCCGAGGCGGATCCCCACCGAATAGGCGAGGCCGAGCGGCACGGCCCAGCGGCGCGGGCGAAAGCGCAGGCGTAGCTGGTCGCGGCTGGCGCGCGACGCGAGGCACGCGAGCACGAACACCAGCGCAAAGCTCGCGAGCTCCCAGGCACTCACCAGCATGGCGCCGAGCGCGTGACCGGAAAGCGCCGGCGTGCCGGCGCCGCGGCGCAGATAGGCGATCGCGCCCAGGACGAGTGGGTAAGCGCCGAGGATCGCGAGGTGCGCGATCCACTTCCCGCGGCGCGGGACGACGGGATCGAGCGCCGGCGCCGAGTCGTTCACTTAGGTGGCGGGACGAAAGCGATCGGTGGCTGGTCGCGGTCGAGAATGAAGAAGCCGAAGCGAACCGTGGTGAACCCGAGTGCGATGGTCGCGAAGCCCAGGTAGACGTCGGGATCGGCGGGGTCGGGCTGCACCAGGTAGTCGCGGATCAGCCGCTCGGGATTCACGATCGAGTTCTGCTCGACCCCGTAATCGATCGAGAGTCCGTTCGGATAAAGCGCGGGCTTCGGGCTCTCGCTCGCGGGATAGACGTCGTAGAACCCGTGACGTTTCGGCATGCCCTCCGAGGGGCGAGGCAACCACGGCTGGTGCAGGTCGTTTTGCTCCACGAACACGTTGTAACCGTGGCAGCGGCCCGCGCCCGCTTCCTCGCCGTCACGCAGGTAGAAACCTTTCTTGAACTTCTGGAAGCCGAGCACCGCCGTGACGGAGGGCACGTTGAAGCCCTGGAACTCCCAGCCGGCGAGCGCCGCGATCCTGGGCCGCACGCCGGACTGCATGCGCCGGTCGAGCTCGATCGGCGGTAGTCGCGCGAGCTGCTGGGCCGCGATGCGCATGAGCGTTTTCAGCCGTCCCGGCGGATCAGGCCCGCGGGCGCGCCCGGCACAGCACGAACCAGTTGGGCATCGGGTCGGTGCCTTTCTTGAAGGCGCGGCCGATCACCACGTCGTCGCTCACCCAGCGCAGGAAATCGACCATGCCACCGTAGATGTACTGCGAGAGGCCGACGTCGTTGGGCTTGATGGGCGGCCAGCTCATCGGTTTCGAGCTCGGCACTTGCAGGTAATCGACCGCGAGCTCGCCGGGTCGGGCGTCCCACGAGTGGGTCACGTAGTAACCGGGGCCGGTGATCGGAGCCAGCGCCTGGTTGTTGTAGCCGCCGATGGTGCCCTCGCTGGTCCGATAAAAGACCTTCTGGAAGCGAGTGAACGCGGGCAGCGAGTTCTTGCCTTCGAAAGGAAACGGCAAGAGCGGCTCGGCGCCGCTCGGCACCAGGTACTCGATCGAGAGCGGCTTCGAGCCCTCGGCGATCTTCCACAGACGCTCCTGGGACTTCCGGTCGAGCGCCATGGTTTCCAGGATGCGCTCCGAGTGCGCGAGCCCCTCGAGGTGCTTGGTGACCTCGGTGAGCTTCACGGAGGGATCGGCGAGGACGTCCTTGAGCGAAGGCATGGCGATCGTTCCTTTCGACGGTGCGTGGTTCGTTCAACCCGCGAGGGAGCGGATCTCGTCGGCGGTGAACGCGCGCGGCAATCGCGCGCCCATTTGCGCCACCACCTTGGCGGCCGCGTGCGAGCCCAAGCGGCCGGCCTGCTGCCAGCTGAGCCCGTGAGTGAGACCGTAGAGGACTCCGGCGGCGTACATGTCGCCAGCGCCGGTGGTGTCGACGGCGTCGACCCGAACTCCCTCCACCGGGAAGATCTCGTTGCCGTGCATCAGCATCGAGCCGTCGGCGCCCAGTGTCAGCGCCACGTTGGTGGCGTGGCGGTGGATGGTGCGCGCGCACTCGATGGGATCGTCGCTGCCGACCAGCGCCTTGGCTTCTTCCTTGTTGGCGAACAAGAGATCCACGGGCCCGCGTACCAGCTCCCAGCAGAGTGTGCGACAGGTGCCGACCACCCACGCGTCGGAGAGTGACAGCGCCACCTGCACGCCGTGCGCCTTGGCGATCTCGATCGCCTTGAGCGCCGCGGCGCGGGTGTCGTCTCCGGGGAAGAGATAGCCCTCGATGTAGAGGTACTTGGATTTCGCGATCTCTTCCTCGGGCAGATCGCCGGCCGCCAGCTTGGACGAGATGCCGAGGTGCGTGAGCATGGTGCGCTGCGCGTCGGGCGTGATCAGGATCACCGAGGTGCCGGTGATGCCGTCCGACGCGGCGATCGGCACCGCGACGCCGAGCTTTCGCAGGTCGTTCACGTAGAACTCGCCCAGGTCGTCGTTTCCGGTCTTGCAAGCGTAAGCACCGGTGCCGCCCATGTGCGCGACGCCCACGACGGTATTGCAGGCCGAGCCGCCCGAGCACCGCGACACCGCACGGTCGGCGAGCGTTGCCAGCACCTCGACCTGGCGCTCGGCCTCGACCAGCGTCATGAGGCCCTTCTGGACCCGGATGTGATCCAGGAACGCGTCGTCGATCTTGAGCTGCAAGTCGACGATCGCGTTGCCGACACCGAAGACGTCGTAGGACATGGGCGGGCGTCCTCTTACTTTCCCTTCCACTGCGCCTGGCGTTTCTCGAGGAAAGCGGTGACGCCCTCGCGGAAATCCTCGGTCTCGAAGCAGCGCGCGAGCATCTGGTTCAGGTAGGGCAGCGCTTCCTCGAGCGCCATGTCTTGCTGGCGATAGAAGGCGTCGAGGCCGAGACGGAGCAGCGCCGGGCTCTTGGCTTTGAGCTTGCCGGCGAGCTCGTCGACCGCTTGGTCGAGCTTCTCGGCCGGCACGGCGCGCGTGATGAGGCCGATGCGCTCGGCTTCGGCCGCGCCGATCCGCTCCCCGAGCAGGACCAGCTCTAGCCCGCGCTTCCGCGGCACGTTGCGGAAGATGTTGGCCATGATCATCATCGGGAAGAGGCCGACGTTGATCTCGGGCGTCGCGAATTCGGCTTTGTCCGAGGCGATCGCGAAGTCGCACGCGACCATCAGACCCAGGCCGCCCGCCATGGCGTGGCCGTTCACCTTGGCGATGGTGGGCTTCTGGTTGTGCGCGAAGGCCAGGTTCAGCTCGGGAAATCCGTGCTTGATCTCGACGGTCTCGCCGGCCGCGTCGGTGCCGCCGCCGCCCATCATGCCGAGGTCGCCACCCGCGCTGAAGCCCTTGCCGGCGCCGGTGATCACGATCACGCGCACCGCGTCGTCGGCGCGCGCCAGCTCGAGCGCGTGGATGATCTCGTTGATCATGAGCGGGCTGATCGCGTTCCGGCTCTCGGGCCGGTTGAGCGTGATCGTTCCGACCTGCTCGTTCACCGCGTAGAGGATGGTGCGGTAGTTCATGCGATCGGGTCCTGGGCGAGGGGACGCGGGTTGGAGCGCGCCGCGAGGAGCCGACATCTATAGCACCGGCCGCCGCTGTTTGGAGGGCCACCGGTCCCCGGCGGCCGAGCGATCTTATCGCCCTCGAGCGACGCTCGCCGGGGCGGCGTGGGCGTGGCACGATCGGCGCATGGATCTCGGGCCGGCGGCGACGGCGTTCACCCCTGGGCGGATCGGGCCGATCGCGCTTCGCAATCGGATCCTCAAGACGGCGACGTTCGAGGGGATGACGCCGCACGGCGTGCCTTCGGCGAAGCTCGTCGAGCACCATCGCGCGATCGCCGCTGGTGGCGCCGCGCTCACCACCGTCGCGTATTGCTCGGTGGCGCGAAGCGGGCTCACGTTCGAGCATCAGATGTGGATGCGTCCGGAGATCGTGGCGCCGCTTCGCACGCTCACCGATGCGGTCCACGCCGAGGGCGCCGCCGCGGCGATTCAGCTCGGTCACGCGGGCTACTTCGCGGACCCGAAGGCGATCGGCGAACGGCCCATGGGCGCCTCGCGGGCGCTCAATCTCTTCAACGTGAGCGTGTGCCGCGGGATGAGCGAGAGCGACATCCAGGCGATGATCGACGACTTCGGGCGCGCCGCGCGGCTCGCCGTGGAGGCTGGCTTCGACGCCGTCGAGGTGCACGTCGGCCACGGCTACCTGCTGAGCCAGTTCGTGAGCCCGTTCACCAACCGGCGCCGCGACCGCTGGGGCGGCTCGGTCGAGAACCGCGCGCGGTTGCCGGTGGAGGTGGTGAAGCGGGTGCGCGCGGAGGTGGATGGCCGCGCGGCCGTGATCGCCAAGATGAATCTCGACGACGGCTTCGAGGGTGGCGTCGATCTCGCTGCGGCACTGGTGGTGGGACGAGCACTCGAAGCGGCTGGCGCGGATGCACTGGTGCCGAGCGGCGGATTCGTGAGCCGCACGCCGTTCTACATGCTGCGCGGCACGGTGCCGGTGAACGAGATGGTCGCGATCCAGCCGGGAGCGCTGCGGCGCATCGGGCTCAAGCTCTTCGGGCGGATCGTGGTGAAGGAGTATCCGTTCCGCGAGACTTTCTTCTTCGACGGCGCCAAGCGCCTGCTCGACACGGTGACGATTCCCGTGGTGCTGCTGGGCGGAGTGAAGACGCTCGACGGAATCGGGCGCGCGATGAGCGCGGGCTTCGGGTTCGTGGCGATGGGCCGGGCGCTCATCGCCGAAGCGGATCTGCCGAGACGGATGGAGGCGGGGCTCGCGACGGCGTCGCGCTGCGTGCCGTGCAACCTGTGCGTGGTGGAGATGGAGAAGGAGGGCGTGCGTTGCGTGCGGGTGTGAGGCGATGATTCCGTGAGCGCGCGCTCGCCGATCCGTGCTGAATTCGTGCTGCGGGTGGTATGCGGGTTCCTGGAGCCGGTCCCTCCCAGCCGCGGCAGGTTTGGCCCGGTTTTGCGGTGCGTGGTAGCTTCGTCTCAGGCACCGACTCGGTGCTCCCCTCTCGCCTCACCGATTCGCGAACCCCACTCTCGACTCGCGGACGGTCCGTGACCCGCCCGATCCATCTCGCTTGCTTCGCCGCCGAAGACGGCGCCTACATGCCGAGCGGCACGTGGGAGTACCGCATGAAGCGGCTCCCGCACCTCGGGCTCTTGCACCTGGCGGCGGTGCTCAAGCGCGCGGGCCGGCCGTACCGGGTGCTCGACCAGAGCGTCCACGGATTCGATCTCGGGGGGTTCGTGCGCGGCGTGCGCGATGCGCGGCCGCTCTTCGTGGGTCTCTACTCGACGGTGACGCAGCGCGGGATCGTGTGCCAGGCGCTGCGCGCGCTGGCGCGCGAGGTCCCCGAGCTTCCGGTGGTGGTGGGCGGTCCGGACCGGTGCCGCGCGGATCTCTATCTGGCGGCCGGAGCCACCGCCGTCGCGCACGGTGAGGGCGAGGAGACGATTCTCGATCTGAGCCGGGCTTTCGAGGAGCGCGCCGATCTCTCCGGCATCCCGGGGCTCTTCTTGCCGGGTGCCTCGGGTCCGGTGTCGACCGGCGAGCGGCCGCCGATTCAGGACCTCGATGCGCTGCCGTTTCCCGATCGCGACGCGCTGCCGATGCGGGCCTACCATGACCATCACGTGATCGGCATGCGCATGCCCTACGCCACGACGATGGCGTCGCGGGGTTGTCCGTACCGGTGTTCGTTCTGCGATTCGCCGGCAATCTGGGGAAACCGCGTCCGCTACCGCTCGCCCGAGAACGTGCTCGCCGAGCTCGAGGATCTGAGCGGCCGCTACGGCGTCCGCTACGTCGGCTTCAAGGACGACCAGTTCGCGGTGAACCCCGACTGGGAGGAGCGGTTTCTCTCGGCCTTCGCCGCGCGGCAGCTGGGAGTGCGCTGGTCGTGCCTGGTGCATCCCTACAACTTCCGCCGTCATCGCGACGAGAAGCTGCGCCGCTTCCGGGACGCCGGCTGCGATCTCCTGAGCTTCGGGCTGCAAGCGGTCGATCCCGCGATCCTCAAGAACATCCACCGCAGCGCCGACGAGCCGAGCGAGCTTGCCGAGAACGTGCGGGTGGCGAAGAAGCTCGGCATGACCGTCGCCGTGCACTTCATCTTCGGTCTGCCTGGCGAGAACGTCGCCAACATGGAAGGCGCCGTGGCGTGGGCGAAGCGGGTGCGCCCGCATTACACGGTGTTCTTCCCGCTCACCGTGCTGGAGGAATCCGAGCTCGGCCAGACGCTCGGCGATCGCGCACCGAGCGATCTGCCGGCCGCGGTGCTCGACGCGCAGGTGAATCGCGCTTACCGCCGCGTGTACGCGTCGCCGCGCTTGCTTCTGCAGAACCTGTTGCACGCTCTGGTCAAGAACCCGCGCTGGCTGCCGATCGCCGCCGGGCAGGCCGGGTACATCCTGCGCTCGACGATCCTGAATCGCGTTCGCTACCAGGTCGCACGGACGGGTGCGCCGGCCTCGGCTCTGCGCCGGCCCACCCCCGCGTATCTCGCTCCCTACGGCTGAATCGCCGGTCACGGTTGGACCGAACGGCAACCACCGACCGTCGCCGCGAGTGGCTGGCGATTGCGTTCCTGATCGCCGCCGTCGTCTGGCCGTTCGCGCGCACTCCCACGGCGCAGTTCGGCGACGACGATCTCGAGTACGCGGTGCCGTTCGCGCACTTCGTGCTGCACGAGCTCGCGCGGGGCCGGCTTCCCACGTGGAACCCGGCCACCGACGGCGGTCTGCCGCTGCTCGCGCAGCAGCCGTGGATGGGGCCGATCTATCCGGGACTGGCGCTTTTCGCGCTCTTGCCCGACGGATGGGCGCTTTCCGCCGGCTATGCAATTCACACCGCGCTCTACGCGGTGGGCGTGTTCCTGCTGCTACGCCGACTGGGATGCGGCCGTGCCGGTGCGTGGCTGGCGGCCGCGTCGCTGGGGCTCGGCAGCGACGTCGCAGTGGCGTGGAACCGCGGCTACCTGCATCACCTCGTGTCGGTGTCGTGGCTGCCCTGGCCGATCCTCGCGTTCGAGAGCGCGCGGCGTGGTCTCGGCGAGCGACGGTCGGTGGCGCTCGGCGCCTTGGCGCTCGGCCTCGCGTTTCTGGGCGGGCATACGGTGAGTGCGCTCCAGACGGCCCTTGCGTTCGGCGTGTGGAGTGGGACGGCGGTCGCGATCGACGCGGTCCGCGCACTGCGTCGCCGCGATCGCGAGCACGGTTCGCGGCTGGTTCGCTCGCTCGGCTTCGCCTGCGTGATCGGCCTCGGCGGCGTCGACCTCGCCATGGTGCAGCTCGGGCCGCTCTACGAGATGTCGCTGCGTGGATCTCTGCCCGAGCAGCGGACCTGGAAGCCGTGGGATCTCGAGATGGCGAGCCCGTGGCGAAAGGTCGGCTATTTCCTCCCTGCGTGGGAGACCGTGCACAAAGGTCGCGAGTTCGTGGGGATCACGTTGCTGCTGCTCGCGGCCGTGGGCATCGCGGCGCTGGCGTCGCGTCGCACCGGGCCGGCGAATCGAGGGGAGTCACCTGGGCCCGCCGATCTCGCTTCGCCCGGGATAGCGGCGCTGGCGTTCGTGCTGCTCTCCGCCGGCTCTCACTTGCCGTTCTTCGGATGGCTGGTGGCGGTGGCGTCGCCGCTCGGCGTGATCTCGTATCCGTATTTCTTCGCGCCCACCGTCCACCTGGGCCTGGCGGCACTCGCGGCGTGCGGTCTCGATTCGTTGCTCGCCGAGCGGCCGAGCCGGTCTTCGATGGCGGGTCTTCTGCTGGCGGTCGGGTCCGCCGGGACGGTCCTATGGGCGTTGAGGGGGAAGATCGCCGCGGATCCGCTCGACCACCACGGCCTCGCGAGCAGTGCTCCTTACCTGATCGTGCCGTTGCTCGCGCTGCTCGGGCTGAGCGCGCTGCGGGTGAATGGAAAGCTCGGTGCGGAGCGCTTCGCGGCGCTGGTGATCGGTCTAGCTCTCGTCGAGATGACGAGCTACCGGGTCCGGGCGCACGTCGACAAGCCGGCGTACTCGACCGCCGCCTACTTCCACGCCGACGACCCGCTGGTGAAGGCGCTCTCGAGCTCGACGTCCCTGGGGCGGATCTGGCACGTCGAGCGGACCCGGCCCGTCGCCGACTGGCTGTTGCGTCGAAACGGTGGATTGCTGCTCGGCTACGAAGAGATCAATCGCTCGGCGCGGATCGGGTGGAAGGGACGTGATTACGCGGCATCACGGCTCGGTTCCGATCTCGACTGGGAAGTGGAGCTCACCGCCAGCGACCGTGGAGATCTGAAGAGCGGTTCGACGGCATCGCTGGAGATCGGTGAGAGCACCGTTCAAGCGCTGCGCTACCTCGGCGTCGATCGCATCGTTACGGATCTTCCGGTCACTGGCGCGGGTGCCGGATCCGTGTCGCCCGAGACGGACGATGCCGAGGGGAAGGTCCACCTCTATCGGGTGGCGAACGCGGATCGCTTCCTGTTGCTGGACGGCGTGGGAGCGAGCCGGGAGCGGGAGGCCGCGGGATCCCTATCGATCCTGGCGGCGTCGCCGAGCTCCTACGCGCTCACCGTGCGGGCGCACGAGCATCAGATGCTGGTCTGCCGGTTGGCCGCGCTGAGGGGGTGGAAGTCCTCCGTCGACGACGAGCGAGCCCTACCCGTGATCGAGTCGGCCGAGCCCGCGTCGGCATTTTCCGTCAGCGTTCCCGAGGGGCAGCACGGCGTTCGAATCTGGTATTCGCAGAGCGTGTGGCCGGCGTTACCCGTTTCCGGCTTCATGGCGTGCCTGCTCGGTTGGCTAGCGCTTTCTCGCCGCGGCCGTGTCGAGGCGAGTGCGTGAGCGCGGTCGGGCGCACCGATCTGCGTGCCGCGGCCTTCGTGGGCGTCGCGACGATCGCTCTTCACCCGCAGCTCGTTCTCGGCATGCCGTGGCGGTTCGGACACGATTGCCTCGAATACTCGGTTCCGCACGCGATCTTCTTCTTTCGCGAGCTCGCGGCCGGGCAGCTGCCGCTCTGGAATCCGTTCCACGACGGCGGCGCGCCGTTTCTCGCGCAGCCGCCCTGGATGGGGCCGTTCTATCCGGCCGTGCTGCTCTTCCTGCTGCCGATGGCGCGGGCGCTCGATCTCGGCTTCTTGCTGCACATCGTCTCGTTCGCGGTCGGGAGCTATGCGCTGGCGCGAGTGCGCGGGGTGGGACGGGCGGCGTCGATGCTGGCGGCGCTGGCGGTCGGCGCGGGCACGCCGCTCTCCGATCTGGCGCGACTCGGCTATCTGCCGGAAGCGGTGGCGCTCTCGTATTTGCCGTGGGTGCTGCTGTGTCTCGATCGCGGCATTCGTCGAGAGACGAGCGCCCCGCGCGCGATCGCGGGGGCGGGGCTCTGCCTCGGCCTCATGCACCTGGGCGGGCATCTGGTGGCGTCGGGCGTGGTGCTCTTCGCGGCAGGGCTTTACGCAGTCGGGATGGCGCTCGGCGCGAAAGCGGGGGACGAACCCCCGCGCTACGAAGCCGTCGCGCGAGCCGTCCTTCTTCTGATTGCCAGCGAGCTGCTGGGGGTCGCACTCGCCGCGATCCAGTTGTTGCCGCTGGTCGCCGCTGGCCGCGAGAGCATCCTCAGCGAAGGGCGCGAGGTGAGCGGTGAGTACGACTACCTCACCCAGCTCTGGAGGCTCGGCAATTTCCTGTTCGCCAGGTTCGATCCGGCGGGGAAGGGCCATCTCTTCATCGGGGTGGCGCTGTTGCCGTTCGTGGCGCTAGCGAGTCGACGGCGCGCTCGAGCCGGTCGCGGCAATGCCGAGCTCTGGGTGTTGCTCGGGGGTGCGCTGCTGCTCTCGGTCGGGGATGCGACTCCGCTGTGGCGGGTACTGCGCGCGCTCCCTCCATTCCGTATCTTTTCGTACTTCTACTTCTTCCTGGTTCCGGCGGCGCTGGCGCTGGCGCTTCTCTCGGCGCACGGCATCCATGCGTGGCTCGAGCGGCCGGTCGGTGCGCCGCCGCCGCCGGCCGTCGGCCTCGTGATCGCGGCGCTGCCGATCGTGGCTTGTCTGACGCTGTGGGCGTCGGGATCCGGCGATGCACGCACGCTGGTGCGGCCACACCTGGTGGCGAGCCTGCCGTGGACGTTCATGGGGATCTGCGGAAGCGGGCTCTCGCTCCTCTGGCCGCGTACGGCGCGATGCGTGCTGTCGGCGGCACTCGCCATCGAGCTCGTGCACTTCGTCGCGGTGAACCGCGTTGCGGCGGGCGAGCCCTTTGTGGTCGAGAGCTACTTCGATGGCGCCGAGCTCGCGCCGTCGCTGCCGGCGCCTGGGACCGGTCGGGTATTGCATGCGGAGCGGACCCACTACGCGCGCGAGTGGGCGCTGCGGCGAAATGGCGGAATGGTGCTTTCCTACGAGGATCTGGGCCGCGATTCGAAGCTGCCGCTGGCGCGGGTCGCGATGCTCACCGACCGGCTGCGGTCGATGGACGTCGACTGGGTTCGCGCGCTGGCGGCCAGCAAGACACTGCCGGAAGGAGATCGAGCACGTCTCGATCTCGGGAACGGCTCCGCCGACGTCCGGGTGCTCGATCTGCTCGGTGCGACGACGCTGGTCACCGACTTGCCCGTCGAGGGCGACGCGTTTCGGATTCCGTTCGCGGGGCTCGTCGGGCGGCGAGCGGCGGATTCGACCGTGCGGGTGTGGGAGCGGGCGAAGCCAGCGGCCCGGGTGTGGCTTGCGTCGAGCTGGAGCCTCGCGTCGTCCGCCGACGCCGCGGCCGCCGTGGCGCTCGATCTCTCGGTGGATCCATTCTCCGTTCCGGTCGTCGAGGGACTCGACGCGCCGCCGGCCCCGCACGACGGAAGTGCCGCGACCTCGTCGAGCACTTCGCGCGTCACCCGCTCGTGGGCGCCGGGGTTCGTCGAGCTCGACACGTACGCCGAGCAATCATCGCTGCTGGTGATCGGGGAGGTGGCCGCTCGCGGCTGGCGGGTTACGATCGATGGCGAGCCCGCTCGCACCGGGATCGCGAACCTGGTGAGCTTGGCCACCGTGGTTCCGGCGGGAATTCATCACGTGATCGCGCGTTACCGGCCGGCGGAGTTCGCGGTGGGTGGCTTCGTCAGCGCATGTGCCTGGCTCGGGCTCGCGTTCGTCGGTCTGCGGTGGAGCAAGTTGGCGAGAAACTGAGGTCCACATGGACGACCGTCGAAATGCACCCGCACGGCCGCTGCCTCATCCGCAGAGCCTCTGCCACCGCTGCGCGGCGCCGCCGCGTTACGTGGAGACCAAGACGTCGGTCTTCATCCAGTGCCCGATCGCGCCGATGAAGTATCCGCCACAGCCGGTCGCGCGCTGCGACTTCTTCCGGGAGCGGACGGAAGAGCCGGACCCCGGTCGAAGGTGAGCACGCCGCCGCGACCGAGGCTGGGTCGCGCCTCCCAGCCGGCCCGCCGGAGCTGGTAGCCCCGGCGCCGGTTCCTTGCCACAATCCCCAGCGCGCGCGGCGTTCCCGCGACCGGAGGAAACATCGTGTCGATCCGCATCCCTGAACGCAGCGCGAGGCCGACGAGGTTGCGGTGCGAGCGCTCCGTTTTCCCGCTGATGCTGGCGACGGCTCTCGCGGCCGGCTGCTCGTACCAGAACCCGCTCTCCGACTCGGGCAAGGCGTTTCGCAGCGGAGCCGCCTCGTGGGGCACGTTGTCGCTCGCGCAGACCTACGCGGCGACGCTGCGGGATGCCCGTCAGGATTGCTTCCTGACGCTCTTCGACGTGGACACCATCGCCGCCAAGGCCTACGACCACGCCGACGCCACCACCAAGAGCGAGGCGCAGAAGCTGATCACCTCGGTGTACGAGGATCAGCGACGGATCGTGGGATCGAGCTATCCGGGCCGGATCTTGTTTCAGGCCGACGGCGGAAACGAGCAGGTCGTCCTGCCGCCGGTCTACCGGGCTTATCGATCACCGCTCGACGAGTGCCCGAATCGCGCGCCGGAGCTGGCCGGCGCGTCCCTGGAGGGCGAAGCCGAGGGCACGCTGCTGGTGGAGTTCCCGTACCGGGGCAAGGCGCTCGAGATGCGCGCGCGCCTGTCCGAGCGCGGCGCGCGCGTGATCTCGATCCCGGTGCTCCGAGACATCGACGGCACCGTGTTCCGGGAAGCCGCCCCGCCGCCCCCGCCGCCTCCGGTCACCGCTCCCGTTCCGGCACCGACACCGGTCACGGGGCAGCCACTGCCGTGAGGTCACGGTAGCGGGAGATTCGGCACCGGGACGGACGGGCGGCTCAGGATCTGCGCCACCGATGCTTTCACGGCGTCGATCGGAACCGCGTAGCCTGCATCGTGAACGGCCGACTTGGAGGGCGATCCCTCCGTGTCCGGAAACACGTTCATTCCGATCACCGCGCCGTGGATGTCGACGAGGGGTCCGCCGCTCTCGCCCGGCTGGATGGGCGCCGTGGTCTGGAAGAACTCGACGCCGTGCTCGTTCGACTCCTCGGTCTGCGGTAGACGGCTGACGCGAAACGACACGACTCCCGGACGCACCGTGGGACCGGTGCCGAACGGGTTGCCGATCGCGACCACCGGCTCTCCCGCCGCGACCTTCGCCGAAGCACCGAGCGCCAGCGAAGCGGCAACCGTCTCGCGAGGCTCGATCTTGAGTAGCGCCACTTCCGTGGACGGGACCGCGCCCAGCACCTGCGCGGGCAAGCCACCCGCCATGTTGGGGATCTGCACTTCGATGGACTGAGCGGCGGCCACCACCCGCCGGCTGGTGACGACGTAGCCGTTTCCGATCAGGAACCCGCTGCCCAGGACGCTGCCGCGATGGGGAATGGGGATGCCGACCTTGAACGGGAAGACACCGAGCGGATCGGAGTAGATCCCGCCGATCACCGTGGTCTGGGTGAACACGTTCACCACGCCGCGGCTCACCTGCGCCGTGACGTCGCGATAGGTGTGGCTGTCGATCGGCACGGCCGCGTCGTCGTGGGGAGCGTTCCGCCACACGCCGCGTGCCTCCATCGTCTGGAGCTGGTGTGCGACTTCCTCGGGACTGGCCTCGATGAGGTCGAGGCTCTTCGGCATCGCCGCGCCTGGCGAAAGCCACGAACAGCCGGCCGCGAGGGCCAGGGTGGATCCGAGTGCAGCGAAGGGAAGGCAGGCGACGCGTCGCACGATGGGATGCTCACGCGGCCGACGAGCTCTCCACTTCCGCCGTGAGCGAGCGCAGCGCATCTTCAACCAGCCCCCGGATCGCGTCAAGGCGTTCCGGGGTCTTGGCTTCGAAGCGCAGCACCAAGACCGGCTGCGTGTTGGACGCGCGCACCAGCGCCCAGCCGTCCTCGAAGAGCACGCGGGCGCCGTCGACGTCCACCACCGGATGGCTGGCCTTGAAGTGCTCGACGGCGCGGCGCACGACCTCGAACTTGCGATCGTCGGGACAGTCGACGCGGATCTCCGGAGTGGCCACCAGCTTGGGCAGGTCCGAGAGCAGCTCGTCGAGGGTGCGCTCCTCCCGGGCCACGATCTCGAGCACGCGGAGCGTCGCGTAGAGCGCGTCGTCGAAGCCGAAGAAGCGGTCGGCGAAGAACACGTGGCCGCTCATCTCCCCGCCCAGCGCGGCGCCCACCTCTTTCATCTTGGCCTTGATCGGCGAGTGGCCGGCTTTCCACATGATGCCGTTGCCGCCCTTGGCCTTGATGTCGTCGTAGAGGTTTTGCGAGCACTTGACCTCGGCGACGATGGTGGCGCCCGGGCGCGCGCGCAGGATCTCGCGCGAGAAGAGCACCATCAGCATGTCGCCCCACAGGATGTTGCCGCGTCCGGTCACGACGCCGATGCGATCGCCGTCGCCGTCGTAGCCGATGCCGAGCTCGGCGCCGGTCTCGTCGACCTTGTCGATCAGATGCTGCAGGTTCTCTGGGAGCGTCGGGTCGGGGTGGTGGTTGGGGAAGGTGGGATCGGGATCGCAGAAGAGCGGGATGAAATCCTGACCGAGCGCTTCGAGCATCCGCGGCGCCACGATCCCGGCGGTGCCGTTCCCGGCGTCGATGACCACCTTGACCGGTCGCTGGATGCGCACGTTGCCCTTCACCCACGCGATGTAGGGATCGATGATCTCCGCCTCGCGCACCGAGCCTTCGCCGGTGGCGAAGTTCCCGGATTGCGCGATGGCGAGCAGCTCCTGGATGTCGGGACCGTGGATGGTGCTCTTGCCCGAGCAGAGCTTGAAACCGTTGAACTCGGGTGGATTGTGGCTGCCGGTGATCATCACGCCGCCGTTTCGCTCGTAATGGAAGAGCGAGAAATAGAGCAGCGGAGTGGGGCACACGCCGACGTCGATCACTTCGCAGCCGGTCGACACCAGGCCGCGGATCAGCGCGTCGCGAAAGCGGTTGCTCGACTCACGGACGTCGCGCCCCACGGCGAGCTGGGTGCGCTCGCGCTTCACCTGGAACGTGCCGAAGGCCTTGCCGAGCAGCTCGGCGAACTCGTCGGTCAGGTCCTTGTCGACGAGGCCGCGGACGTCGTACTCGCGGAAGATCGAGGGATTCACGTTCATCGGGAGAGCCGCTTCAGGTCGTGGTCGACCATCATGCTCACCAGCTCGCGGAAGCTCACCTGGGTCTGCCAGCCGAGCTTGTCGCGCGCCTTCGAGGCGTCGCCGATCAAGAGGTCGACCTCGGCGGGGCGCACGAAGCGCGGATCGACCACCGCGTACTTCTGCCAGTCGAGCCCGACGTGCGCGAACGCGACCTCGAGCAGCTCGCGCACCGAGTGGGTCTCGCCGGTGGCGATCACGTAGTCGTCGGGCTCGCTCTGCTGCAGCATGCGCCACATCGCGTCGACGTAGTCGCCGGCGAAACCCCAGTCGCGCTTGGCGTCGAGGTTGCCGATGCGCAGCTCCTTCTGCATGCCGAGCTTGATTCGCGCCACCGCGTCGCTGACCTTGCGGGTCACGAACTCGAGGCCGCGGCGCGGCGATTCGTGATTGAAGAGGATGCCGGAGGCCGCGAAGATCCCGTAGCTCTCGCGGTAGTTGACCGTGATGTAGTGCCCGTACACCTTCGCCACGCCGTACGGGCTGCGCGGGTAGAAGGGCGTCATCTCGGTCTGCGGCACGTCACGGACCTTGCCGAACATCTCGCTCGACGAGGCCTGGTAGAAGCGGATCTTGCGGTTGAGCTGGTGGATCGCCTCGAGCATGCGGGTGACGCCCACCGCGGTGAATTCGGCCGTGAGCACCGGTTGGTCCCACGACGTGGGCACGAAGCTTTGCGCGGCCAGGTTGTAGATCTCGTCGGGGCCGATCTGCTCGACCACCCGGATGATCGAGAGCTGGTCGAGCAGGTCGGCCTGGCAGATCTCGATCTTGTCGCGCAGATGGTCGATGCGCTCGAATTTCTCCAGCGACGAGCGCCGCACCATGCCGACCACGCGGTAGCCCTTGGTGAGCAGCAGCTCGGCGAGATACGAGCCGTCCTGACCGGTGATCCCGGTGATGAGGGCAGTCTTCATGAGTGAGCCTGAGCGCTCGCGCCGTGGTCGCCGCGCGCCGGACCGGTGCGTCGCGAGCCTCGGTTCCGCGGATGGATGGAGCGGTGGGTAATCGGTCTGAGATAGCGATTCGCGGCGCGGGGTGTCAAGGCTCGGCCACGTCCGGCCGCATGGCCCTTTGGATCGCACCGAGCGGGCGCGGCGCCCGTGCCGCCGAGTTGCGGTCGGAGCGGACGGCGAGGCATAAGGGATTCCCAGCGAGGTGAGAGGTAAATCCGTGATGGTGCCGTACCGGAGGCTCGTTCGAGCTTGCGGCGTGCTCGC
The DNA here is from genome assembly GCA_964650975.1 of uncultured bacterium. GTDB lineage: Bacteria > JADJOY01 > JADJOY01 > JADJOY01 > JADJOY01 > CAZYWA01. Next base: position 19,924 of record CAZYWA010000059.1, read on the forward strand.
GACTCTCGGGACGTGTCTTGCCTGGGCGCCTGCTGCCGTGGCCGGTGGGCCCGAGGTCTACCGATGGAAGGACGACGCGGGAGTGCCCCACGTCGCGGATCGCCTCGAGCAAGTCCCCGAACGTTATCGGGGGCATCTCGAGCTGGGTGCGAGCGGCGCCCCGTCGACTGGAGGGGGCGATGAGGCCGCCGGTGCCGTGGCGGCCTCGGGCGCCCCGGGCGCGGGCCTCGCATTGCCCGCCGAGGGCTGCGAGCGCGCTCGCGCGTTGGTCGCCCGCTGGCAGCTCGGCCCGGACTGGGGCGGCAAGCAAGACCCCGCGGATCTCGCCGAGGCGGGCCGCCTGTGCCCGGGGGACGAGCGGATCGCGGCGATCGTGCAGGCGAACCGGGGCGCCGAACCGCCGCCGGTCGCTGCATCGCCTCATCCGGGGGAGATCCCCGGCACCGTCACGCCCGGCGCCAAAGGGGCGGCTCCGCGCGTCGGCGCCGCTCCGCGGGCCCACGACGACCGCATCACCGCGCAACAGGCCGTGGAGCGCGCCCAGGCCCTCGAGAAGGCGGGAAAGCCGGACGACGCGAAGTCGACGCTGGAGCGGGCGCTCATCGAGGACCCGTCGGCCAAGAGCGAGCTGCGGTACGCACTGGCGGAGCTCGAGCTCGACCAGCACCAGTACGGCGCGGCGCAGCACACGCTCGAGAGCATGCTCGCCGACACCCATGGGCTGCCCCAGGAGCAGATCGCGATGACCGTGCACGCCCTCGACCGGGCGCGGGAAGGGGCCGCGAAGGAGCAGACCCGCGCGAGCGACGCCACGCGGTTCCTGCACACCCAGAGCGACCACTTCGATTTTCAGTGGGACACCTCGACGCGTGCCAACTGGGAGCTCGGCGACGCTCAGCAAACCATCCAGCAACACCTCGAGGATGCGTACCGGGAGGTCGGACGGCTGTTCGACGCCTACCCGAAGGAGCGGGTGCAGGTGATGTTCTACGCGCCCGAGGCGTTCCTGGCCCGCTTTCCCGGGGCGCACTGGGCGTGGGGGTTCTGGGACGGCACCGCGATCCGGGTCAAGTCCGCGCTCAAGAGCGCCGACGTCGTCCGGGAGCTGGTGTTCCACGAGTACACGCACGTGCTGGTCGCCGACATCACCAAGAAGCATGCACCCCCGGCGTGGCTGAACGAGGGCCTGGCGATGCTGGTGGAGCGCCGGTCGTTCGATGGCGAGGCGCGCGCGCTGCGCCCGGACCGCTCGCTCATCCAGCACATCGCCGCCCAGACCCGTGCCGGGGTGCACCCGCCGCTTTCCGAGCAGACCGACCACTTCGTGGGACCGGGCGACGACGGGAGACACATTCACAGCAACTACAACCGGGCTTACCTCGCGGCCGTGTACCTGCACGACCAGGTCCGCATGGATGGAATCGTGCGGGTGTTGCGGGAAATGGGCGCGGGCCGCACGTTCGACGCCGCGCTGGGTACCGTGTACCCGCTGGGCGCCGCCCGGTTCGAGACCGACTTCGACCACTGGTTGCAGCAGGAAGCGCATTGATCTAGAACGGAGGGGTGATCCGGCGCCGCGATTTTTTGCGTTCGAGCGGCGCCTGGGCGCTCGGCCTGGCTCTTCCGTCCCTGGCCGCGACGGCGTCGGCGCGCATCCAGCCGGCCAAGCGCCGCGAGCTCTCGTTCGTCAACCTGCACACCGACGAGCAGCTCAAGGCCGTCTACTGGGCCGACGGCCGCTACCAGCTCGACGGGCTCGACGCGATCGATCACGTGCTGCGGGATCACCGTAGCGGCGAGATCTACCCGATCGACCTCGACCTGCTCGACCTGCTGGTCAAGCTTCGCGGCCGCCTCGGCACCAGCCAGCCGTTCCACGTGATTTCCGGCTACCGCTCGCCCGCCACCAACGCGCTGCTCGCGGCGCAAAGCGACGGTGTCGCTTACGCGAGCCTGCACGTCGAAGGCAAGGCCATCGACATCCGAGTCCCAGGTCGCCGGCTCCGAGATTTGCGGCGCGCGGCGCTCGCCCTGGAAGGCGGCGGTGTCGGGTATTACCCGGTGGACCAGTTCGTCCACGTCGACGTCGGCCGCGTCCGCTGGTGGTGAGCGGCCGGCGCGGGAACGTTGGCGGTTCGGTTCGGAAAGTGGACTCGCGTCCGGATCGGACGCCTTCGCGACGCGTGAGTCTCGCGGGCCGAGATCCCCGGCGGTTGCCGTTCGAGAAGTGCTTTTCCCTGTGCTTCCAATGCACTGGCGCCACGGGGTGCGGCACCGGCGCCGGGCCCAACGCAGTGGCGCGGCCGTTGCAGTCGAAGGAGCGCGTGGACGCAACAATGCGCAATCCACGCCTCCCGCGTGGAGGCGTAACCAGCGAGCTCCGTCATGGTCTTCGCAGTCGCCCTGATGATCGTCGTGGCTGCCGCAGTCGCCGCAGTGTTGCAACTGCTGGTGCTGGTGCGGTTGCAGCGCTTTCTCGGCGAGGTCAACGCCGTCCTGGCCGAACACGCGCCTCGCGAACCTAACGAGGAGCTCGATCGCGCCGGCGACCGCCTCGCCGCGTAGCCGCGACCGTCGCGGCACCCGCCGGCAACTTCCACTTCTCAGAAGGTGTGGACAAAATCGGATCATTGCGCGGAGCGCTTCCTCCGAAGCAATCGCCTGCTATTTGGAGGGACGCGGTCCCTCGCGTCCGCAGCGTCTGAACCAAGATGGACGCCTG